>JAAXZS010000134.1 GCA_012719745.1 Clostridiales bacterium | reverse complement strand
TTAAATCACTAACCTCAGCCATAGCTGCGATCTGTACCTGGGGGATCAAATCCTCCGGGGTTAGCATACTATCTACTACTTGGGAGAGTCTTTCTCTGAATTCATCAACCTTATCGGCTGCAATGGTTAAACCGGCTGCACCACTATGACCGCCAAAGCCCTGTAAACAATCGGCACACTGCGTTAAAGCCGTGTAAATATTTAGGCCAGGGATGCTCCGAGCGGAACCGTGCCCTTCTGTGCCATCTAAGCTAATTACAACTACCGGACGATAATATATCTCTACTAACCGGGAAGCCACAATGCCAACAACCCCACTGTGCCAGCCAACACCAGCAACAACAATCGCCTTGTCTTCGGGGTGCCAGGTCAATTCAACCGCTTCCAGGGCCTGCTGCAAAATCTCTGCTTCAATAGTCTGTCGGTGATTGTTAAGCTCCGTAAGCTGCTGAGCCAAACTCTGGGCCTTACCTGGGTCAGTCGTTAATAGGAGTTCAAGGGCTAAATCCGCCTGCCCTAGCCGGCCAGCCGCATTAATCCGTGGTGCCAAATTAAAGCCGACTTGTCCCGCTGTAATCTCAGCCGGATTATACCGGGTTTGTTCGATTAAAGCCTGGAGACCCAGATTAGCAGACCTAGGTAAATCGGCTAATCCTAAGGCAACTAGCGTCCGATTTTCATCGACTAAGGGAACTAGGTCAGCAACGGTGCCCAGCATTACTATGGATAACGGTACGGGAAAGGAGGATCCTGGTACCCCTCCAACCTTCCATAAAGCCTGAGCCAACTTATAGGCTACGCCAACCCCAGCTAATTCCGAAAAAGGGTAAGTGCCGCCTGGTATTTTGGGGTTAAGTACTGCGTGGGCCGCTGGTAGCTCCGGTTTGGGGGTATGGTGATCGGTAACTATTACATCTAACCCTAACTGGTTGGCTAATTCCACCTCTGTACAAGCGGTAATACCACAATCAACTGTAACCAACAGGCTATATTTTTTAGCCAACTCAACAATGGCCTCAGCATTTAAACCGTATCCTTCGTCTAAGCGGTTAGGAATATAGTAGTCGGTAGCAATCCCTAAAGATCGCAACGTCGTTAAAAGGGTAAAAGTACTAGTAACTCCATCACAATCATAATCACCGTAAATTACTACATTTTCCCCGGTTTCTCGGGCCTGCAAGATCCGTTCTACAGCTGCTTGTACCTGGGGCAAAAGGAATGGATCGTGAAGCTGCCTAGCATCTTTAGCCAGAAAAGCTTGAATAGCACCAGGAGATTGGTAACCACGTTGGTATAGGATTTGGGCCGGCAAAACCGAAACCCCGGCCGCCTCTGCTAAAGCGGTCAGGGTAGTCTGGTCCGTTTCAGGTAATATCCATTTAGTATTGTTCGGTCCGTTCACTACACTCACCGTAATTTCTTCTATTAAAATAGAGCGGGATAGCCCGCTCCAATTCTGACTTTTTGGGTTCGCTTATTTTTGTTCAGATATAGCTAAATCGATTTCAAAATGACCTAACGCACTTTCTAGAGGTATACCTACTAAGTAATTCTGGAAACTAGATGAAAGTACACCGTGCCCGGTAAACAAAGCCGGAGGGCTTAAATCTAAACGATGTCCTTGCAAACTCAACTCCATAGCAGCCTGGCCGCTAATAATATTAGCTAATTCG
>JAAXZS010000065.1 GCA_012719745.1 Clostridiales bacterium | reverse complement strand
TTTATCAGAGTGTTCAATTTATTATTGCAATTTTCAGGATTTATTCTTTATAAAACATATTTTATACTGTAAATCGCCACATTTCAAGAAAAATATAGTATTTGAGAGGGAGAATAAACTTAATGGATATTTTGCGCTTAACCGCGAACCCGTTTTATTTAGTTTTTTCCGAAAATGCGGTGAGCCAGGAGGGGCTGGCATACACCGCGTATGGAATAGAGGCACGGGACGAACAGGGGATCCTTTGCCGCCTCCGGGACATTGCCCCGCGGCGGGAGCCGCTGTTTTTTCTGGCGGAAAGAATGAACCGGGGCGGAATGTCCCTTCTCCATTTTAAAGAAGTGGTAATGGATTTCCTGCTGGAATAAACTCAAATACCTGTTTTCCCTTAATTTAACTCTAATTTCTTTATTTTCTTTTAACTGCGACAAAATTCGACCATTTTCGTTACCCGGATGTAGTATGATAACGACTGCAAAGAAGGAAAAAACCACAAGATGTATGCAACAGAAAGGAACGGTGACGATATGGAAAACATCAGCAGGGAATATTTGCTTTTGTTCAATACCATTACGGATACAGAACAAGAACTGAGCCGGCTGAACAGACGGCTGATTCTCGCCCAGCAGCGGGCGGAGGAACTGTTTATAAACGGGGAAGAGGCGGAGGATTCCCCCAACGTAATGCCCACTGCAGCCGGCCAATGACCGCCGGCGCGGTTTCGGCCGCAGAATGCATAAACAAGCCCTCCTGACGCCATACTATTCCCATCAGAAGGGAAAGGAAGGATCGGGATGACAAGCGAATATGCGCCCCTGACCCCCCACGAGAAGGCGGCCCTTTCCGCCGCCGAGCAGACACTTTCCGACCAGTTTGGCCGGAAAATTCTGCTGGTGGCTTATCAGGGATAAAAATTGCCTCGGCTCACCGGACCTTCCGCCCGGAAGCCGAGGCTTTTTTGACAGTTTTGGCAGGTATTTTCATAAATAAACCGTATAAAAAGCTGATTTATAGTCGGCTGACGAAACATAGGGTTGACACGGACGGAACTTTGTGAAAAAATGAGCATAATAGATTAATTCCAGTCACTACTTCATTATAAAACGGAGGCGGCAGATATGCGCGGAATGGAGACCGGTAAAACCCGGATACGACACCAGGTTTTTACGGAAATCGCCCGGATGGCTTACGAGGGCGGCGATTACCAGAAAAGGCTTGAAAATTTACCCTATGAGATTATACCCGGGGAGGTTGCCTCTTTCCGTGAGAGTATTTTTCATGAACGGGCCGTGGTGGGGGAGCGGCTGCGGCTTGCCATGGGTATGCCGCCCCGAAAATTTTCCGAGTACTGTCAGATTTCCGACGGTATTGAAGAGAGTGTCATCGCGGAGAAATATTATGAGCCGCCCCTTATCAATGTCATTAAATTTGCCTGCAATAAATGCCCTGACAATGTGATCCGAGTGACGGATGTCTGCCAGGGCTGCCTGGAGCACCCCTGCATGGAGATCTGCCCCAAGGGCGCCATCTACCGCCAGAATGGGCAGGCCCATGTGGATCAGGAGAAATGCATCAAGTGTGGCAAGTGTGTTACCGCCTGCCCCTTTAACGCCATTGTGCGCCAGGAGAGGCCCTGCCGCAAGGCCTGCGGCATCAAGTGCATCAGCGCGGGGGAGAACGGCTGGGCCACCATCGACCAGAACCGGTGCACCTCCTGCGGCCAGTGCCTGGTGGCCTGTCCTTTCGGCGCCATCTCCGACAAAAGCCAGATCTTTCAGACTATTATGGCCATTAAGAGCGGCACGCCGGTCTATGTGGCGCTGGCACCGGCCTTTGTGGGGCAGTTTGGCCCCGACGCCATCCCCGGTAAAATGCAGGCGTCCTTCCGGCGTCTGGGATTTAAGGACGTGTATGAGGTGGCCATTGGCGCGGATTTGTGCGTCATCGAGGAGGCTGAGGACTTTTTGAAGGAGGTGCCCGAAAAGCATAAATTTATGGTCACCTCCTGTTGCCCCTCCTGGAGCGATCTTGTCAAGCGGATGTTTCCGGAACTGTCCCACAATATTTCCGTGGCACTGACGCCCATGGTGCTCACCGCCCGCATGATCAAGGAAAAGCACCCCGGCTGCAAGGTCTGCTTTGTGGGGCCCTGCGATTCCAAAAAGCTGGAGGCCAGCCGCCGCAGCGTCCGCAGTGAGGTGGACTTCGTGCTGACCTTTGAAGAGGTACTGGGCATGTTTGCCGCAAAGGGCGTGGATAAGGAGCGCATTCCCATGTCGGAGAATTCTGCCCTCAGCTCCGCCAGCAGTGACGCCCGGGGCTTTGCCATGTCCGGGGGCGTGGCCGCCGCCGTGGTCAACGCCATCCACCGCATCGACCCCACCCGGGAGGTGAAGGTGGCTCACGCCGATGGCTTGGAGGAGTGCAAAAAGCTGCTGCTGATGGCCAAGGCGGGGAAGTACGACGGCTATCTGTTGGAGGGCATGGCCTGCCCCGGCGGCTGCGTGGCGGGCGCCGGTACACTGCAGCCCGTGGATAAATCCCAGCGGGCGGTAGGAAAATTCTGCGACTGCGCCCAGTATACCTGCGCCATGGATACCAAATTTATGGAATATCTGCCCTTGATTGAAAAATAAAGCAGCGGCGGGCGGGATAACGGAGGAGTCCACCGTCCCGCCCGTTTTATTTGCCGAAAAATGGGGTTGCAGTCTTATGAAAGCCGTGCTATCATAAGTAGCGGTAAAACAACACCCCATGTTGAAACGGAGGCTTATACCATGCAATATGATGTCATGTTTATCGGAGCCGGCCCCGGCGGCATTTTCGGCGCCTATGAGTTGCTGCAAAAGCGGCCGGAGGCGAAGATCGCTATTTTTGAAATGGGGAATCCTCTGGAAAAGCGGAAATGCCCCATTGACGGCAAAAAGGTGAAATCCTGCCTGAAGTGCAAAAGCTGCGCCATTATGAGCGGCTTTGGCGGTGCGGGTGCCTTTTCTGACGGCAAATATAATATTACCAACCAGTTCGGCGGCACCCTCTATGAGCATATCGGCAAGGAGGAGGCCATCGACCTCATGAATTACGTGGACGCCCTGAACCTGCAGTACGGCGGGGCAGGCACCCATCTTTACTCCACGGCGGACACCAAGATCAAAAAACTCTGCGTCCAGAACGGACTGCATCTGCTGGAGGCCTCCGTGCGCCATCTGGGTACCGACATCAACTATGTGGTGTTGGAGAATCTGTATCAATATTTGTCGGAGCGGGTGACATTTTTCTTTAACACGCCGGTTCTCGGCGTGGAGCAGACCACGGACGGTTATGCCGTCACCACGGAGCAGGGCACCTTTACGGGGAAAAACTGCGTCATTTCCGCCGGCCGCAGCGGCAGCAAATGGATGGAGACGGTGTGCCGGGACATGAATATCCCCACCAAATCCAACCGGGTGGACATCGGCGTGCGGGTGGAGCTGCCGGCGGAGGTGTTTTCCCACCTTACCGACGAGCTGTACGAAAGCAAGATCGTCTACCGCACCTCCAAATTTGAGGATCTGGTGCGTACCTTCTGCATGAATCCCCACGGCGTGGTGGTCAACGAGAATACCAACGGTATTATCACCGTCAACGGCCACAGCTTTGAAGACCCTGCCAAGCATACGGACAATACCAACTTTGCTCTTTTGGTGGCCAAGCACTTCTCCGAGCCCTTCCACGACAGCAATGGCTACGGCGAGAGCATTGCCCGCCTCTCCAACATGCTCGGCGGCGGCGTCATGGTGCAACGCTTCGGTGACCTCATCCGGGGCCGGCGCTCCACCCAGTCCCGCATCGACGAGGGTTTCATCACCCCCACCCTTACCGCCACGCCCGGCGACCTGAGTCTGGTGATGCCCAAGCGTATTTTGGACGGTATTATCGAGATGATATACGCCCTGGATAAGATTGCCCCCGGCACTGCCAACGACGACACCCTGCTCTACGGCGTGGAGGTGAAGTTCTACAACATGGAAGTGGCCATTGACGAGCATCTGGAAACGCCCCACAAAGGCCTGTTTGTCATCGGCGACTGCTCCGGCGTGACCCACTCCCTGTCCCACGCCTCCGCCAGCGGCGTATATGTGGCCCGCTATATGGCGGAAAACTATCTGTAAATCCTCTGACCTGACCTGGGGCTGCCGCCCAACAGCGGCAGCCCCTTTTTGACGCCTCATGTGCCGAAAAACAGCCGCACGGCAAAGGCGGCGGCGGCAAAGCCCGCCAGATCGGCGGTGAGAGCCGCGGGAATGGTGTAGCGGGTTTTCGTGATACCCGCCGCGCCGAAATAGACGGCGATGGTGTAAAAGGTAGTCTCCGTGCTGCCCAGCATCACCGCCGCCACCCGGCCCAGATAGGAGTCGGGGCCGTAGCTTTTGATGAGATCGGAGCCGACGGCCAGCGCGCCGCTGCCGCTGACGGGCCGCACCAGCAGCAGCGCCGCCGTCTCCGGCGGAATGCCCAGTATTTCCAGCGCCGGGGACAGGAGCTGGGCAAACCAGGCCATGGCCCCGGAGGCCCGGAACATGTAAACGGCTGTCAAAAGCCCTATCAGAGCGGGCAGAATGCGAATCATCACGTTCAGACCCTCTCCTGCGCCGGTGGTGAGGGCGCTGTAAACATCCACCTTTTTGAAAAGGGCGTATACGGCCACGGCGGAAAGCAGCGTGGGCACCACAAAGGAAGAAAAGTCCATCTCAGCACCTCCAGACCCGGGACAAAAGCCGGGCCATCAGCAGCCCCGCCGTCACCGACAAGATGGAAGCCAGCCATACGGCGGGCAGAATGTCGAAGGGCGCAGCGCTGCCGCAGGCAGCCCGGACGCCTGCCACGGTGGTGGGCAGGAGCTGAATGGAGGCGGTATTTAACACCACCAGACGGCACAGCTCGTCGGAGGCAACCCCCTCGCACCCCCGAGCCATGCGCCGGGCCGCCCGGATGCCAAGGGGCGTGGCTGCGTTGCCAAGACCCAGTAAATTGGCCGAAAGGTTGGCAGATACCGCCGCCAGCGCCTCCGTATCCCGGCTGGCCCGGGGCAAAAGCCGCCGCAGCAGCGGACGGAAGCACTTTGCCAGTTTTTCTGTCAGACCGCAGCGGCTCATGATCTCCATGACTCCCGTCCACAAACAGATGACGCCTGCCATGGCAATGCACAGCTCCACGGCGCTCTCTGCCCCCTCCAGTGCTGCTTTCCCCACCGCTGCCATCTGACCGGTGGCCAAACCGAATACAAGCGATAGTACCACCATAATTGTCCAAACCCAAGCCATAGCCATTTTACCAATCGCCTCCCGGACAACTATATGCGAAGAGCTGCCAAAATATGGAGAAATAAATTAGAAAATATTGTCAAAATAGGTTGACAAATGTTGGGAAATGGTGGTATCGTAAAGCGACGTAAATAATACGCGTTATGAACTACGAAGAAACAGAGGAGAACTATCGTGAAAGCAACTGGAATTGTCAGAAAAGTGGATGAACTGGGTCGGATCGTGCTGCCTATCGAACTGCGCCGCACGTTGGACATTGCCGAAAAGGACGCATTGGAAATTTATGTGGAAGGCTCTTCGGTGGTGCTGAAAAAATACCGTCCCAGCTGCGTGTTTTGCGACAGCTCAAAGGATGTTATTTCTTTCAAGGGAAAGAATGTGTGTCCCAAGTGCCTGCATGAGCTGCAGGCCGAGCAGTAAAAAAGCCACCGATTAAACTGAATATTTCCATATAGAAGAAGCCGCAGACGATTTGTCTGCGGCTTCTTTTCGTATACCGTTACAGTGCCTTGAGAACAGCGTCGTACAGGGCGTTGCGGGCAAGACCCGTATCCGCCGCCGCCTGCCGGACAGCCTCCTTCATGCGAAGACCCTTTTCCTCTTGCAGCCGCCCCACCAGCGCCACGCCCTCCTCCAGCGTCAGAGCCGCCCCTTCCCGGGGCTTGGCACCCGCCACCACCAGCACATACTCCCCCTTGGGCTCCCGCTCGCCGTAGCAGGCCACGGCGCCGGAGAGGGTGGTGCGCTGGGTTTCCTCGTGGAGCTTTGTCATCTCCCGACAGAGGGAGACGGGCCGGTCGCCCAGAATCTCCAGCATGTCGGCCAGGGGGGTGCGCCGCTTGTGGGGCGCCTCGTGAAAGACGAGGGTGTATTCCGTGTCGGCCACAGCCGTCAGCCGCTCCCTCCGCTCCTTCCGGTTGGCAGAGAGAAACCCCTCAAAGGCAAAGCGGCCCGTGGGCAGACCCGAGACGGCCAGCGCTGTGATGCAGGCACAGCAGCCGGGTATGCTGAAAACCGGTACGCTGTTTTCGGCGCAGAGGCGGACCAGATCCTCTCCGGGATCGCTGATGGCCGGGGTGCCGGCGTCCGTCACCAGCGCGCAGGTCTCCCCGCCCAGGAGCCGCTGCAAAATGGCCGTCCCAGCGGCGGCGCAGTTGTGGGCGTGATAGCTCACCACCGGCTTTTTGATGCCGAAGTGGTTGAGCAGCTTGGCGGACACCCGGGTATCCTCCGCCGCAATAAAATCGGATTTTTCCAGCGTTTCCACCGCCCGGGGCGAAAAATCCCCCAGATTACCGATGGGCGTGGCCACCAGATACAGCGTTCCGGCCATAGGTCATTCCTCCTGTCGATTGCGAAAATAGATGGCGTTTACCTCCGGCGTCTCCCGGCCTGCTTCGTCGCGGAGTATCAGCGGCGCCTCCATCGAAAGGCCGGGCCGTCCGCCCAGCTTTCCCTCCACCAGTACCAGCGAGGGGGCCGTGTCCGGCCGGTGCTGCACCCAGCGCAGGCGCTTGGGCTCAATTTTCACCGCCGTCATGGCGGCAAACAGCTCCGTCAGACGTTCCGGCCGGAAAACAAGAGCCAGCCGCCCGCCGTAGGCCAGTCGCCGGGCCGCCGCCGCGCACAGCTCCACCACCGTGCAGCCATCCTCCGCCCGGGCCGTCTGTCGGGCCTCTGTGCCCGCCGCACGGCCGCTGCCAGCCTTGAAGTAGGGCGGGTTGGCAATGACCAGATCATAGCAGTTGGCCTCCGCCGCCGTCCGCAGGTCGCCCCGATGGGTAATGAGCCGCTCCGTAAGACCGTTGTCTGCGGCGTTCCGCTCTGCCAGCGCGCAGGCCGCCGCCTGGCATTCGATGCCCGTCACGGTGAGGGTCGGCTCCCTTGCCAGCAGCAAAAGACCAAGCAGCCCCGTGCCGCTGCCCAGATCACAGACCCGCAGATTTTTGGTAAGCCGGGGAAAGGCCCCCAGCAGAAAGGAATCGGTGCCCGGAGGAAACAGGGAATCATCCCAGCAGAGGGTAAAGCCCCCTGGCCACAGTACGTCCGTTTTTTCCATGGCTGTCCTCAGTCCTCCTGCCCCGGCAGGGGAAAACTGTGGAGCATCACCCGGCCAAAGCAGGTGAGGCTCCGTCCGCTGTTGGGGGGGAACAGCACATCGGCGTCCGAGCGGCGGCGGTTGAGGGAGAAGAGGTATACCATGCCCAGGGGGTCACGGTAATACTGCTTGCACAGCATGTCACCGTCCACGCAGAAGATGCCCACATCGCCGGATCGCAAGGGATCGTGGTTCACATAGACCACGCCCCCGTCGTGGATAAAGGGTTCCATGGAGTCCCCCTGAATTCGCACCGCCAACTCCGCCCCCTGGGGCACATCTCCCGTCACGGTGAGATTTTCATAGTCCTCTCCGCATACCGGCGCGGCCTAGCCTGCCGCGGCGGGGGAGACATAGAGAGGAATGACCCGGGGCGTCTCTGCCACTGGGGCGCTCTGCTCCAGCTCGGACTGATAGTCCCCCAGGGCGTCCACCATGGTGTGGACGGTCTGCCGTCCCACCCGGGACAAAGCCCGGTATTTTTCCAGCAGCTTCCACTCCTCCTCGGAGAAAGCGCCGCCGCGGGCGTGGAAGCTGTCCCGATAAAGATAGTTGGGGTCCACGTGCAGTGCGTCGAAGAGCTGCAATAAAATTTCTTCCTTGGGGGCACTGACCCCTGTTTCATAGTTGCCTACGGCGGATTTGGAGATGCCCAGCCTTCCTGCCAGCTCCGCCCGGGACATCTGCAATTCCTCTCGCCGGCAGCGCATCCGTTCACCAAAGCTCATGCTGCGTTCCTCCTTTGCCGCCGTTATTTTAATGGTATATTACACTTTTCTTGTTCTCCTGTCAAGAGAGTTAACAAGAATCTTGTTAATAGACCCTTGACAAGCCATGATACTTGTGATATTGTAGGCATACAAACAAGATTCTTGGTAAAACGACAAAATAGCAGGGAAAGGAGCAGGACAAAATAAAAATCCCGAATGCTTACGCATTCAGGATTTTTGGTGGGGGATGGTGGATTCGAACCACCGAAGGCGGTGCCAGCAGATTTACAGTCTGTCCCCTTTGGCCACTCGGGAAATCCCCCTTATGAAATTGGAGCTGGTGGACGGATTCGAACCCCCGACCTGCTGATTACAAATCAGCTGCTCTACCAGCTGAGCTACACCAGCACACGAACCAGCGAAAATTATGATACCAGAATCTTTTCCTTTTGTCAACAGCAAAATACGGCGCATCGGCAAAATTCTTGCCTGCACCGCCGAAAACGGGAGGTACATATGAATCTGATACAGCTTTCGGTTGTCTATCACGACAGCGCCCTGACCATTGGCACCCGAATTCGGGAGCTTCAAAGGGCGGAGGCGGCTGCACCGCCGGAGGAGGCCCAGCAAATGCATCGGCGAATTGTGGCGCTGCGACCCATGCTCACGGAGGCCAACGAATTGTCGGCAATGCTTGCACATTATTACGAACGGGGGTATCATAAGAATGAAAAGTATTCCCTGTGAAAACTGGGACGGCGTCAGCCTGCAGCGCTGGAAAATGGAGGGCGCAGAGGACAACGGGGAGCAGGTGCGGCGGTTATTCAAAAATCTGCCCCGGGCCATGTACGAGGATCTGACAGAGCGGCAGCGCGAGGTGGTACAGCTCCACTTTTTGCAGGGGCTCAGCGTCACGGCCATCGCCCGGCAGCTGGGGGTAAGCAAATCCACCGTTTCCCGCACCATTGCCCGGGCCACAGACAAGCTGTTCCACGCGCTGCGGTACAGTTTGTAGGGCGTTCCCCTTGACTTTTTCCGTAAATCCCCTATAATCGCAGTACCGCCATATAAAAAGGAAGTGGGTTATTATGTTTCAAAAAGCTATGCAGCACCGCTGGGCGCGGCTTGCTATGGGTGTATTCGGAACCTTTCTCTATGCCGCGGCAGTGAACCTGTTCATTGTGCCCCAGCATCTGTACTCCGGCGGCCTGCTGGGCCTGTGTCAGGTGATCCGCACGGTGCTCTCCACCTACTGCGGCCTCACCGTGACCTCGTTTGACCTGGCCGGTGTGCTGTATTTTATATTGAATATTCCTGTTTTCATTCTGGCCTGGCGGGGGCTGGGCAAGCGCTTTGTGGTGAACACCATCGTGTGTACGGTGTTCTCGTCCCTGTTCCTGGCGGTGATCGCGGCGCCTGCCGTGCCCATCATTGAAGACACTCTCACCAGCTGCTTGGTGGCGGGCATCGTGGGGGGTTTTGGCTGCGGGCTGATTCTGACCTGCGGCTGCTCCACCGGCGGACTGGATGTGATCGGCCTGTACCTGTCGAAGAAGGGCGGCAACTTCACGGTGGGCAAGTTCAGCATTTCTTTCAACGCGGTGCTTTTTGCCGCCTGCCTGCTGCTGTTTGATGTGGCCACGGTGATCTATTCCATTATTTTTATTGTCTTTGACTCCCTCTTTGTGGATCGGGTGCACCAGCAGAACATTACGGAGCAGGTGCTGATTTTCACCAAGCATAAGGATCCGGATCTTCCCCGGTTCATCATGGAGGAACTGGAGCGTGGCGTCACCTTCTGGGAGGGGCAGGGCGGCTATACCGGCGATGATGTGCGCGTGCTGTGCGTGTGCGTATCCAAGTACGAAGTAGAGTCGCTGGAAACTGCCGTGCGCCAGCTGGACCCCAACGCCTTTTTCATGGTGCAGGAGGGCGTCCGCGTGGGCGGCAATTTCGAGCGCAAGCTGTCATAAGAAACGGGCAGAACGCAAAAATCCCCGGAGCTTCAGCGGCTCCGGGGATTTTTTGGCCCAAAAAAGGCATCCGCCAAAAGCGGATGCCTTTTTGAAAAAATCAACGCTTGGAGAACTGGGGTGCGCGACGTGCGGCTTTGAGACCGTACTTCTTTCTTTCCTTCATTCTGGGGTCACGGGTCAGGAACCCGGCCTTCTTCAGAATGGCACGGTAATCGGGATTTACCAGCAGCAAAGCGCGGGCAACGCCGTGACGCAGAGCGCCGGCCTGACCGGAAACGCCGCCGCCCTCGACGGTGGCAACGATGTCCACCTTACCCAGGGTATCGGTGATAGCCAGGGGCTGACGAACCAGCATCTTCAGGGTTTCAAGGCCGAAATACTCGTCGATGTCACGGCCGTTGATGGTGATGGAGCCGGTGCCGTTGGGGAACAGATGAACACGGGACACAGAGGATTTTCTCCGGCCGGTGCCATACATGTAGGGCTTCTTGGACTGATACATTCTTCTATTCCTCCTTATTTCACCAGCTCGGGCTTTTGGGCCTGCTGTTCATAGTTTTCGTCGGCATAGATGTGCAGGCGCTTCAAAGAATCCTTGGTGACGGTGTTGCGGGGCATCATGCCGCGGACGGCGACGCGCATGGCAACATCGGGCTGCTCCTGCATGAGAATGCGGTACTTGGTTTCCTTCAGACCGCCGATCCAGCCGGAGTGAGTGCGGTAATACTTCTGCTCCATCTTGTTGCCGGTCAGAACGGCCTTGGCAGCATTGATGACAACTACGTTATCGCCGCAGTCGGCATGGGGGGTATAGGTGATCTTGCCCTTGCCGCGCAGCAGGTCAGCCACGATGACGGCGGTCTTGCCCAGGGGCTTGCCGGCCGCATCGACGACGTACCACTTGCGTTCGATGTTGGCCTTGTTAGCCATGAAAGTGGACATTGTGTTTTCCTCCAGTTTATAATAATGTATATTTGCTTTACTTTTTGACCATCCCTTGTTACAATCGGGGACGGGAGAAAGCGATTCGCCAAACAGCGCAAGGATATTTATAACATATCCGCCCCTGTTTGTCAATGCTGTTTTAATTTATCATATAGAGTTCTTTGATTATCTCAATTTTACTCTTAATATCTCCCATTTTCTCAAATCACAATTTTAATTTTACCGCGGTCTTTTAAGGCGGCGGAGCAGGAGGCATTATGCAGCAGATACTGGGCCTCACACGCCGGTGCGTGGAGGATTATCATATGATCGAGGCGGGGGACCGTATTGCCGTGGGCGTTTCCGGCGGGAAGGACAGCTTGCTGACCCTTGTGGCGCTGGCTCGGCTGCGGGAATTTTACCCCAAACCCTATACGGTAGAGGCCATCACGTTGGAGACCGGAACGCCGGGCATGAATTTTGACGACGTGGCCAGACTCTGCGAAGAACTGGACGTGCCTTATACCCGCATTTCGGTGCCGGTGTACCAGATCGTATTTGAGGAGCGGAAGGAAAAAAATCCCTGCTCCCTGTGCGCCAAACTCCGGCGGGGGAGTCTCAATTCGGCATTGGTGGAGCGGGGTATTCATAAAATTGCACTGGGCCACCATTTTGACGACGCCATCGAGACCCTTTTGATGAACCTTTTGTTTGAAGGACGCATCGGCTGCTTTCAGCCGGTGACGTATCTTGATCGCACGGGCATTACCCAGATCCGTCCCCTGCTCTATTGCCGGGAGGATCAGATCCGGAACGTGGTGAAAAAGTTACAGCTGCCGGTGGTGGATAACCCTTGTCCCGCCAACGGATACAGCCGCCGTCAGGAGGTTAAGGAGCTGATCGAAAGTCTGGAAACGCGCTATCCCGACCTGAAGCAAAAGCTGTTCGGCGCGGTGCAGCGCTATCCCCTGTACGGCTGGGACATGGAGCATCTGGAAAAATAACTTAAAGGAAGAAGGCACGCGTATGAAGGAAAAAACCGGGACGAAAAAACCTATTGCCTTGGGCGGCCGTACCTGGGCGGCTCTTTTGACCTTCGGCCTTTTTGGCCAGATCGCCTGGGTCATCGAGAACATGTATTTTAACGTGTTTCTCTACAACACCATCTCCGGCGACACGGCTATGATTGCCGCCATGGTGGCGGCCAGCGCTGTTACCGCCACGGTGACCACTCTTTTCATGGGGGCACTGTCAGATAAGCTTGGCAGGCGAAAGGCCTTTATTGTGGTGGGGTATCTCCTGTGGGGTGTGTCGGTGGCGGCCTTTGCAGGCGTCTCCGTCCAGAGCCTTGGCCGCTTTGTGCCGGTGGCGGAGGCGGCTCACGCCGCGGCCTTGACGGTGGTGATTCTGGATTGCGTCATGACCTTCTTCGGGTCCACCGCCAACGACGCCGCCTTCAACGCCTGGGTCACGGATGTGACGGCAGCGGAGAACCGGGGCCGTGTGGAAACGGTGCTGGCCGTCATGCCCCTTGTTGCCATGCTGGTGGTGTTCGGCGGACTGGACGGCCTGACACAGGCGGGGAACTGGTCCCTTTTCTTCCTCATCGTGGGCGGTATCACGCTGCTGGGCGGCGTGCTGGGCTGCTTTTTTATCAAGGAGCCGGAAACGCTTACCCGGGCGGAGGGAAGCTATTTCGGCAACATTCTCTACGGCCTGCGGCCCTCGGTGGTAAAAGCCAACCAAAAACTCTATCTCTCCCTTGCTGCACTGGGGATCTACTGCATGTCCCAGCAGGTTTACATGCCCTATCTCATCATCTATATCCAGCGGTTTCTGGGTATCACCAATTATACCTTTTTGCTGGCCGGCGTGCTTGTTGCCAGCTCGCTTATTTCCGTGGCCTTCGGCAAGACCATTGACCGCCGGGGCAAGCTCACCTGCCTTGGCTTCGCCGGGCCTGTGGGGATCATCGGCCTTGGGCTGATGTACCTTGCCCGCCATCAGTGGGGGGTGCTTGTCAGCGGCACGGTGATGCTGGGAGGCGGTATGCTGATCGCCGCCTGCTGCAACGGCCTCATCCGGGACTATACGCCCCAGGGAAAAGCAGGCCTCTTTCAGGGTATCCGCATCATCTTTCAGGTGCTGATTCCCATGGTCACCGGCCCCTATATCGGCGTGGCCGTCATCCGCAACACAGGTCTTACCTATGAAGATCTGGGCACCGTGAAGCAGGTACCCACGGCGGAGATCTTTCTGGCGGCGGCGGGTCTTCTGGTGGCGCTGGCCGTGCCCTATTTCCTCTTAAAGAAGAAGGAGGCGGCAGAAAAATGTCGGTAAATCCCCTTTACACCCCCTGGGGGGAGGCTCTTGACCGGGCACACCCTTTGCCGGACTATCCCCGTCCCCAGCTGCGGCGGGACAGCTTCCTCAATTTGAACGGCCTCTGGGACTATACCGTCTGCGACAGCGAGGAATATACCAAAAACAACACAGGCAGAATTCTGGTGCCCTTTTCACCGGAGAGCCTGCTCTCCGGCTGCGATTTTCAGCTGCAATCGGGGGAGACGCTGTGGTATGAGCGCTCCTTCACGGTGCCGGCACATTTCATAAAAGACCGGGTGCTGCTGCACTTCGGCGCAGTGGATCAGACTGCCCGGGTGCTGGTAAATGACAAAGAGGTGGGGCGCCACGAAGGAGGCTATCTGCCCTTTACCCTGGATATTACCGATGCTCTGCGAGCAGGGGAGAACCGCCTCACCGTGGCCGTCACCGACCTGACGGACGGCGGCGTCCACGCCTACGGCAAGCAGAAGATCAAGCGAGGCGGCATCTGGTACACCGCCCAGAGCGGCATTTGGCAGACGGTGTGGCTGGAATCCGTGCCCGCCGTCTATGTCCAATCTCTGAAAATCACCCCTCTCTTTGACGAATCCGCCGTGGAGCTTCACCTCAGCCTGTCCGCTCCGGCGGTGGGGGAGGTGCGGGTGTGTCAAAGCGGGGCCGTAGTGGCCGCGGGCACCTTTGCCGCGGACGGCCTCTGCCGCATTCCTCTGCCCGATTTTCATCCCTGGAGCCCGGAGGACCCCTTTTTGTACGACCTGACGCTGACAGTGGGAGACGACCGGGTGGAGAGCTATTTCGGTATGCGGAAGTTTTCCACCGTGATGCATCAGGGATACCGGGTGATGGCTCTCAATAACAAGCCCTATTTTCAAAACGGCTTGCTGGATCAGGGTTATTGGTCGGACGGCCTGTACACCCCGCCCTCCGACGAGGCCATGATCTATGACATTCAGACCATGAAGGATCTGGGGTTCAACATGCTGCGCAAGCACATCAAGATTGAACCCCTCCGCTGGTATTACCACTGTGACCGGCTGGGCATGATCGTCTGGCAGGACATGGTGTCCGGGGGCGATGATTTCCGCCCGCTCTATACACAGGTTCTGCCCTTTGCGGGCATCCATGTAAAGGATAAACCCTCCCCCCGTTTTGGCCGGGGCAACCCCGCCACCTGTCACCAGTATGAGCAGGATCTGGCGGGGACGGTGGATCTCCTTTACAACTGCACGGCGCTGGCCCTCTGGACGCCCTTCAACGAGGGGTGGGGTCAGTTTGACGCCCTGCGTATTGAGAAGCGGCTGCGGAGTCTGGACCCCACCCGTCTTATTGATCACGCCAGCGGCTGGCACGATCAGGGGGGCGGGGATTTAAAAAGCCATCACATCTATTACCGCCCCGTGAAGCTGCAAAACGACGGCCGGCGGGCACTGGCCCTCACCGAGTTCGGCGGCTACAGCCTGCCCCTTGCCGGCCATCTCTCCACCGATGCCAAATTTGGCTACCGGATGTATGACGCGCCGGAGGCGTGGATGGCGGCGGTGGAAAAGCTCTATGAAAAAGAAATCATCCCCCTCATCGCCACCCGGGGCCTTTCGGCCACGGTCTATACCCAGGTAAGCGATGTGGAGGATGAATGCAACGGCCTTTTGACCTTCGACCGGCGTATCGTCAAGGGGGATGCCGTCCGGTTTCAGAAGATCAACAGTAAACTGCACTTTTGATACAATATCATATGTAATATTGGCTAAACCAGCACCCACTGCAACAGCAGCAGCAGACAGAACCCCGGCACACCCAGTATGCCGATGACCACGGCGTTGAAGATGTTCAGTCCCAGTGAGATGCCGGTGACGCCGGCGGTGAGGTTCAAAAGCCACAGCGCGGCGAAGCCCAGCAGGGAGTTGAATAAGACCCGCAGCGCCACCTTCAGCGGCGCGGAGAAAAGCCGGATGCAGGCCACCACCAAAAACAGAATGACCAGCCCCAGCGCCACTTTCTCTATAGTTGACATGCCCGTCCCCCTCTCAGCACCCCGGCGGCGACGCACTCCGGACTGCATTCTTTGATTTTTCGAATGAGATAGTTGCACTTGGCCTTGAGGGCGTTGATCTCATAGATGCACGATTCCACCATCTCAGGGTCGGAGACAAAGTTGAACTTGTCATAAGCCAGCGCCAGCGACCCTCTGGTTCTGTCCAGCTCACGGATGAGATCCTCGGCGGTATCGGTGGTGGCGTCCTTGGTCAATATGTTTTCCATAGCAGTTCCTCCCGGTAAGCGGTGCTACCTTATTATATTTACTGACAGTTTGGACAATTATGCCGCTTTTTAAACCGGTGACAGGAAGAATTTTACAGAAGAGAGGTGAAATACATGGAGCATGAGGCGTATATGCGTCAGGCGTTGATTCTTGCCCGGGAGGCGGCCGCGGCGGGGGAGGTGCCCGTGGGCTGTGTCATCGTGAAAGACGGGGCAGTCATCGGCCGAGGACGGAACCGGCGGGAGGAAAAGCAGGCGGTCTATTCCCACGCGGAGATGGAGGCCATCCGTCAGGCCAACGAGGCGGTGGGCTCCTGGCGTCTGGAGGGCGCTTCTCTCTATGTGACGCTGGAGCCTTGCCCCATGTGCGCCGGCGCCATTCTCAACGCCCGCATCGCAAAGGTTTTTTACGGGGCCCGGGATGAAGTCATGGGCGCCTGCGGCGGCGTGATGAATCTTTACATGGAGCCGTTTCCCCATACCCCCGCGCTGGTGAGGGGCGTTTTGGGTGAGGAGTGCCGGGGGGAGCTGGCAGACTTTTTCCGCCGACTTCGTGAACAAAATCATTGAAAGATTTAACACTTTTTTAAAGAAATTATACGAACTTTGTTAACAACCTTTTGTTAGTCTATAGTTGCAAGAGACAAGAGACTTTTTTCATCCATCTTCCTACCAAACTGAAAGAGGGGAACCGGCAACGGTTCCCCTCTTTGAGATTTCGGGGGAAGTATTTTTTTGTTCTGAAAACGAGTGCTTTCGTAAAAAGCAGTTTATACTGGGGAGGTAAAACACTCCCGTCATGTTTCGGACGAGCCGTGCATAGAGTGGAACCGTGATGAAACGCGGAAAGGGGGCTTTTCCATGAAGGAAAGTCTCATGGCGGCGGTGCTGGCGCTGACGCTGCTCTTCGGTATCCCCTGGCTCACGGCAAAAGAGGCCGCGGCGGCGGCCCCTTCGGCGCAGCCGCAGGCGGAAAGCGGCGATACGACCGCCGCCGCGGGGGAGAAAGACAGTGCCATCAAACTGAAGGTGTGGAACGGCACCGAGGTGCAGGAAATGACCATGGCGGAGTATTTACCGGGCGTGGTGCGGGGGGAGATGCCCGCCTCCTTTGAGGAGGAGGCCCTCAAGGCCCAGGCAGTGGCGGAGCGCAGCTATATTCTCTACCAGGTGGCCCACGGCCCGAAGGAAAACCACCCCACGGCGGATGTGTGCATGGACTCCAAGTGCTGCAACGCCTATGTCAGCGCCGAAAAGGCTGCCCAGAACTGGGGGGATACCGCCGCCGACAACGAGGCCAAGATTCAAAAGGCGGTGCAGGATACCGATGGCTATGTGGCGCTCTATGACGGGCAGCCCATTCTGGCGGTGTTCCACTCCTCCTCGGCAGGGAAGACCGAATCCTCGGGGGATGTGTGGTCCTCAGATCTGCCCTATCTCACGGCGGTGGACAGCCCGGAGACTGGGGATTCCGTGCCCAATTACTACAGCACGGCTGCCTTTGCCCCTGCTGATTTCCAAACCACCTTTCAGGCGGCCTATCCCCAGGCAGACTTTTCCGGCGCACCGGATACCTGGATCAAAGATTTGATCAACAACGGCTCCGATCGGGTGGAAAAGGTGACCGTAGGCGGCGTCACCATCACGGGCGTACAAATGCGGACGCTTTTCAAGCTGCGTTCCGCCAGCTTTACGGTGGACGCGGCGGCGGACGCCGTTACCTTCCATGTCACCGGCTACGGCCACGGTGTGGGCATGAGCCAGTACGGTGCCAACCAACTGGCAAAGGAGGGAAAAAACTGGCAGGAAATTCTGGCCTGGTACTATGCCGGCATCAGCATCGAAACCTATCACGGCAGCTGAATCGTACTATACAAAAGGCCGAAAATGTGGTAAAATAATTCATTCCAGCCGGAAATTTACAAAATGTTTAGGAAAACGGCGGGAAAGCGGATATGATACTATTAACAAAAGAAGAAAAAACGGGGAGGAACGTCTATGGCGCGCAATATCTTGGTGGTAGAGGACGATCACAATATTTCCGACCTCATCCGCATGTATCTGGAAAAAGAGGGCTTTGAGGTTCGTCTGGCGGCAGATGGCGGCAAGGCCGTGGAAGAATTTGAAAAAAAGGCGCCGGATCTGGTGCTGTTGGATATTATGCTGCCGGTGATGGACGGCTGGGCCGTTTGCGCCAAAATCCGGGAGACGTCCAAGACGCCCATCATCATGCTGACGGCCAAAAGCGAGGTCACCGATCGCATTACGGGTCTTGAAATGGGCGCTGACGACTACCTGGTGAAGCCCTTTGAGATGAAGGAGCTGATGGCACGCATCAATGCGGTGCTGCGGCGCAGCGAGATCCCCGACGACACCAAGAAGCGGCTGGTATTCGATAAGCTGGTCATCAATCTGGACAGCTATGAGCTTTTGGTGGACGGCAAGAAGATTGACACGCCCCCCAAAGAGCTGGAGCTTTTGTATCATCTGGCTTCCACCCCCAACCGGGTCTATACCCGCAACCAGCTGCTGGACGAGGTGTGGGGCTTTGACTACTTCGGCGATTCCCGGACGGTGGACGTGCATATCAAGCGCCTGCGGGAAAAAGTGGAAAACGTGTCCGACCAGTGGGCGCTCAAGACGGTGTGGGGCGTTGGCTACAAGTTTGAAGTAAAGTAAGGGGCCGGGCGTGGAAAAGCTGAAAAACAAATTTCAGGGGCTTTACTGGCACCAGTTTATACTCACCGCCGGCATGGTCATGCTGACGCTGATGCTGCTGGGCGTGTCCTTTTACGCGCTGAGCTACAGCTATTCCGTCACGGAAAAGCGCAACGAGATGCGCGCCAAGGCGGATCTGGTGGCCAGCATGTCGGTGTCCTATCTGGAGCAGGGCATCGCAGCCCAGGATGATAATCTTCGCAGCCTTGCGGGGGTGGCGGCCTCTATCTCCGATGTAAACTTTCTCATCTGCAACATTAACGGCAATGTGCTTCTGACCTCGGATAAAGAGTTGGTGGGTCAGGTGGTGAACGTGCCGGAAGCCATCGTGGCAAAGATCGAATCGGGGGATCAGTTTTATAAAGGCAAGAGCAATCTGGGCAATATTTATGCCCAGAAGCAGTTTATTGTGGGTGTTCCGGTGAAGGATACGGTTACCGGCGAGATGATTGGCATGGTGCTGGCAGTGGCGGACACCACGGAGCTGACGGAGATGTGGCGTTCCTTTATCGCCCTCTTTTTTGTAACGGCCGTCACGGTGCTGCTCATCGCCTTTGTGGCCAGCTCCGTCACCACCATGCGGCAGATCCAGCCCATCCGGGAGATGGTGCAGGCCACCCGTGCCTATGCCGCAGGCAATTTTGATGTGCGGATGCGGGATGTGGGCCGCAGCGACGAAATCGGTGAGCTGGCCATGTCCTTTAATGCCATGGCGGACTCTCTGACAGAGACCGAACGGCAGCGCCGGGACTTTATCGCCAATATTTCCCATGAGCTGAAGACCCCCATGACCTCCATTGCCGGTTATACGGACGGCATCCTGGATGGCACCATCCAGCCGGAAAACGAACGCCATTATCTGCAGATTATCTCCGACGAGAGCCGCCGCCTGTCCCGGCTGGTGCGGCGGATGCTGGACATCTCCCAGATCCAGTCCCAGGAGATGAAAAAGACGGAATTTGACATCTGCGAGAGTATGCGATTGTCCCTTTTGTCCATGGAGCAGAAGATCAATGACCGCTCTTTGGATGTGGAGGCCGATATACCCGAGGATTCCGTTTTCGTAGAGGGGGACAATGTCCTCATCACCCAAGTGATTTACAACCTGCTGGAAAACGCCACCAAATTTGCGCTGCCCAAATCCACGTTGTATCTGGGGCTGGCGGTGAACGGGGAAAAGGCCCTTGTCACCGTCCGCAATCAGGGGCAGACCATTCCGGCGGAGGAGATACCGCTGCTGTTTGAGCGGTTTCACAAATCGGACAAGTCCCGCAGCGAGGACAAGGACGGCTACGGCCTGGGCCTGTATGTGGTGAAGACCATTCTGGCCCAGCACAAGGAGCAGATCACCGTCACCAGTGAAAATGGTGTCACCTCCTTTAGCTTTACCATCCAGATGGCGCATCAGCCCCGCTCGGATAAATAAGTAGACTATCTTGGAAGAAAAGAAAGAACAGGAAAACCTGACGCCGGCGACAGAGCCGGCCGAGCAAGAGCCCCGGGAGGTAGTCTCCTGGTATATTCCCCAGGAGGGCAACAGGGAGATTGTCAGCTGCTATGTGCAGGATAAGCCCCTGCCAAATAATGCCTGGCAGCAGGCCGCCGCGGCGGAAAAGAAACACAGAGCCAAATGGGTCTGGGTCTTTGTAATCTGCGTGGCGGTGCTGGTGGGCGTCGTGGTGGGCGGTGGCTTTTTGTTTGACATCTTTCCCGGTGGGGAAACAGGCGGCGCCTCCGCTGCTGCCGGCGACGACGGCAATGCCAGCAGCATCATCCAGATCACGCCCTCAGACAGCGACACCACCATTCCCGCCTATCAGGGGGACGCTTCCGTCCGTCTGAACTGCGACACGCAGCGGGGGGAGGAGCTGACCATTCAGCAGGTGTACGCCAAGGTCAACCCTTCCGTTGTCACCGTGGTGGCTGAGCAGAGTCAGGGCGCGTCGGTGGGTACCGGCGTCATCATGACGGAGGACGGCTATATTGTCACCAATGCCCATGTGATCTCCGGCGGCAAGTCCTGCATGATCGCCCTTTATAACGGCGCCACCTACACAGCGCAGCTGGTGGGTTTTGACGAGGAGCAGGATATTGCCGTTTTGAAGGCGGAGGCCGCCGGCCTCACCGCCGCGTCTTTCGGCGATTCCGATCAGGCGGTGGTGGGGGACACGGTGTATGCCATCGGCAACCCTCTGGGGGTCGAGCTGCGGGGTACGCTGACCAACGGCATCATCTCGGCCATCAACCGGGATGTGACGGTGGAGGGCAAGGTCATGACGCTGATTCAGACCAATGCCGCTTTGAATAACGGCAACTCCGGCGGCCCGCTCATCAATGCCTACGGGCAGGTCATTGGCATCAATACGCTGAAAATGAGTTCCCCTGCTGTTTCCGATTCCGAAAATGCCACGGTGGAGGGCATCGGCTTTGCCCTGCCCGTCAGTTCCGTCTGCTTTGTGGTCAATGACCTCATTGCCTTCGGTGAATTTCACGGCATTCCCTCCGTGGGCGTCACCATTATCACAGCCGACAACGGCGACGGCACCACCCACGTGGAGGCCTACAGTGTGCAGGAGGGCTTTGGCGCGGCGGCGGCCGGTATGCAGGAAGGCGATATTATCGTGGCGGCAGATGGGCAGAGCGTGTCCACTACCTCCGACCTCATGCGGGTGCGGCGCACCCACACCGTGGGGGACACCATGACGCTGACCGTTGTCCGGGACGGCGGACGGATGGACCTGCCCATTGTGCTGCAGGCAAGAGAGTAATGGGTATAAAATCGTCTGGTATAGGATCATTAAGAACAGGGAGACTGTCGATAAACCCTGAAATTTTGGACAACGGGAAGGAAGATAGTTACGAAAGAAACCCATGAGGGGTGTCTTTCGTTTTGAATTATACGTTTTTTGAACTTTTAAAAGTTCAAAAAATCTTGCTCAGCTTGTCGAAAAGGCTTTTTCGACAAACTGACAGGGAGACTGTCACATCATCGTGACAGTCTCCCTGTTTTATTTTTTTCCCCGCCGCACAACCTGAAAACCATACGGTACACGACTCTCTCTTTCGGAGCGGTAAGCGGCCAGGCGCGGAAGCAACCCTGAAAACGCCTCAGACCGTCAGCCGGTAGCCCCCGCCCATCTCCGTGAGAATGTACCGGTTTTCACCGGGCTTGATGCCCATTTTGCGGCGTATATTGGCCATGTTGACCTGCAATTTTTTGGTGCTGCCGATTTCGTTGGCGCCCCAGATACCGTGGATAATGGCGTCGTAGGGCATGACCTTTCCCGTGTTCTGGCTCAACAGCGCTACGATATTGTATTCGGTCTGGGTGAGGCTGAATTCCTCTGTCCCGATGTAAACCCGGCGGATGTCGTAGCAGATGGAGAGATCTCCTGCACGGAACACACTGTCACTCTGACACAGCCGGTGCAGGGCGCTGCGCAGGGCGGCCCTCACCCGGGCCAGCAGCTCCTCGGCTCCAAAGGGCTTGGTGATGTAATCGTTGGCGCCTCCGTCAAGGGCCACCACTTTCTCCTCTTCACGGTCCCGGGCGGACACCACGATCACCGGCACGGCGGAACATTCCCGGATGGCACGCAGCAGCTCCTGCCCGTCCTGATCCGGCAATCCCAGATCCAGCAGCACCAGATCCGGCAGCCAGGAGGTGACCATCATCCGCCCCTCCCTGCCGCTGGCGGCAGTAATGGTCTGATAATCCTGAGCTTCCAAAAGTGTTTTCAGGAAACCCTGGATATTATCATCGTCCTCGATAATCAAAATTTTATACTTGTTGTTCATTTTTTTCCTCCTCCCGGGGCAGTGTAAAGCGGAACAGACAGCCGCCCGCGGGCTTATTTTCGCCGGAAATGGTGCAGCCGTGCTCCTTAACGATTGAGGCGCAGACGGAAAGACCGATGCCCATGCCCTTCTTCCCGTCGTCCGAGTGCTTTCGCCCTCGTCCAAAATCGGTGAACAGGTGGTGCAGTTC
>JAAXZS010000156.1 GCA_012719745.1 Clostridiales bacterium | reverse complement strand
GCCAAATAGAAAGGGGCTTTACCTTTGCAAAACGAGAAACTGAGAAATGTAGCCATTATCGCCCACGTCGACCACGGCAAGACTACCCTGGTGGATCAGATGCTCAAGCAGGGCGGCGTTTACCGCGAGAACCAGGAGACAGTGGAGCGCGTGATGGACTCCAATGATCTGGAGCGGGAGCGCGGCATCACCATCCTGGCTAAAAATACCGCCATTGAATACGGCGACACCCAGCTCAACCTTGTGGATACACCGGGCCCTGCCGCCTTTGGCGGCGAGGTGGAGCGAATCCTCAAGATGGTCAACGGCGTTATTCTGCTGGTGGACGCGGCGGAGGGTCCCATGCCTCAGAACCGTTTTGTACTGAGCCGCGCACTGGAGCTGGGCCACCGTGTCATCGTGGTCATCAACAAGATCGACCGCCCCGACCAGCGGATTCACGACGTTATTGACGAAGTGCTGGAGCTGCTGCTGGATCTGGACGCCACCGCCGATCAGCTGGATTCCCCCATGCTGTTCTGCTCGGCGCGGCAGGGTATCTGTTCCTATTCTCCCGATGTGCCGGGCACTGATTTAAAGCCCCTCTTTGATACGATTTTGGACTATATCCCCGCGCCGGAGGCGGATCTGGATCAACCCTTCCAGATGCTGGTTTCCGCCATCGACTATAACGAGTTTGTGGGCCGTATTGCCATTGGCCGTATTGAGCGCGGTACTCTGAAGCAAAATCAGGAAATTGCCGTGTGCAACTATCACAACCCGGATACCCCGGCCAAAAAGGCCAAGGCTGTTTCCATGTACGAGTTCCAGGGCCTGGGCAAGGTGCCCATTACCGCAGCCACTGCCGGCAACATCATTGCCATGAGCGGCATCGGCGATATTACCATCGGCGATACCATCTGCGACCCCACCTGCGTGGAGGCGCTGCCCTTTGTGAAGATTTCAGCCCCCACGGTGGAGATGACGTTCTCCGTCAACGATTCCCCCTACGCGGGCCGGGACGGCAAGTTTGTGACCTCCCGCCAGCTGCGTGAGCGGCTGTCCCGCGAGACGCTGAAGGATGTGTCCCTGCGCGTGTCGGAGATTGAGGGTGCCATGGATGCCTTCAATGTGGCCGGCCGCGGCGAAATGTCCCTGTCCATTCTGATCGAAACCATGCGCCGGGAAGGCTATGAGTTCCAAGTGTCGCCCCCTCGTGTGCTGTACCAGACCATTGACGGCAAAAAGTGCGAACCCATTGAGCGTCTGGTGGTGGACGTGCCCTCCGAATCCGTGGGCGCCGTTATTGAAAAGTTGGGCGCCCGGAAAGCGGACATGCAGGAGATGACGCCGGTGGGCAACCGTATGAAGATCGAATTTCTGCTTCCCGCCCGGGGCTTGTTCGGTTACCGGAATGAGTTTATGACCGACACCAAGGGCGAGGGCATCATGGCCTCCGTTTTTGACAGCTACGCCCCTTATAAGGGTGACCTGACCCGCCGTAATACCGGCTCCCTTATCTCCTTTGAGACGGGTACAGCCGTAGGCTACGGCCTCTTCAATGCCCAGGATCGCGGCGCTCTGTTTATTGGGCCCGGCGTAGAGGTCTATGAGGGCATGGTAGTGGGTATCTCCCCCAAGCTGGAGGACATTACTGTCAACGTTTGCAGAAAAAAGCAGCTGACCAATACCCGTGCTGCCGGTTCGGACGATGCGCTGCGGCTGATACCGCCCCGCCAGATGAGCCTGGAGCAGTGCCTGGAGTTCCTGGCTGATGACGAGCTTTTGGAGGTTACTCCCAAGAACCTGCGAATCCGCAAGACCATTTTGAACCACGAGCAGCGGATGAAGGCTTCTCACGGCAATAAGAAAAAGTAAAATAAAGCGAGACTAAAGCACCCGGATTCTGAAAAATCCGGGTGCTTTTTTTACAGCTTTTGAAATACATGCACATCGAAGGCAATCTCGGTGGTCAGGGACGGTAGTGCCGCCAGGCGGGCGGCCCCTTCCTCCGGCGTTTTCCAATAGTAAGGTGTCATCTGGAAAAGAGCGTGGATATCTTCCTGACATGTCAGCGTAATGGTGTCCGCCACACGGCGGATCTCCCGATAGTGGAAACCCTCGTAGGGCGTCTTCTTTTCCTCGTTGGGATAGGGCTGTTCATAGAGGATCTCCTTCATCTGCCACAGGTGCCGCGCCGCCGGCACTACATAGAGGAAATGCCCTCCCGGACGAAGTACCCGGTTAAATTCCTCCAGCGCCAGGGGTGAAAAGCAGTTGAGCAGCAGATCAATGCTCTCCTCTCCCACTGGCAGGTGATAAGAGGAGGCCACAGCAAATTCCACCCGTTTCTCCCGCTTGGCCGCCCGGCGGAGAATAAACTTGGAGATGTCAATACCTGCCATCCGGGGTCGCTTTCCTGCGTCCCAAAGTGCCTGATAGACGCCCGCGGTGTAATACCCTTCGCCGCAGCCGGTGTCCAGCAGAGCGGGGGCATCGCCGGTGAGGGATACTGCCAACTGACAGAGGGTATCCCGCAGAGGCCGGTAGTAATCCTTGCCGAGAACGGCGGCCCGGGCCGCGGCCATGCCCTTGTCATCCCCAGGGGCCTTGGAGTGCTTGCGGTTGGGGGGCAGCAGATAGGTGTAGCCCTCGGCGGCAATGTCAAAGCTGTGATTCTGAGCGCAGCGGTAGACACTGCCCTCCCGCTGCAGGTTTTCGCCACAGACCGGGCAGGTAAAAAGACTCACTGTTCATCCGCCTCCCGTCCCGTTACGTCGTGGATCCATTTGCCGGAGCGGACGCGGGCAATGCACAGTGGTACTTTGAAGAGGCATTCCGACTGCATGGCGATGCAAATAGGCCAGTAGCCTGTGTGGAATACCAGGGCGCAAAGAGCGGTCAGGGGTACGCAGACCAGCCACTGCGGGGCCAGATCCAGCGCGGTGGCCCCGCGCACATCGCCGCCGGAGCGCAGCACACCGGTGATGGCGGAGATGGAGTAGGCGTGGAGGGAGATGGCCGCAAAGCCGGTAACAGCCAACGCCGTGGCAATGGCCGCCGCCCCGCCGGTAAGTTTAAACAGGGGAAAGATCACCGGCACAAAGAGGGAGGGAACCATTAGAAGGAAGACAAAGGAAAGTCCCAGTCCCACTAAAAAGGCAAATTGCAGCAGGGCAATGCTCAGATCCATCACCTGACGGTGGGACTGCTCCTCACCAATAGCCTTGCCCACAATGACGGCGGTGGCGGCACCGATACCGAAGCAGACCACCAGACACAACCGGTGAATGTTACCCATGACGGCGTTGGCCGCCAGCATCTGCACCGATTCCCGGGTGTAACCTAAAATCACCGTCAGCATGGAGTTGCCCAGTCCCCAGGCAGCCTCGTTGATGACCACCGGGGAGGAGTATTTGATAAATTTTCGCACCATTTCCTTTCCCGGATGGAAGAAGCAGCGTGACAGGAAGGGCATCGCCTTGCAGCGCATAGCGTAGATGACACAGATCACGAATTCCGCCACGCGGGCCAGCAGCGTGGCAATGGCCGCGCCGGTGATACCCAGAGCGGGAAAACCCCAGTGACCGAAGATCAGAAGATAGTTCAGGCCGGTATTGAGCAGGGTGGAAAAACCAAAGAGTTTCATACCGAAGTTGGGATTTTCCACGCTGCGCTGGGCACTGGCATAGACGGAGGAGAGCATGTTGAACACGTAGGAAAAGCCGATGAGCCGCAGATACGGCGCCCCCATCACCGAGAGCTGATGCTCGTTGGACAAAAGATCCATAATGGCAACCGGCCACAAAAAGAAGATAATGGCTAAAATCAGGGCAAAGCCGGTGCCGAGAAAGGCAGCCACGCCTACGGCACGGTTGATGCTGGCCATGTCCTTTTTGCCCCAGTATTGGCTCACTAAAATGCCAAGGCCGCTCTGAATGCCAAAAACGATGCTGATGAGCAGAAAGACCGGCACGTTGGCGGTGGTGACGGCGGCCATTTCGGTGTTGCCCAGTTGAGAGACCATAAAGGTGTCGATAAGCCCCAGAGAAAAGGTGATGAGGTTTTGCAATATAATGGGGATGGACAGCTTCCACAGATAGCGGTAAAAGTCCGGGCCCCGGTTCAAACGTCTGAAAAATGTCATGTCATGTTACAATCCTTCTTGTATTTTGCCTGATTTACAGCATGGGAAAGCGGCTGTTTTTGTGCGCAAGCAGCGCCTCATACAAAGCGTCAATGTCCTCTTTCACGGTGTCGGGTCCAAAGGACAGGCGGATGACGCCGGCGGCAGTGCGCTTGTCCAGCTGTAGAGCCTTCACCACATGGCTGGCCTTGCCCTGATGGCAGGCGGAGCCGGCGGAGATATAGATGCCTTGGCCGCTCAGTTCGTTGACGATATTGGCGCTGGGATAGCCCGCCAGAGAGACGGACAGGATGTGGGGCGCCGCGCCCTGCCCCACCGGTACAACACCGGGGATAGAGAGCAGCCTTTCCCGGCAGTACGCCTTGATCTCGGCCATGTGTCGCAGCTTTTCGGAAAGATCTTCCACCCGCAGTTCCACCGCCTTGGCAAAGCCTGCAATCTGGGCCGTGGCCTCAGTACCGGAGCGAAGCCCTCTTTCCTGCCCACCACCGGGCAGCAGCGGCCGGGGATGGGGCACGCGGGGGGAGATGTACAGGGCACCGATGCCCTTGGGCCCACCGATCTTGTGGGCGGAGAGGGAGAGAAAGTCCGCTCCCAGCTCTTTGGGGGAGCAGGGCACCTTCAAAAAGCCCTGCACGGCGTCTGTGTGCAAAAGAGCCTGACTGCCCTTACTTTGCAGCAGTTTCGCTACCTCCGCCACGGGAAAGACGCAGCCGGTTTCATTGTTCACCAGCATCATGGACACAAGGGCGGTGTCCGGCCGCAGCGCCTGCTCCACCTGGGAGACGGCAATATTGCCGGCCCGGGCGGGGAGAAGATAGGTCACCTCATAGCCCTGGGAGGCGTACCACTTGCAAGGCTCCAGCACGGCGTTGTGCTCCACGGCGGTGGTGATGATGTGGCGACCCACCCGCCGGTTTTGCCAGAGAGCCGCCTCAATGGCCCAGTTGTCACTCTCCGTGCCGCAGGAGGTAAAGAAAAGCTCGGACGCCTCACAGGCCAGAGCGTCGGCAATGACTTTCCGGCTATCGTCCACCAAGACCTTGGCCTCCCGGCCAATCTGATACTGGGAGGAGGGGTTGCCGAACCGGTTTACCAGTACGTCATACATGGTTTTCGCCACTGCCTCCGGCACCGGTGTGGTGGCCGCATTGTCCAGATAATGCAAAGGAAAACACCTCTTTCAAAACGGGGTTGCCCCCGGGGGAAATATTATGTATAATGGATTCCATTAAAAGTGGAAAAAAGCGCTTTTGAACCGCTAACAAATTATTATACGGGAATCAAGTCAAAAGTGCAAGGGAGAAACCGTCATGCGCGTCGCTATCTATACCCTTGGCTGTAAAGTCAATCAATACGAGACCCAGGCCATGGAGCGGGAGCTGCTCCGGCGGGGTCATACGCTGGTGCCCTTTGAGGAAACGGCGGACGCTTATGTGGTCAACACCTGCTCGGTGACCGCCGTCAGCGACCATAAATCCCGCCAGATGCTCCGGCGGGCCAAGGCCATGAACCCTGCCGCCGTCATTGCCGGCTGCGGCTGCTATGTCCAGACCCACGCCAAAGAGGCGGCCGGGCTGGGCCTTGATCTTGTGGGCGGCAGCGGCGATCATCTGGCCTTTTTGGATCTACTGGAAGCGGCTGTAGATAAGAGGGAGCAGACCGTCCATGTGGACGAGGCCCTGCGCCGCCGGGCATTTGAGGTCTTGCCCGCCGGGGGACTGGCGGAGCGTACCCGCGCCATGCTGAAGGTGGAGGACGGCTGTGTCAACTTCTGCTCCTACTGCATCATTCCCTACGCCAGGGGGCCGGTGCGCTCGCTGCCCCTTTTAAAAGCGGTGGAGGAAACGAAGCGCCTGCGGCAGGAGGGCTACCGGGAGATTGTTCTCACCGGCATTGAAATTTCCTCCTACGGACGGGATTTCAAGGACGGCACCACCCTTACCGACCTCATCGAGGCTCTTTCCGCGGCGGCGGGGGATCTGCGGCTGCGCCTGGGCAGTTTAGAGCCTCGCACCATCACGGAGGATTTTTGCCAAAGGACAAGCGTTCTGCCCAACCTTTGCCCCCACTTCCACCTGTCGCTGCAAAGCGGCTGTGACGAGACGCTTAAGCGGATGAACCGCCGCTATGACACGGCGCGGTACAGTGAATCCGTGGCGCTTTTAAACCGGTATTTCGACCATCCCGCCATCACCACCGACCTTATCGTGGGTTTTCCCGGTGAAACGGAGACGGAATTTGCAAAGACGCTGGCCTATCTGGAAAAGTGCCGTTTGGCGGCGGTGCATGTGTTTCCCTACTCCATTCGCCCCGGCACGCCGGCGGCGGACATGCCCCAGGTGGAAAAGGCGGTGAAAGAGGAGCGGGCAAAGCGAGCCGGTCAGACGGCGAAAGCCCTGCATAAAGCGTATCTGGCAGACTGCGTGGGCAGGATCTACCCGGTTTTGTTTGAGCAGAAGAAGGACGGCCTGTATACCGGTCACGCCCCCAACTATATGGAGGTGGCCGCGGCAGGGGAGAACCTGCACAATCAGGTGCGCCGGGTGCGTATGACCGGCGTGAATGGCACGATTTTAACGGGGGAGGTGGAGCCGTGAATCATTTTTTCGCCTATGTGAGCCGGATGCGGTTCATTGACCGCTGGGCGCTGATGCGCAACAGCTATACCGAAAATATTCAGGAGCACAGCCATATGGTGGCGGTGCTGGCTCATGCCCTGGCGCTCATCCGCAATCGGTATTTCGGCGGCCATGTGGACCCCGGCGCGGTGGCGGTGGCGGCGCTTTATCACGACGCCAGTGAGATTTTCACCGGCGATCTGCCCACCCCTATTAAGTATTACAATCCGGCGATTCGGGATTCCTACAAGCAGGTGGAGTCTGTGGCCTGCGACCGGCTGCTGGGTATGCTGCCCGCTGAGCTGCGGCCGGATTATGAGCCGCTTTTGAAAGAGGAAGACCCGGAGATTCGGGAGCTGGTGAAGGCGGCGGACAAGTTGTCGGCCTATGTGAAGTGTCTGGAAGAATTGAAGGCGGGCAACCTGGAGTTTCGCCGGGCGGCGGAGCAGACGAAGAAGGCGTTGGATGCCTTTGATCTGCCGGAGGTGACCTATTTTATGGAACATTTTGGGGACAGCTTCAAGCTGACTTTAGATGAAATGGAGTAGCCTTCAAAAAAGCGGAAAGCCGCTTTTTTGAGACCTCACAGGGCGCGCCGCAGGCGGCACACCCCTTCCGGTTTCGCCGCACGTTTTGCGGCGGGTCGTGGTATTTTTCAGACGCGCGTGTCGTCAGAAAAATGATTCAATTCATTTGCGGCGCTGCCGCAAATTGTATTCGACTTTAGATGAAATGGAGTAAGAAAATGAAAGCGATTGTAACAGTTGTGGGAAAAGACCAGGTGGGGATTATTGCGGGCGTCTGCATTACCCTTGCCAATTATAACATCAACGTGCTGGACATCAGCCAGACCATTTTGCAGGGCTACTTCACCATGATGATGGTGGTGGACCTGAACGAGTGTGAAACACCCTTTGACGAGCTGCGGCAGGGCCTCAAGGACTTCGGCGAGGGCCGGGGCCTTTCCATCCGCATCCAGCGGGAGGATATTTTCGACGCCATGCACAGAATTTGAGGTGAGGGATAATGCTCAGTCTTAATAATATTTTTGAAACCATCGAGATGATCGATAAGCAGCATCTGGACATCCGTACCATTACCATGGGTATTTCTCTTTTGGACTGCATCTGTGAGGATGAAAAGCGCTGCTGCGACAAGATTTACGACAAAATCACCCGTCAGGCGGAACACCTTGTCAAAACCGGCTGCGACATTGAAAGCGAGTTCGGTATCCCCATCGTCCACAAGCGCATTTCCGTGACCCCCATGGCGCTGGTGGCGGGCAGCACCGATGCAAAGAGCTATGTGCCCTTTGCTCTTGCCATGGACAAGGCGGCCAAGGACTGCGGCGTCAACTTTATCGGCGGCTTTTCCGCGCTGGTGCAAAAGGGCTATACCGGCGGCGACCGGAAGCTGATTGCCTCCATTCCGGAGGCGCTGGCTGAAACGGAATTCGTCTGCTCCAGCGTCAATATCGGCTCCACCAAGGCCGGCATTAATATGGACGCCGTGGCTCAGATGGGCCGCATCATCAAGGAAACCGCCCATCTTACCGCCTCACAGGAGGGCCTGGGCTGCGCCAAGCTGGTGGTGTTCTGCAACGCTGTGGAGGATAACCCCTTTATGGCCGGCGCTTTTCATGGCGTGGGCGAGGCGGATACCGTCATCAATGTGGGCGTTTCCGGCCCCGGCGTTGTGTATCACGCTCTGCAAAGCTGCAAGGGACAGCCCTTTGACGTGGTGGCCGAAACCATCAAAAAGACGGCATTCCATATCACCCGCATGGGTCAGATGGTGGCCTCCGAGGCCTCCCACCGGCTGAATGTACCCTTCGGCATTGTGGATCTGTCTCTTGCCCCCACCCCGGCGGTAGGGGACAGCGTGGCGAGAATTCTGGAGGAAATGGGTCTGGAGGTCTGCGGTACCCATGGCACCACCGCCGCGCTGGCGCTTCTCAACGACGCGGTGAAAAAGGGCGGCGTCATGGCGTCTTCCCATGTAGGAGGTCTCTCCGGCGCTTTCATCCCTGTGTCCGAGGACGAGGGTATGATCGCCGCCGCGCTGGACGGCACGCTGACACTTGAAAAGCTGGAGGCCATGACCTGCGTCTGCTCCGTGGGTCTTGACATGATTGCCGTGCCCGGCACCACGACGGCGGAGACTATTTCCGCCATCATCGCCGACGAGGCGGCGGTGGGCATGGTCAACAGCAAGACTACCGCCGTGCGCATCATCCCTGTGGAGGGGAAGAAGGTGGGCGACATGGTGGAGATGGGCGGCCTGCTGGGCTCCGCGCCGGTGATGCCGGTGCACGAAAAGTCCAGCGCCGACTTTATCGCCCGGGGCGGCCGGATTCCCGCGCCTCTCCAGAGTCTGAAAAATTAAGATTTGTATATAGCAAAGCCCACCGGCATTGAATGGCCGGTGGGCTTTGAACTTTACGTTCTATTTTTCACAGCAATTGAAAAAAGAGGATAATTCCCAGCGCAAACAGAAGGCTTGCACCCGAACAGACGTAACAGACAATGTACGCGATTCGCTGCCAGTTTTTCAGCGTTTTTTTGTACTGAACGGTGAAAACAATGCCGACAATCAGCGCAATCAGTCCCAGCAGCAGCGCCCCCAGCCATACAGCCAGAAATCCGGCCAACAGCACACCACCTACGATTGGTATCATACTGGCAGACTTCTTTCTTTAATCAATTTTGCCCCGGGCATGGAGAATATCATCGGCGGTGATCTTCATCAAATCCTCTCGGGTCACGTTCTCCATGACCGCCAGACGGTTGTTTTGCGCTACCAGAATCTGCTCGAAGATGTTGCGGACACCCCGGGCGTTGCCAAAGGTCTGGGAGTCGCCATTTTCCTCGGCAATGAAGTCCCGCACCATGGCTTCCGCGTCCTTTTCCAGCTGGTAGCAGCCTTTTTTGCACTGCATTTGAAAAATTTTCATCATCTCGTCGGTGCTGTAGTCATCAAAGTGCAGATACCGGTTAAACCGGGATTCAAGACCCGGATTGGAGTGAATAAAGGCGTCCATCAGCTTGTCATAGCCCGCCACGATGACCACCAGATCGTCCCGGTGATCTTCCATGGCTTTGAGCAGCGTGTCAATGGCTTCCTGCCCAAAGTCGTTCTCACTTTTGCCATTGAGGGCGTAAGCCTCGTCAATGAACAGCACGCCACCCATGGCCTTTTCAATGACCTTGCCGGTTTTGATGGCGGTCTGGCCCACATAGCCTGCCACAAGGCCGCTGCGATCCACCTCTACCAGCTGCCCCTTGGACAGAATGCCCAAAGAGCGGTAGATGCGGGCCATCAGCCGGGCAATCATGGTTTTGCCGGTGCCGGGATTGCCGGTGAACACCATGTGGAGCGACATGTCGGTGGTGGGTAGGTCGTGCTCCCGCCGCTTCTGGTACACGGACACCATGTTGATGAGGTTGCCCACCTCCTCCTTAATGGAGGCAAGGCCGATGTAGGTGTCCAGTTCCGCCTTCAGATCCTCTATTTTCTCAACAGGCGGCAGCTCCGCCGGCTGCTCCGGCTCAGCAGTGCCGGTATTGGCGGCGGTGGGGGGCTGCTGGG
>JAAXZS010000050.1 GCA_012719745.1 Clostridiales bacterium | reverse complement strand
TCCTACAAGGGAAAAACCGTTTTCATCCGCCGCACGGACGCCCATCTGCCTGCAGGTGAGTATTTTGACGCCGAGCTGCTGGGGCTTATCGTTTTTGACTGTGAAAGCGGCGAAGAACTGGGAACCGTCACCGACGTATTAACCTATCCCGCTCACAAAGTATACGAGGTCAGGGGCAGTCGGGAGTATCTAATTCCCGCCGTACCCGGCGTCTTTATTAAATCCATCGACGCAGATGCAGGCGTCATGAAAATCCATAATATGAAGGGACTGGCTACCGATGAGAATTGACATCATGACCCTTTTCCCCGATGCCATTGACGCCATGATGTCTCAGTCCATCATCGGTCGTGCCCAGGCGAAGGGTCTTGTAACCATCCGCACCCATCAGATCCGGGAATTTACCACCAACAAGCAGATGCAGGTGGACGATTATCCCTATGGTGGCGGACGCGGCGCCGTGATGCAGGCTGACCCCCTTTTCAGGTGCTGGGAGCATATCTGTCAGGAGGTGGGGAAACGGGTTCATACCATCTACCTCTCCCCCTGCGGCCGCGTATTTACCCAGGAGGTGGCCAAGGAGCTTAAAGCAAGCTTTGATGAGCTGATCCTTGTCTGCGGACATTATGAAGGTGTGGATGAGCGGTTTTTGGAGGAATGTGTGGACGAGGAGATCTCCATGGGTGATTTTGTCCTCACTGGCGGTGAAATCCCCGCTATGGCAGTGACCGACTGCCTGTGCCGCATGGTGCCGGGTGTCTTGCCGGAGGAGGCTTGCTACACAGAGGAGTCTCATTGGAATCACCTGTTGGAATATCCCCAGTATTCCCGGCCTGAGGAGTGGCACGGGCGCAAGGTACCCGCCGTCCTTCTCTCCGGCCACCACGGAAATGTAGCGGACTGGCGGCAAAAGGAAAGCTATAAACGCACCATGACCCGTCGCCCCGACCTGTTTGCCCTGTTTGATGAAAAGCAGCTTACCACCAATCATGACCGGAAAATATTATCACAGGCCAAGGAGGAATACGCGGCCGAGCAAGCTGCCCCTCCCTCCAGTAAAACCTGATTCTACCGAATAAGCCCCTGCTAAGCAGGGGCTTATTTTTTGTGTTTGGCTGTTAATTTTCTGTAACCTTTCACTTTTAATTGTAATATTTTGGAAATTTTTGAATAATATTTTAGGTGTCATTAGGTCAACATAATGCCGCAATTCCCTCAATTACTTGACATATTGGCAGTATAGTGTTATACTCTCAACAGTTTTTCAATTGTAACAAATGTAACATTTTGTTTTTGTCTGTTTTTTCTCCGGTTTATTTTTACAGGAACCCGGGAACTATGGATGGGAAAACTTGTATCTCAGGAGGTCTTATGAAACAATTGCTTACAAAATCAAAAATAAACAGTACTTTTAAAAAGATACTGCCGGCTTTGGTTCTCGCCGCAATTATGCTTCCCCTGTGTCTGGGCAGCGTAGAGACCGCACATGCGGTCTATGTAATCAGCAACAATGACGAACTGTTTGTGGTGGATGGCATGCCGGATGATGCCTACACTTCCAAGCTTATTGAGATCAACAAGGATGCCGGCGGCGCTGACGCTCAGATTATTCTGAAGGCCGGGGAGACCGTTTCCATTTCCTATGACGGCGCGGATATTTCCACTGTCTCCCGGAAGGAAACCATTGCCAACCTGCTGCGGCGACTGAACATCGTTCCCGACGCAGATGATATGATTGCCGTGGATATATCGGGAAATAACGTGGTCATTCAGATCGACTCTTCTCTTGTTTACAACCGTGATGTGGATGTGGAGACGGACTATGAAACCGAATATGTCACCAACCCGCTTCTGCCCAAGGGAACAGAGCAGGTGGTGCAGGAGGGCGTCAAGGGGCTGGTTACTCAGACCTATGCCGACACCTATGTAGACGGCCAGGTAATCAGCACCGATTTTGTCCGCCAGACGGAGGACAATTCCGTCACCGAAATCATCGAGCAAGGTACCCGTGTCTCCTCTGTAGACAGCTCTGCCCGCATCGTTGATGTCATCACCAACGATGACGGCTCCGGCTATCTTGCCTTTGACACCGGCGAAACCATGTCCTTCTCCTCTGAGATGGCCTGTTCCGCCACCGCCTACTCCGGCGGCACACGCACTGCCAGCGGCTATCCCACAGGCGTGGGCAATATTGCCGTTGACCCCTCTGTCATCCCTTACGGTACGCGGATGTATATCCAGACCACCAGCGGTGCCATTGTCTACGGCATGGCTGTGGCCCGGGACTGCGGCTCTGCCATCAAGGGAAACATTATCGACCTGTGGTTCAGCACCTATGACGAAAGCTGCCGCTGGGGACGGCGCAGCTGCTCTGTCTTTATCCTTGACTGACGTAAAAAAGAAGCTCCGGTACCCCGGAGCTTCTTTTTATTTCACCAGTTCATAAATGATTTTGATAAACAGGACGCCCAGCACCACGAAGATCATGCTGCGCACCCGCTTGCTGCCGCCCCGTATGGCAAACCGGGACCCCAGCCAACCGCCCGCTATGGCACAGACCACCGCCGGAATCGCCACTGAAAAGAGCACCTTCCCGTGAATCAGATACACCACAGCGGAGGACACATTGGATGCCAGATTTCCGATTTTGGCGCAGCCAGAGGCTGTCAGAAGATCAGTACCCAGCACCAGCGTGTAAGCCATGATCAGGAATGTCCCCGTTCCGGGCCCGATCATGCCGTCATAGCAGCCGATCACAAGACCGATAATGCAACTGTAAAGGATCTCCTGCCGACGTGTCAGTTCCCTTTTAATCTGCGCCTGGCCGAAATCCTTTTTGACCGTCAGGAAAATAGCCACCAGCGGCAATATAATCAGCAGCAGCAGCTGCAAAATATCCTCGCGAATCAACAGCGCCAGCTTGGTTCCGATGGCAGAGCCGATCAGAGCGGCAACAGCCGACCAAACAGCCGCCCGCCACTGCACCTTCCCATTCCGAATATAATTGACAGCGGCCACGCCGGTCCCGATGCCGTTGACAAATTTATTGGTGCCAAGCGCCATATAGGTGGGCACTCATGCCAGCATGTAGGCCGGAATGGAAATCAGTCCTCCGCCGCCAGCCACCGAATCCACAAAGCTCCCTAAAAAGATAAGTGGGCAGATGACGAGACACATGCGCATTAATTCACTCAATGTGATCTCCCCCCTATGACAAAACTCGGCTTATCATACCACAATTTTCTTTCTGTGAAAAGCAAAACTTTTCAATTTCTTAGCAGTGTGATACAATACTGTTACATTTTAACAAAAGGCGGAGCAAGCATGAATTTATGCGACAAAAATACCATTGAACAATTACTGACACGGCATGGTTTTCATTTTTCCAGATCATTGGGGCAGAATTTTCTCATTGAGGACTGGGTCCCCCGGGATATAGCAGAGGCGGCCGGTCTTGATGACGGCTGTGGCGTGCTGGAAATCGGTCCCGGCATCGGTCCTCTGACTCAGGAGCTTTGCCGCCGGGCAGGCCGGGTCGTTTCCGTGGAGCTGGATCAGCGGCTGCTCCCCGTGTTGCAGGAAACCATGGCAGACTTCCCCCAGTTCACCCTGCTGCCCGGTGACATTATGAAAACTGATCTGAAGGAAACCGTATCCCGGTTCTTTGTGGGACTTCGCCCGGTTCTCTGCGCCAATCTGCCTTATAACATCACAACGCCCCTTCTGACAAAATGCTTGGAAGCCCGTTGTTTTGATTCTATTACCGTTCTCATTCAAAAGGAGGTTGCCCAGCGCATCTGTGCCGCTCCCGGCACATCAGATTTCGGCGCTTTCTCCCTTTTAATGCAGTATTATAC
>JAAXZS010000056.1 GCA_012719745.1 Clostridiales bacterium | reverse complement strand
ATAATATATTTACTGTTTTTATTTTAATATAGCGGAGGCTTTTCCATATGACATTGCATGAGTATCTTCTATCTCTTCAACATAAAACGGTGGCGGTGATCGGCATCGGAGTGAGCAATACGCCGCTTTTGATGTGTCTGCTGGACGCCGGTGTCCACGTGACTGCCTGCGATAAGCGGGAGCGGGCGCAGTTCGGAGAGCTGGCTGATGAACTGGAACACAAGGGTGCTGTTTTACGCCTGGGCGCCGATTATTTTAAGAATATAAGGGCCGATGTGATTTTCCGGACACCGGGCTTGCGGCCTGATTGTCCGGAGCTGATGGATGCGGTGGCCCACGGCGCCGTCATCACCTCGGAGATGGAAGCGTTTTTTGAAGTCTGCCCCTGCCCCATCATCGCGGTGACGGGCAGCGACGGTAAGACGACGACAACCACCATTATAGCGGAGCTTTTGAAAAAAGCGGGGCGTATCGTCCATGTGGGCGGCAACATCGGCCATCCGCTGCTGGCGCAGGCCGATCAAATGAAGCCGTCGGATATGGCAGTTCTGGAGCTTTCCTCCTTTCAGCTGATGACCATGACCCACAGTCCCCACATTGCCGTGGTGACCAATCTGGCGCCCAATCATCTGGATATGCACCGAGATATGGCAGAATATGTGGCCGCCAAGGAGAATATATTTATCCACCAGAGCACCAAGGATATTGCCATTTTCAACCTGGACAACGATATTACCCGGGAACAAGGGACACGTGCCAGAGGAAAGACACTGTATTTCAGTCGCGGGGAGGAGCCGGCAGAAGGCGTCTTCTTGCGGGGTGACGCCGTTATGGTACGCCGAAACGGCGCGGAGCGGCAGGTCATGCTGACCTCGGATATTTGCTTGCCGGGCGTGCATAATATTGAAAACTATATGGCGGCGATCGGGGCGGTGGACGGTCTGGTACCGGATGAGATCATCCGCGACTTTGCCCGCAGCTTCAACGGGGTGGAGCACCGTATTGAACTGGTGCGGACACTCCGGGGCGTCCGCTATTACAACGACTCTATTGCCAGCAGCCCCTCCCGTACCATTGCGGGGCTACGCTCTTTTTCGGAAAGGGTGATCCTGATTGCCGGCGGATACGACAAGCATATTCCCTTTACGGTACTTGGCCCCGAGATTGTGGAGCATGTGAAACTTCTGATTCTTTGCGGCGCCACCGCCAACAAGATCAAAGAGGCTGTTTTGGCTGCGCCCGCGTATAAAGAGGGGGCACCGGAAATAGTGACTGTTTCCACACTGGAAGAAGCTGTGGAAACGGCACGGAAAGTGGCCGTCAGCGGCGATGTGGTCACGCTGTCTCCTGCCTGCGCGGCCTTTGATCAGTTCCCTAACTTTATGGTGCGAGGAAAGACTTTTAAGGAAATCGTAAACCGATTGTCGTAACACATAATGCTTCTGCCGCATAGACTGGCGGTAGGGGTGATTGCGGTGAGAAGACGGGGACTTCGCTTTTTACGACTCAGCCGCCGTCAGCGCTTGGGCATCTGGCTGACGCTGGTGGTGACGGTGATGGGGGCGCTGGCCTATGCGGCCATGGTACAGATGAAGCCGATACTGACCAATCTGGCGACCACACGGGTTTCCAACACGGTCAATCGCATTGTGGTGGCGGCGGTAAACGACGCCGTTGAAAATAATGAGATTAACTATGACACGCTAATCAACTTTGAGAAAGACGCCGAGGGAAAAGTGACGGCACTTCGCAGCAACATGGGGGAGTTTAACCGATTGCAGGCTAAGATCGCGGATGATATTCTGGTGCGGCTGTCGGACGTATCCACCAGCGAGCTGTCAATTCCCGTGGGAACGCTGACGGGTTCCTCTCTCTTTGCGGGGCGCGGACCGTCCATCGTCATTAAGATGCAGTCTGTGGGTTCCACCACGGCGCATCTGCGTAATGCCTTCACATCGGCGGGCATCAACCAGACGAAGCACCAGATACTGCTGGATGTGGACGTATATGTGAGCATCCTGCTACCCGGATTTCGCACCTCCACCAAGGTTTCCAATGAGATTTCCGTGGCGGAGACCGTCATTGTGGGCAGTGTTCCCCAGACCTATACCTATTTTGGCACCACAGACGATGAACTGGAGGACATGGGGAAGGAATACATACTGAACAACGGATAAGGGTGATACAATGGACTATCGCGAAGAAATGAAACAGCTGCGGGATACCCTCAACGCACACGGCTACCGCTATTATGTGCTGGACGATCCCACGATTTCGGACTATGAATATGACCATATGATGCGCCGTCTGGAAGATCTGGAGGCGGCGCATCCGGAGGAGATCACAGCCGATTCTCCCACTCAGCGGGTGGGAGGTTCGGCTTTGTCGGAGTTTATGCCGGTTACCCATGAGGTGCCGCTGGAGAGCCTGCAGGATGTGTTTAATCCCGGCGAGGTGGCGGAATTTCTGGAGCGCATGAAGGGCGCTGTGGGCGATACCGTCTACAGCGTGGAACCGAAAGTGGACGGGCTCTCTGTAGCTCTTGAATACCGGGACGGCGTCTTTCTCCGGGGAGCCACCCGGGGCGACGGCCATGTGGGCGAGGATGTGACGGAGAATCTGCGTACCGTGATGTCCATTCCCATGACGCTGCCGGAAAAGCTGCCCCACCTGATTGTGCGAGGCGAGGTATATATGGCCCGCAGCGTTTTTGAAGAACTTAACGGCCTGCGGGAGCTGCGGGGTGAGCCGCTGATGGCCAATCCTCGCAACGCGGCGGCCGGCTCTCTGCGACAGCTGGACCCCAAGATTGCCGCCAAACGGAAGCTGGACATTGCAGTATTCAATTTGCAGCTGGCTGAGGGACGTACCTTTTCCTCCCATACGGAAACACTGGACTACCTGGCTTCCCAGCACTTCAAGGTCATTCCCTATAAGGAGCTGCAAGGCTTTGATGCCATTCAAACGGAAATTTTCCGGCTCAATGAGGAACGGATGGAATTCCCCTTCGATATGGATGGCGCTGTGGTGAAGATTAACCATCTCGTTGACAGAGACGCTCTGGGCAGTACGGCCAAATTCCCCAAATGGGCCATTGCCTACAAGTATCCGCCGGAGAAGAAAGAGTCCTGCGTCACGGACATTGTGGTGCAGGTGGGCCGCACCGGTGTGCTGACACCCAAGGCGGTTTTGACGCCGGTGCATTTGGCAGGCACCACCGTCACCAACGCCACGCTGCATAATCAGGACTTCATTACGGACAAGGACATCCGCATCGGCGACACGGTGGTGGTGCAGAAAGCGGGGGAGATCATTCCGGAAATTTTGCAGGTGGTAAAGGAAAAGCGGCCGGCTGACACGAAGCCGTACTTCTTGCCCACGACCTGCCCGGTGTGCGGTGCGCCCGTTTCCCGGGACATAGACGGCGCGGCCATCCGATGTACAGGAGCGGAATGTCCGGCGCAGCTGCTGCGGAATCTGACTCACTTTGCCTCCAGGGACGCCATGGATATTGACGGACTGGGGCCTGCGGTTTTGCAGCAGCTGATCGAAAACAAGCTGGTGCGAACAGCTGCCGATCTCTATGATCTGCAGATACAGGATCTGGCGCAGCTGGAGCGCATGGGGCAGAAATCGGCAGAGAACGCGGTGAATGCCATTGGAGCCTCCCGGGATAATGACCTCTACCGACTTTTGTACGCCCTTGGCATCCGGCAGGTGGGGGTAAAGGCCGCCAAGGTGCTGGCTTCTCACTTCAAGACCATGGACGCGCTCATGGCGGCTACGGTGGAGGACCTGACCCAGATTGACGACATCGGTGGCATTACTGCCGGATTCATACTGGACTGGTTGGCAAGCAGTCAATCGCTGGATTTACTTCACCGATTGCAGGCAGCCGGCGTCAATATGGAGTGTAAAGAGAAAAGGGTTGACAGCCGTTTTGCTGGAATGACATTTGTCCTGACCGGTGCCCTTTCCAAGTTGACAAGAGACGAAGCCGGAACTATGATCGAGCAGCGGGGCGGCAAGGCGGCCTCCTCTGTTTCCAAAAAGACCACCTATGTTGTGGCTGGGGAAAATGCCGGTTCCAAGCTGCAAAAGGCGGCGGATCTGGGTATACCGGTACTCAGTGAGGACGAATTTTTAGCGTTACTGCAATGAGGAACAATCAATAATGGCTGACATGACAGATTTGAGCCTGCGGAAATCGGTGATCTACTCCGTCTTTATCCGCAATCATACCAATGAGGGAACCTTCCGGGCACTGGAGGGAGATTTGCCCCGCCTGCGGGGACTGGGGACGGACATCCTTTGGCTCATGCCCATTCACCCCATTGGAGAGGAAAATCGAAAGGGAACACTGGGCAGCCCCTATGCCATTTCCGATTACCGGGCCGTCAATCCCGAATACGGCACAATGGAGGACTTCCGCCATCTGGTGGACGCCATCCACGGGGAGGGGATGAAGTGCATTATAGATGTGGTCTACAATCACACATCGCCGGATTCGGTGCTGGCCCATGAACATCCGGAATTCTTTTACAGGGATGAGAGCGGAAAACCCTCCCATAAGGTACCGGACTGGTGGGATGTGGCGGATCTGGATTATACGGTGCCGGCACTCTGGGATTACCAGATCGAGACATTGAAAATGTGGGCGGAGATCGTGGACGGCTTCCGCTGCGATGTGGCCAGCTCGGTGCCGGTGACCTTCTGGGAGCGGGCCCGCCGGGAGGTGGAGAGCATCCGCCCGGGCTGCATCTGGTTGGCGGAGAGCGTCTATCCCGACTATATCCGCACCATGTGGCAGCAGGGTGCCTACGCCGCCACCGACAGCGAGTTGTACCGTGCTTTTGACATTACCTATGACTATGACATCTGGCCCTGCTTTGAAGGCATTTTCACCGGTTCGTACACGCTCAAAGAGTATATACGGATGCTCAACTGGCAGGAGACGGTGTACCCCGCCAACTATATCAAGCTGCGCTTTGTGGAGAATCACGACCAGCCTCGCTTTGGCTCCCGCGTGTCGGACGACGCTGTTTTTGATAATTTCCTGGCGTTTCTCTACTTTTTAAAGGGCACCACGCTTTTGTACAGCGGAATAGAATACGCCCCTTGTCATCAGGTAAGTCTGTTTGACCGGGACAGTGCCTATCAGGACATGCGCCGGGATTTGCAGCTGCTGCTGAAAAAACTGGGAGAGGTCAAAAAAGGCCTTCCGGTAAATAGCTGCTTTACGGCCAGCCTCCCACAGGATGATATGATTGTTGCCGATTATCATGGCACGGACGGAGCGGCTATCGGCCTTTTCGGGCTGGATGGTCAGGAACAATTGGTATCTGTCGCATGGCCGGACGGTACCTATGTGAATCGGATTGACGGCACACAAGTTTTGGCGAAATCCGGCAAAATTTTCTTTACAGGAAAACCCATTATTATATATTGAGTAGAAAGCCTGCGTTGCAATCAAACGCAGGCTTTTAGCTTGTTTCTTGTAAAGAAATAATGAACAAGAATGGCAAAAATTGACCCTAACATACCCTTAATATTTGTTGACTTTTACCTAATCCGTGATAAAATTTAAAATAGTATTCTGGCGGATCTGGGTTTTCCTGAACTGCCGCGTATTTGATTTCCGTAGAATCAGTGCGTGCCTGATGTGTATCAGAGAGTATGATTGGCGAATATGATAGGAGGAAAAGTAAAATGAGCAAAATCATGAAAATTTGTGATGGCAATGAAGCCGCCGCATATGTGGCTTATGCCTTTAGCGAAGTGGCCGGCATTTATCCCATCACGCCGTCCTCTCCCATGGCGGAAAAGACCGACGAGTGGTCCGCCAACGGACGGAAGAACATTTTCGGACAGCAGGTCCGACTGGTTGAAATGCAGTCCGAGGCCGGTGCCTGCGGCGCCTGCCACGGTGCTTTGGAGGCCGGCGCTCTGGCTACATCCTTCACCGCATCACAGGGTTTGATGCTGATGATCCCCACGCTGCACCGCATCTCCGGCGAGAGACTGCCGCTGGTGCTCCACGTGGCGTCCCGTACTGTGGGTACCCACGCGTTTTCCATTTTCGGCGATCACTCCGATGTGATGAACTGCCGCCAGACGGGACTGGCCATGCTCAACTCCGGCAGCGTGCAGGAGATCATGGATCTGGCGGGTATCGCCCATCTGTCCGCTATCAAGGCACACATTCCCTTTATGCATTTCTTCGACGGCTTCCGCACCAGCCATGAGATCCAGAAGGTGGATGCCATTGATTACGCGGACTTTTCCAAAATGGTGGATCGTGACGCGCTGGCCTCTTTCCGCGCCAACGCGCTGAACCCCGAGGATCCCCGGATGCGTTCTCTGGTGGATAACCCTGACATTTATTTTCAGTTGCGCGAGTCCAATAATACCGACTACGCGAAGCTGCCTGATATTGTGGAAGACTATATGGCCCAGATCTCCAAGCTGACAGGTCGGGAGTATCACCTCTTCAACTACTATGGCGCACCTGATGCCGAGCGCGTGATCGTGGCCATGGGCTCCGTTTCCGGCTGTGTGGAGGAAACGGTGAAGTACCTCAATGCAAAGGGAGAGAAGGTTGGCTTCCTGCAGGTTCACCTGTTCCGCCCCTTCTCCGTCAAGCATCTGCTTGCCGCTATGCCCAAGACCGTGAAGAAAGTGGCCGTTATGGACCGCGTCAAGGAACTGGGCTCCGTGGGCGAGCCGCTGTACGAAGATGTTTGTGCCGCCTACATAAACGAGGCCGACAGACCTGCTATTTACGCCGGCCGTTACGGCCTGAGCTCCAAGGATACCACCCCCGCCCAGATTAAGGCGGTGTATGATAACCTGAAGCTCTCTGAGCCGAAGAACCACTTTACCATCGGCATCGAGGACGATGTGACTCATCTGTCCCTGCCCCTGGGTGAGACGCTGTATACCGAACCCGAGGGGACCATCTCCTGCAAATTCTGGGGTCTGGGCTCCGACGGTACCGTGGGCGCCAACAAGAACTCCATCAAGATCATCGGCGAGACCACCGATATGTACTGCCAGGCGTATTTTGAGTACGATACCAAGAAATCCTTTGGCATTACAAAGTCCCATCTGCGCTTTGGCAAGCACCCCATCAGCTCCACCTACTATGTGAGCAACGCTGACTTCGTGGCCTGCCACAACCAGACTTACCTCACCAAGTACGACATTATCAGTGAGCTGAAGCCCCACGGATCTTTCCTCCTGAATTGTGAGTGGACGGAAGATCAACTGGAGAAGAAGATGCCCGGCGACATCCTGAAGTATATTGCCGAAAATGACATTAAGTTTTACATCATCGATGCCAACAAGGAATCTCAGGCACTGGGCCTGGGCAACCGCTCCAATATGGTGTTGCAGGCTGCCTTCTTCAAACTGGCCAATGTTATCCCCGTGGCCGATGCTGTGGCGCACATGAAGGAAGCTGTGAAAAAGACCTACATGCTCAAGGGCGAGAAAATCGTCAACATGAACCTGCAGGCCGTGGATGCCGGTATCAACGCCGTGGTGGAAGTCAAGGTAAAGCCCGAGTGGAAGAAGTTTTCCGGCGCTGCCATCGCCCCGGCCGACAAGAATCTGCCCGATGTCATCAAAAATATTCTGGTGCCTATCAACGCCCAGAAGGGCGACTCCCTGCCTGTTTCCGCCTTTAAGGGGATGGAGGACGGCACCATGCCGCTGGGTACCTCCCAGTACGAAAAGCGCGGCATTGCCACCCATCTGCCTGTGTGGAACAAGGACGAGTGTATTCAGTGCAACATGTGCTCCTTTGTCTGCCCCCACGCGGTAATCCGTCCCTATCTGCTGGATGCCAAAGAAGCACAGAATGCGCCCGCCGGCCTGATTCTGGCGGATGCCAAGGGTCCCAAGCTGGAAGGCATGAAGTACACCATGGGTGTCTCCACGTTGGACTGCACCAGCTGCGGCAGCTGTGTGGCCTCCTGCCCTAAGTCCGGCAAGGCTTTGCAGATGGTTCCCACCCACGAGGTCTCTCTGGATCAGACCAACTGGCAGTATCTGCAGACCGTCTCCGTCAAGGACGACAAGATTGACAAGTTTACCCTCAAGGGCAGCCAGCTGCGTCAGCCGCTTGTAGAGTTCAACGGCGCCTGCGCCGGCTGCGGCGAAACACCCTATATTAAGCTCTTGACCCAGCTTTACGGCGATAAGATGTATCTGGCCAACGCCACCGGTTGTACCCAGGCCTGGGGCGCTGCCATGCCTTGCGTTCCTTACTGCAAGAACAAGGAAGGGAAGGGCGTTGCCTGGTCTAACTCCTTGTTTGAAAATAACGCCGAGTTCTCCTATGGCATGTGCCTGGCTGTCAAGCAGCTGCGGGAGGCCGTAACCGGCTATGTCAAGCAGCTGAACGAGATGACCAAGGATGCTTCCGTCAAGGCCGCTATTGCCAAGTGGCAGGAGACCTATGAGGATCTGGATGCCTCCACACCCGCCAGCGACGCGCTGGTAGCGGTTCTGGAAAAGGGCAGTTTTACCGCCGAGGAAAAGGCTGTAGTGGCTGAGATTCTGAAGCGCAAGAACGATCTGAACAAGAAGACTATGTGGATGTACGGCGGCGACGGATGGGCCTACGACATCGGCTTCGGCGGACTGGATCACGTCTTTGCCATGGGTGAGGATGTAAACGTGCTGCTGGTGGATACCGAGGTTTACTCCAACACCGGCGGGCAGTCCTCCAAGGCTACGCCTGTAGGCGCTGTGGCACAGTTCCAGGCCTCCGGAAAGAAGACAGCCAAGAAGGATCTGGGGCGTCTGATGATGACCTATGGCAATGTCTATGTGGCTCAGTGCGCCATGGGCGCCAACCCCGCTCAGTTCATCAAGGCTGTCCGCGAGGCGGAGGAGCATAAGGGCCCGTCCCTGATTATCTGCTACGCTCCCTGCATCAACCACGGCATCAAGAAGGGTATGAATAATGTCCAGCAGGAGATGAAGGACGCAGTGGCCTCAGGCTATTGGAACCTGTACCGTTACAACCCTGATTCCAAGAAATTCTCCCTGGATTCCAAGGAACCCACCATGGATCTGTACGATTTCATGAAGGGCGAGGTGCGGTACGCTTCTCTGGAACTGAGCTTCCCGGATAACGCCAAGAAGCTCTTTGCCGAGGCTGAAGCTGGCGCCAAGGAAAAATTTGAATACTATAAGAGTAAAGCTGAAGAGTAAGCATAAACTGTTATACGCCTGAAGAACAGGGCTGTTGCGGGCGGGGAAATATACCCCCGCCCGCAATTTATAAGGAATGACCGTTAAAGCATTGACAAAGTTTTTCAAAAGTGATAAAATTAACAATGTTAGAAAACGAATCTGAAAAGAGAGGCGAGGAGCTATGGCCGTACCGTTTGACTACATATCAGATTACAAGCGCAAGCTTTGCACGCCTGATGAGGCAGCCAAGGTCATTAAGAGCGGCGACTGGATCGACGTATCTATGGGAGGGGATTTTCCGTCCCTTATGGATGCGGCTATTGCCAAGCGCAAAGAGGAGCTGCACGATGTTAAAATCAGAGGATACCTTATTCAGCAGCCCATCGAGATGGTGGAGTGCGATCTGGAACGGAAGCACTTCATTTACAACAGCTGGCATTTGTCCGGTTATGAAAGAAAATTATGCGACCGTGGACTGTGCAATTTTATCCCCATGGTGTTCCGCAATCTGGGTGCCTATTATACGCACTTCCTGACGGTCAACGTCGCCATTATGTGCGTGACGCCCATGAACCAGCACGGCTATTTTAACTTTGCCGTCAGCAATGCCTCGGCCCGCGCCGTTCTGGATAAGGCCGACGTGGTGATTCTGGAGATCAATGAGCAGCTGCCCTGGGTCTATGGCGGCCTTGACGAGTGCATCCACATCTCCGATGTGGATATGATCGTGGAAGGCCCCCACGGCCCGTTGCCCACTGTAAAGGCGCCGGAAGCGTCCGAAACCGAGATCAAGATTGCCGAGTATGTGGTACAGAATATGGTAGATGGCTCCACGTTACAGTTGGGCATCGGAAGTCTTCCCAACGCCGTGGGTCAGATGATTGCCAAATCCGACCTGAAAGATCTGGGAATCCACACGGAGATGCTGTGCGACTCCTATCTGGATATGTATAAGGCTGGCAAGATCTCCAACAGGAAAAAGACCATCGACCGTTATAAAAGCGTCTTTGGCCTGGCGCTGGGTTCACAGGATCTGTACGACTGGATCCGGGAAAATCCGGGTGTCATCACATATCCCATTTCCTACTGTAATGATCCCAGTACGGTGGGTTCCATTGACAACTTTGTATCCATCAATAACTGCATTTCTGTAGATCTCTACGGTCAGATCTGCGCGGAGAGCTCCGGTATCCGTCAGATCAGCGGTACCGGCGGACAGCTGGACTTTTTGGAGGGCGCTGCGGTTTCCCGGGGCGGCAAGGCGTTTATCTGTCTAACTTCCTCCTTTACGGATAAAAAGGGAAATGTGAAGTCCCGCATTAATCCCACGCTGGTCACCGGCGATGTGGTGACGGATCCCCGCAGCCTGGCGTTTTATATCGTTACCGAATACGGCGGCGTTAATCTGGTGGGCTGCAGTACGTGGGAACGGGCGGAAAAACTGATTTCTGTTGCCCATCCCATGTTCCGCGATGAACTGATCGCCGCAGCCGAACGGCAGGGTATCTGGATCCGCTCTAACAAACGATAATAAAGAATCCTGATCTTGCAAGATGCAAGATCAGGATTCTTTTATTAGGACAGGGGAGAGGGCTTCACATGCCGGTAGCGTTTGACGGTATTTTCCCGTTCCGTGGCAATGCGCCCGGTATCCTCCAGATAGGAGAGAAAATTGTTGAAATTTCGCTCCAATATGCTGAGCTTTAAATCTTTCTGTGTATGAACAGCCTCTGTCTGGCAGAAAGCGGAGAGCCACTGATCGTGGGTCATACCCTCCCGGAGGCAGCATAACAGCTTCTCAATTCGCGCTTCAATGGCGGAGAGGTTATAGGTGACGAGCTCCTGCACATCGGGGAGAACCTCCTTGTGTGCGATGATATAATAACTGCAATGCAATGATAGTAAAGTATATTTACTATCCATATCCTGCGCCACATTCATGATGGTGGGAAGTTTAGCATGTTCCATGGTGTCCCGCCCGATCAGGCAGTCGGAGAGATAGGCAACATTGTCAGGTGTCACAATCCCGATCTGACCGGCGGTGTGGCCGGGCAGCTGCAGAACACCAAAGGATACACCACAGAAGGAAAAGCTTGCGGCGTCCGGAGGGATGATGACGTTGGCTTTGACGCACACATCCGCAAAAAGACGGTGGCTTTGGGCATAAGTGAGAGCTACATAATTGCTCCGGTAAGCGTCCGGTGTAACGGCCAGACCTGCTTCGGCTAGCGGCATAGCCACCGGACATTGATACCGCTGCTGTAAATACCGGGCATTGCCAGTGTGATCAAAATGGGCATGGGAGCAAACAATACCTTGCAGACAAAAGCCGTGTGTGTCGATCAATTCGGTTAAGCTGGAACGATCTTGATCGGCAAGACCTGTGTCGATTAGAATTATGTTTCGGCCGGTGCTCTGATAGACAGTGAGAAGGGCGGTGGCCGCCTCAATCACATAGGTACACCCGGAAATGTGTCGGAGTTCCATATATACACCTTCTTTTTTTCCATTATACAGCAGAGGGTGGAACGGTACAAGCATGACTCGATTGCCAAAATGAAATATAAAGAAAAACTTTTGTTTCCCCTCTATGCAAAAGGCACAAAATAAGGTACAATAAGAACGTAATATAACACAGGAGGCAACCTGATGCAAGAAGCAAAATATAAACGTGTGCTGCTGAAAATCAGTGGTGAGGCGTTGGCAGGCGACAAGCATTTCGGCTTGGATTTCAATGTAATGGGCCAGGTGGCGGATGTCATCAAGAACTGCGTGGAGATGGGCGTGCAGGTGGGAATTGTCATCGGCGGCGGCAATTTCTGGCGCGGTGTGAAGAACGGCGAGGGCCACATTGAACGTACGCGCTCCGACCATATGGGTATGCTGGCCACTGCCATGAACTGTATGGCCATGGCGGATGTGCTGGAACAAAAAAATGTGGATGTCCGCATACAGACCGCTCTTGAAATCCGCGCGGTGGCGGAGCCTTATATCCGCGCCCGTGCCATCCGTCATCTGGAAAAGGGCCGGGTGGTGATTTTTGGCTGTGGCATTGGAAGCCCCTTCTTTTCCACCGACACGGCGGCTGTTCTTCGGGCGGCGGAGATTAATGCGGATGTTATTTTGCTGGCGAAAAACATTGACGGCGTTTATGACTGCGATCCGGCAAAATTTGCCGAAGCCAAGAAATTTGACGCCATTACCTATGATGATGTGCTGGCACAGCATCTGGCTGTGATGGATTCCACAGCCACATCCCTGTCTATGGACAATCATATTCCGGTTCTGGTTTTTGCACTGAAAGACCCCTACAATATTGTCCGCGCGGTGTGCGGCGAAAAAATAGGTACGATTGTGAAGGAGGCATAACCCCATGCTAAAAGATGAATATAAGATTTACGAAGAGAAGATGAAGAAGAGCATTGAATCTGTTTCTTCTGATTTTGCCGCGGTGCGTGCCGGGCGCGCTAATGCGTCCGTACTCAACCGGATCAATGTTGACTATTACGGAACGCCTACCCCTATCCAGCAGATTGCGTCCGTGGGTTCTCCCGACCCCCGCACACTGCTGATTACACCCTGGGATGCCTCCGTTTTGCGGAACATTGAAAAAGCAATTCTGGAATCTGATCTGGGCATCAACCCCCAGAATGACGGTAAAGCCATCCGCCTCAGCTTTCCTCAGCTGACAGAGGAGCGCCGTAAGGAATTGGTGAAACAGATTCGTAAATATTCGGAAAACGGCAAGATCGCTGTCCGTAATATCCGCCGCGATGCCATGGAGCATTTCAAAAAGATGCAGAAAAACGCCGAAATTACGGAGGATGAGCTGAAAGTAGCCGAAAAGGACTTGCAGAAAATGACCGACGACAAATGCAAGGAAATGGATGTGCTGCTGGATAAAAAAGAGAAGGAACTGATGTCTGTCTAATGAGCTTTTGGCGAAAAAAAGAGCATCATACGGCGGGGCAGGTGGATTTTGACCGCCTTCCCCGCCACATCGCTATTATTATGGACGGCAACGGTCGTTGGGCGAAGCAGCGCGGTCTGCCTCGCAGCGCCGGCCATAAAGTAGGAGCAGAAACCTTTCGCACCATTGCCAACTATTGCAAGAAAATTGGTGTGGAGTATCTGACGGTATATGCCTTTTCAACAGAAAATTGGAAACGGCCGGCAGACGAAGTGAACACCATTATGACCCTTTTAAAGAAATATCTGCTGGAAGCCATTGATACTATGGAGCGGGATCAAAAGGGCCTGGAATTTTTGGGCGATTTAAGCGCGGTCACGCCGGAGTTGCAGGAACTGATCGCCCAGACCCATGAGATTTCAAAACGCATCCACGGGTTTCAGGCCAATATCTGCCTGAACTACGGTGGGCGAAATGAAATTGTATCTGCGGCAAAAGCCTTTGCACAGGATTGCCGGGATGGGAAATGTACACCGGAGGCGCTGGATGAAAAAGCCTTTTCCTCCTATATGTATACTGGGGAAATGCCAGATCCCGACTTGATTATCCGGCCGGGAGGGGAAATGCGCCTGAGCAATTTCCTACTGTGGCAATGCGCCTATGCTGAATTTTATAGTTGTGATACCCTTTGGCCGGATTTTAAAGAAAAAGATTTGGATCAGGCCATTCTGGCGTATCAGAACCGTGACCGCCGTTTTGGCGGCATCAAATAGTGGATTAGGATGTGAAGCATGAAAGCAAGATTGTTGGTGGCGGCTATGGGAATTCCCTTGCTACTGCTGGTATTGATTTGGGCGCCCGACTGGGCAACGGCTCTGCTGGCGGCGCTTTTAAGCATCATTGGCGCCCATGAACTGATGACGGCGGTCTCCGGCCCCGAAAAAGCAAAAAGGTGGGTCTTTCTGCCGGCTTTGATGGCCATCTTTACGACCTTTGCCACCTATCTCGACCGGACGCCCACCTCTTCCATGTACAGGACCCGCTGGCTGTGGCTGGCCGTATTTGTACTATTCTGGTTCATCTGCGTGATTCTGGAATACGGAAAAGAACGCCCTTTGACCTTTTTGGACACCTGTACTGCACTGTTTGCGGGTATCGTTATCCCGCTGGCTTTGGGATGTCTGCTGCGGCTGCGGATGATGGACTATGGCAGCGGCCTTGTAATGATCCCACTGGTAGCCGCTTTCTGCAGTGATTCCGCCGCGTTTTTTACCGGGCTGACGCTCGGAAAGCACAAACTTTCCCCTCATGTCAGTCACAAAAAGACAGTGGAGGGCGCTGTGGGCGGCCTTGTGGGCGGTATGTTGGGTATGGTCATTTTCCGCATTATATTTTATCTATGCACTGTCTATCCCCTGGACATCGGTCTTTGCCTGCTGCTGGGTTTGGTGGGATCTCTCGCCGGTCAGCTGGGGGATCTGAGCTTTTCCGTTATCAAACGGGAGTACGGCATCAAAGATTACGGCAAGCTGCTGCCGGGACACGGCGGCGTACTGGATCGCTTTGACAGCGTGATTTTCACGGCGCCGGTGATGTGGCTGATTTTGCACAGTCTCTGTAACTTTTAAGAGGTATCTTTCATGACGAAAACAATTTCCCTCCTTGGCTCCACCGGCTCCATCGGCCGGCAGGCCCTGGAGGTGGCAAGAGAGCTGTCCATTGGCGTGGCGGCGCTGACGGCCAACCAAAGTGTGGATCTAATGGAAAAACAGACGAGGCAATTTCTCCCTCGTCTTGTGGTGCTTTATGACAAAACACCGGCGCAAGAACTGCGGCGGCGTGTGTGTGATCTGCCTGTAAAGGTATCATCGGGGATGGAGGGCCTGCTGGAGGCCGCCTCGCTGGAAGAGGCCGACACGGTGGTCACAGCCGTGATGGGAATGATCGGTCTGCAGCCGACGCTGGAAGCGATCCGCCACCGCAAGCGCATTGCCCTTGCTAATAAGGAGACCCTGGTCTGCGCCGGCACACTGGTCATGGCGGAAGCGCAAAAATACGGCACAGAGATCATTCCGGTGGATTCGGAGCACTCCGCTATCTTTCAGAGTCTCCAGGGGTGCCGTGACCGAGGAGAGATCAGGCGGCTGATCCTCACCTGTTCCGGCGGGCCCTTCTTCGGAAAGAGCTACGAGGAACTGGAGACGGTGACAAGGCAGCAGGCGCTGCATCATCCCAACTGGTCCATGGGCGCCAAAATCACGGTGGACTCCGCCACGCTGATGAATAAGGGATTGGAGGTCATCGAGGCGATGCGGCTTTACAATCTGCCGCAGCAGCAGGTGAGCGTTGTCATCCACCGGCAGAGTATCGTTCATTCGCTGGTGGAGTACCGGGATGGTGCCATGATCGCCCAGCTGGGGACGCCGGATATGAAGCTGCCCATTCGTTATGCCATGACATATCCCTACCGGGCCGCGTCACCGGACAAACCCCTTGACCTGACGGCCTGCGGCGACCTTTCCTTTCACCAGCCGGATCTGGCCGCATTTCCCTGTTTGCAGACCGCCCTTGACTGTGCCCGCACCGGAGGGACGGCCTGTGCCATTATGAATGGGGCCAATGAGGCCGCTGTGGGGCTCTTTTTGCGCGATGAGATCCGGTTCAACGACATCCATCGTTTGGTGCAGTATGCACTGGATGCAATAGAAGTGAAATATGAACCCGATTTGGCGGATATACTGGAAGCAGACAGTCTGGCACGTGCCGCTGTACTGAACCGGTAGGAGATTATATATGGTCTATATTTTAGCTGCGATTTTGATTTTTGGCGTGCTGATCGCTGTACATGAGCTGGGGCACTTTATGGCGGCCAAGGCCTGCGGTGTCCGTGTCAATGAGTTTTCCATCGGTATGGGTCCCACCATCCTGAAAAAAGAAAAAGGCGATACCACCTATTCGCTGCGTCTTTTCCCCATCGGCGGCTTTTGCGCCATGGAAGGGGAGGAGGAAAACTCTGATGACCCTGCCGCACTGAACAACAAGGGATTTTGGCAGAAGCTGCTGATCTTTGTGGCAGGAGCCGCCATGAACTTTGTGGCGGGCTTTCTCATTATTCTGATTCTCAATGCCGGAGCCGCCGCTTTCTATACACCGACGATCACCGGATTCGCTGATGGATGCCCGCTGCAAAGTGAAATCGGTTTACAGGAAGGTGACCGTATCTGGTCCATTGACGGGGAACGTGTCTATGTGTACAGCGCCCTGAGTCTCCTTTTTCCCCGGGGCCACGGAACGAAGTTTGACCTGGTGGTAGTGCGGGACGGCGCTAAGGTAAAGTTGACGGATTTTCCCATGACGAAGGCGGAATATCCCTCTGCCGACGGCACCACTTACACCGGTTACGGACTGTATTTCGGAACAGAAAAAGCCACATTTGCCAACCGCATTACCAACAGCTGGTACAATGCGGTAGATTTTGTGCGTCTGGTCCGTCTGAGCTTGCAGATGCTTTTTAGCGGAGAGGCCAGCTTTAAGGACATGAGCGGGCCAGTGGGCATTGTGTCCACCATAACGGATGTGGGACAGCAGGCGGCCACCGTGCAGGATGCGGTGGTTAACATTGCCTATCTGGCGGCGCTCATTGCCGTCAACCTGGCGGTGATGAACCTGCTGCCGCTGCCGGCGCTGGATGGAGGCAAGATTTTCTTTCTGGTGGTGAATACCCTCTGCATGGTGACCATCAAAAAGAAAATTCCTGAAAAATATGAAAACTATATTCATCTGGCGGGTTTCGGCCTTTTGATGCTGCTGATGGTGGCGGTGACCTTCCAGGATGTGTGGAAAATATTCCAATAGGAGGCTTATAGAGATGAGCAGACAGATCATGGTGGGAAATGTGCCCGTTGGCGGAAGGGCTCCGATAGCAATCCAATCTATGTGCAACACGCATACGGAGGATGTGGCGGCCACCACGGCGCAGATTGCCCGTCTGGAAGAGGCGGGGTGTGAGATCATCCGCGTGGCGGTGCCGGATATGGCGGCCGCCGACGCTGTTGGTGCCATCAAGAATGCCATCCATATTCCGCTGGTGGCGGATATTCACTTTGATTACAAGCTGGCGCTGCGCTGCGTGGAGCAGGGGATTGACAAAATCCGTATCAATCCCGGCAACATCGGCTCCCGGGATAAGGTGCGGACCGTGGCTGACGCCTGCCGGGAGCATCACATCCCCATCCGTATCGGCGTCAACGGCGGCTCCCTTGAAAAGGATTTGCTCCGAAAGTATGGCGGCGTTACGGCGGGGGCTCTAGTGGAGAGTGCTTTGCACCATGTGGAAATTCTCAACGACTGCCGGTTTGATGATATTTGCATTTCTGTTAAATGCTCTCATGTGCCCACCAATATGCTGGCCTATGAGATGCTGGCGGAAAAGACAGAATATCCCCTGCACCTGGGGGTGACGGAGGCAGGTACGCCCTCTATGGGCATCATCAAATCCGCCATCGGTATCGGCGGCCTTCTCTGCCCCAGCATCGGCGACACCATCCGGGTTTCCCTGACGGCAGACCCGGTGGAAGAGGTTTATGCGGCCAAGAAAATTCTCTCTGCTGCCGGTATCCGGCAGACAGGTCCCAACCTCATTGCCTGTCCTACCTGCGGCCGGACAAAGTACGATATGATCCCTCTGGCGGAAGAGGTGGAGCGGCGCCTGACCGGCTGCCGTAAAAATATCACGGTAGCCGTGATGGGTTGCATTGTCAACGGCCCCGGTGAAGCCGCCGCCGCTGATGTGGGCATTGCCGGGGGAAACGGTGAGGGACTGATTTTCCGAAAGGGACAGACTTTATACAAGGTACCCCAAGAGCGTCTGGTGGACGCCCTGATGGACGAGATAGACAAACTGTGAAAGAGGCAACCAATGGCGGATAAAATACCTTTTTTTGAATTTTTTGACTCCTTTATCCCACCGCGGGAGCTGCGGATCGTACTGCATGACGCGATGATTCTCTCCGGCACCCTCAACCAGCAGACCCGTACATTGCAGGTGGTGCTGGAGGCCCGGGAGGAGATACCGGGTGCGGCACAATCGGCGATTGCGCAAATGCTGGCAAGGCAATATGGTTTACAGAAAGTGAACCTCTCGGTAAAGACGATACCCACTGCCGGCACCATCTCAAAGGATGGAAAACAGGAGCCCGGCGCCGTTCTCATGGGAAAAGAGATCCGGGGCAATCCGGTGCCTATGACAGGCCTCAATCCCAAGATGGGCGGCGTGATCGTGGAGGGAAAAGTTTTTTCCACGGAGTGCTATGAAACCCGCCGGCCGGGCGTCTGGTGCCTGACCTTTGATATGACTGACTATCAAAACTCGGTGACGGTGCGCAAATACATGCAGACCAAGGAGGCTACCCCCGTTAAGGATGCGGTACAGCCCGGTATGTGGCTGCGTGTGCAGGGCTATATGGAGCTGACCCGGGATGGCCGGGATATGCAGCTGAATCCCCAGAATATCAATGTGGTGAACCACCAGGGACGGCAGGATACGGCAGATGAAAAGCGGGTGGAGCTGCATCTCCACACCCGGATGTCCAATATGGACGCTCTGACCAACACAGAGAGCGTGATTAAGGAGGCTATCTCCTGGGGCCATCCCGCCATTGCCATTACCGATCACGGCGTGGCGCAGTCTTTTCCCGATGCCTGGCATACGGCCAAGGGTAAAATTAAAATACTTTACGGCGTGGAGGGGTATTTTCTCAACAATCTGGATGACAGGATTGCCGTCCACGGAGAACAGGACGGCGATTTTTCCGATGAGATTGTCTGCTTTGACATTGAGACCACCGGACTGAAGGTGACCCGGGAGGCTATTACGGAAATTGGTGCTGTTGTCCTGAAAAATGGAGAAGTGACAGAACGATTTCAGACCTTCGTGAACCCCAATCGCCGCCTGACACCGGAGATCATCGGCCTTACCGGCATCACAGACGATATGCTCAAGACGGCACCCACGCTGAAAGAGGCGCTGACCGCCTTTCTTGCTTTCGTGCAGGGGCGGCCGTTGGCGGCGCATAACGCGGAGTTTGACATTGGCTTTATTCGCGCGGGCTGTCAAAAAGTGGGGCTGCCCTTTGACCCCACCTACATTGATTCTTTGATTTTGGCGCAAAACCTGCTGCCCGAACTGAATAAATACAAGCTGGACATTGTGGCCGAGTATCTGGATCTGCCGGCCTTTAACCACCACCGCGCCTCTGATGATGCGGCCATGGTGGCCTATATGCTAATCCCATTTTTCGATATGCTGCGAAAAAGCGGGCTGCACCGTTTGCAGGAGATTAACGTGGAAATGCTCAAACTGCGTCCTAAAGGCAGCAAATCCAACCGTTTTCCAAAGCATATCATTATCATTGCCAAAAATAAGCTGGGACTTAAGCACCTCTATCAGCTAATCTCGGCGTCCAACCTCAAATACTTTAAGCGCGTGCCCATTATCCCCAAAACGGAGCTGGTGAGCCACAGGGAGGGCCTTTTGATCGGCTCCGCCTGCGAAGCCGGAGAGCTTTTCCGCGCGGTTGTGGATCACAAGGATTGGGCGGAACTGCGGCGCATTGCCTCCTTTTATGATTACCTGGAGATTCAGCCCATCTGCAACAACATGTTCATGCTGCGCTCCGGAGAAGTGAAATCGGAGGAGGAGCTGCGGGATTTTAACCGTACCATTGTGAAGCTGGGCGAGGAGCTGGGAAAGCCCGTCTGCGCCACCGGCGATGTTCACTTTCAGGAACCGGAGGACGAGGTGTACCGTCATATTCTGCTGGCCAGCAAAAAGTTTGCGGACGCCGATGAAGCACTGCCCATCTACTTTAAAACAACGGATGAGATGCTGCGGGAGTTCAGCTATCTGGGAGAGGAAAAGGCACGGGAGGTAGTGGTCACCAACACGCAGAAGATGGCGGATCTGGTGGAGGAGATTGAGCTTCTGCCGCCGGGACAGCTGTTCCCGCCACGCCTTGAAAACTCGGAGCAGGAGCTGAACAGCCGGGTCTGGGATCGCTGCCACGAGCTGTACGGCGATAATCCGCCCCAGTTGATTATAGATCGGTTGAATGTGGAGTTGGGTAGTATTCTGGGCAAGTACGATGTAGTTTATATGAGTGCCCAGAAGCTGGTGCAGCGTTCCCTTGAAAACGGGTATCTGGTAGGCTCCCGAGGGTCAGTGGGTTCTTCTCTGGTTGCTTACATGTCCGGTATTACGGAGGTCAATTCACTGCCGCCTCATTACCGCTGCCCTAAGTGCAAGAATACGGAATTTATCACGGACGGAAGCTTTGGCTGCGGCGCCGATATGCCGGAAAAGACATGCCCGGTTTGCGGGACGCCTTATGCAAAGGATGGATTTGATATCCCCTTTGAAACCTTTTTGGGCTATGGCGGCGGTAAGGTACCTGATATTGACCTGAACTTTTCTGGGGAATATCAGGCCAAGGCCCACCGCCACGCCATTGAGATGTTCGGAGAGACGCAGGTGTTCCGTGCCGGTACCATTGGCACCTTGGCAGATAAGACGGCCTTTGGTTATGTGAAAAAGTACATGGAGGAGCGGGGCCAGGAGGCAGGCAACGCTGAGCTGAACCGTCTGACACAGGGCTGTGTGGGCGTGCGGCGCACCACCGGACAGCACCCCGGCGGACTGGTGGTCGTGCCGGACGACATGGATGTGGAGGATTTCACGGCGGTGCAGCATCCGGCAGACGCATCGGATTCGGATACCATCACCACCCACTTTGAATACCACTGCATGGAGGACAACCTCCTGAAGCTGGACATGCTGGGGCACGATGACCCCACCATGATCCGTATGTTGGAGGATCTCACCGGGGTAGACGCCCGAAAGATCCGACTGGACGACCCGGATACCATGAGCATTTTCACCTCCTCCAAGGTGCTGGGCTTTACGGATAATGATCTCTTAGGTCCCACGGGCGCCGTGGCAATCCCTGAATTCAATACTCGCTTTACCCGGGGAATGCTGATGGAGACGCAACCAAAGGACTTCAATACACTGGTGCGGCTTTCCGGCTTTTCCCATGGTACGGATGTGTGGCTGGGCAATGCCCGGGATCTGATTCTGAACGGAACGGCCAGCGTTTTGGAAACGGTGGGATGCCGTGACGACATCATGCTCTACCTTATGTCCATGGGGCTGGAGCCCAAAATGTCCTTTAAAATTATGGAATTTGTCCGAAAGGGCAAGGCCAAGAAAAAGGGCGACTTTGAACCCGGCTGGGAGGACGCTATGCGGGCCAACAAGGTGCCGGACTGGTATATGCAGTCGCTTCTGAAGATCGGGTACCTGTTTCCCAAGGCCCATGCTGTGGCCTATGTGATGATGGCTTTCCGTATTGCCTGGTTCAAGGTGCATGAGCCACTGGCCTTCTATGCCACGTTTTTCAGTATCCGGGCAAAGGCCTTTGATGCGGAATACTGCTGCGCCGGTATGGATGCGGTGAAAAAAAAGATCCGGGAGATTGAAAACAACAAGGACGCCTCCGATGTGGAGCAGAACCTGATGGTGACGCTGGAGGTATGCTATGAGTTCTACCTCCGTGGCTTTCACTTTGATACCATCAATATCTACAAATCCGACGCCACCAAATTTGTCATTACCGACAAGGGCCTTCTGCCGCCCTTTGTGTCCGTCCACGGACTGGGAGAAGCGGCGGCGCTTGCCACGGTGGAGCAGCGAAAAGGGAAGACCTTTATTTCCGTGGAGGAGTTTGCCACCTGCTGCAATAAGCTCTCAAAAACCCATATAGAACAGCTTAAGGCGCTGGGGGCTTTTGCCGGCATGGCGGAGACCAGCCAGATCACATTGTTCTAAACAAACGGTGAAATGTTTTTCATTTATAAAAAAAGCATGGTGGATTTTCTCCACCATGCTTTTTTGCTTGCTATGTTACATCTGCGGTGTCAATATTGTCGAGCTCTGCCTTTATTGCATTGATCATGGCAAGGTCAGACGATTTAACATTGGCTACGGTCATGGAATTGATGGCAGAATACAGGTCTGTATTGATTTTAAAGGGTTACTGTAACCGTTACAGGATAAGAGGGCGTAGTAACGGTTGTTTCGCACCAAATGACATAAATAGTCCAAAGTACCTCCTGACAAAGAGCCAAGAGGTACTTTCAGTTTTTCTTTTTATTGAAAAATCGGTAAAATAATCTGCGTAATGAATTCGGCGTTTTCCTGTTTGAAACGAAGCATTCCTCCGTGGGTTCTGACAATGTGAGCAATGCTTTTCGTGCCCGTGCCGCCGCCCGGTTTGGCAGATACCGGCATCTCATTTTCAAAGACAGTTGTACAGGCTGCGCTGTTGCGTACCTCCAGCCGCAATCCGTTTTCATCGGTTTGCGTGGTTACGGCGATGTATCGCGATGTTGCTGTAACCTGTTCGCAGGCTTCCACCGCATTTTCCAGCAGGTTTGAAAGCAATGCGCCCAGCTCCGGCGCGGTAAGGGATAGGTTTGCCGGAATATCTACGAATGCCGCAAAGGAAATATTTTTTGTTTTTGTCTGACGGCTGTAAACCCGCAAAACGGCATTTGCTGTGAAATTTGATGAAAACTCTGTTAGGTTTGCTTCGTCAAGCGCACCGTTCGCCTGACGGAGATATTGAATGGCTTCATCTGTATGTCCGGTTATCAGATAATCCAGAACAAGCGCATTGTGATGATGCAAGTCGTGGCGTGATTGTTTCGCGGCAGCCAAATAGTCATCATAAGCCGAAAGTTCCGCTTCCAAAAGCTTCTGACGCGTATTCTCACGGGCAAGCACCGTTATTTCACTCAATGAGTGATAAAGACCGCGCATATACATGACGAAAGAAATTTCCAACAACGCCGTGACAACGATCATCATAACCGTGCTATAGCCCTGTTGTGTGCCAAACCAAACAGCCATAGCCACTCCCGCAAGGACGGTACAGGCAGGCACAGCCAGAAGTCCCAGCCATCCGGAACGGATGGTATCCGCCATAAAGCGTAAGGGTTTGGCAAAGTATCTTAGCGCGACAGCATAGAATATTCCGCAGAATAACGCCATCGAAATCACCAGTGCGATATAGGAAACACCCAGGAGCCTGCGTGCAGCGCCAAAGGTGGTTGCGATCCAAAAAACAATGTTTGACTGGCTAAAGTGCATGAAGCAGGTTTTCAGGAAACTGTCAGATGATATGATAAAAACTGCGGCGTTGGCGGAAATCATAACGATGGCACAGTAACGCTTGTAGATATCGTAGCTCACCGTGGGAATAAGAACCAGCGGCAAAATAATGCTTACGGCAAGGTACACGGAAAGGCCGATCACTGCCGCCTTTTTGCTGCGCGCTCCGAGACCGAAAATACGGAACAGCATGGAAAACAAACCGGGAACGGAAAACTTTGCCACAAGAGGCAGAAGCTCTGCATAGCTCATTTTGCGTCTCCCTTTCCAAACATATAATCAAAGTAGGCATTTTGCAATTCACGGAAGCCACGCTTCGGTATGGGAATACATTTGCCACCGCGCAGTACAATCTTCTCCGGTTCAATGACCGCAATGGCTTTTTGATTAACCAGGTATCCTTTATAGGGCATGATAAACTGACCCGGCGATTGTTTTTCAAGTTCCTCCATGAACCTTGCAAGCGAGCGCCTTCCTTCCGTGCAGAAACCGGTTTTTGTATAAACCGTAAGAAGATGCTTTTGACTTTCTATGTAGCGTATATCATTAATATCCACCATCTGTGCACCTCCGCCCTCCGCCTTCACAACAATGTTTTTCACCTTATTCTCGTCTAAGCGTGACACCGCTCTATCCATGGCCTCATTAAGCTGCTCCTGCGTAAAAGGCTTGAGAAGATAGTGAGCGGCTTTGAGTGAAAATGCTTCAACGGCATATTCATTGCTTGTTGTCAGAAAAATAATTTCCGTTTTGTAGTGACGCTGCCGTATTTCCTTTGCAATGTCTGTGCCGAGTGTTCCGGGCATACAAATATCCAACAGGGCAATATCGTAGCCGCCGGTTTTATTTAAGCTTTCAAGAAGCAGCAAAGAATTGTCAAAGGTTTCAAACTGCGCTTTCAAATTCTGACGGGAAGATATATATTGCTGTGCAGCATTGCGGATTAATGCAAGTTGTTCGAAGTTGTCATCACAGATCACAATTCTCATTCTGTTTCACTTCCTTTTGGCATTTGTGTGCATGGGTCTTGCGGCTTTTAAAATTGTAAGAATTTTTCAAAACAGACCGGCCTTGCATACAGCACTGTGAGTGATACTGATCGACACGCTGTTCCGATACACCCACTTATAGGAAGCCACTTGCACGGAAACGGAATCCTTCATATGTTTCGCCTTTCAGGGCATATAATCATATAGTCTATACTATAAACAAATATTGATATCTTTTCAAACGCACCGTTCTAAGCTCAAGAAATGTTTTAATTCCATGTTCTTTACTAATTTTAAAAAAAGAAAACCCCGCAAATAAAGAAAACCGGTGCAACTTTTGCGGGCTACACCGGTTTCTTCAAAGCTACTTACCTTAGGAGCGCATCCCTAAAGGAATGCCTTTTTACTTGCTTTGTTTGTCCTGACATTTTTTGAAGAAGCGGTCGTTGCTGACGATGGCTCGCTGATGATCACCCTCGCCGATAAGCCCCACCTCATCATAGGCCGTTACACGGAAGTCCACCACCTTGCCGTTGGCGGAAACGTGGGTCACCTCCGCCTCGGCGGTCACTTTCATGCCCACCGGAGTGGGGGCCACATGGCTCACATCCAGATGGATGCCCACCGTACCGCTGCCCTCGGGCAGATCGGAAGCAATGCAAGTCATGGCGGCGTTTTCCATCATGGCCAGCATAAAGGGGGTACCAAATACATCCAGACCGCCTGAACCGATGGCCTTGGCGGTCATATCAGGCGTAACGGTTTTCTCAATACTATATTTCTTGCCAAGCATACCTAAAGTCTCCCTTTCAGTGTACTTTTACCTTAGCCAGACAAATCCGAATCCACTCGTGATCGTAAAACGACAGTGTGGAGGAGGGGAGTCCGCCGTAGGTTTCGCAGTTATCCAAAATGTCGGAGGCGGGATAGGCCACCGGATTTCCGGATACCTCTTCATCCATTTGCTCCAGCGCTGTGGCAGAGGGGGTGGAATAGCCGGTTTCTTCGCAGTTACGCAGTACTACATCGTCCGAGCACATGAAGTTGATGAACGCCATAGCATTGTCATAGTTTTCGCAGACAGTGGGTACGCACATGGCGTCCACAAACAGATTGGCGCCCTCTGAGGGAATGCAGAATGCCAGATCGGGGTTCTCCTCGGACATTGTGATATAGTCGCCGGCGTAATAGGTTCCGATGGCCGCCTCGTTGTTGATCATCTTGTCAAAAATCTGATCCATGACGTAGGCTTGTACAATGCCCTTTTCCTTCTGGTCAATCAGCAGGTTGGCCGCCTCGGTGATCTCGTCTTCGCTGGTGGTATTAAAGGAATAACCCAGTGCCTTGAGGGCAATGCCGATGCAATCCCGGGGATTGTCGAACATCAGCACCTGTCCCGTAAGATCCGTTGTAAAGAGATCCATCCAGCTGGTAATGGGGTGATCCACCATGGTGGTGTTGTAGATGATGCCGGTGACGCCCCACATATAGGGAACGGTGTAGAGCTGCTGCGGATCATATTCCAGATTCAGGTACTGCGCATCCAGATTGGCCATGTTGGGAATCTGACTGTAGTCCAGAGGTAGCAGCATATTTTCTTCCACCATACGAGCCGCCATATAGTCGGAGGGAATAATAACATCATAGCTGCTGCCGCCGCTTTTTAAACTGGAGTAGAGCATCTCGTTGCTGGCAAAGGTCTTGTAGTTGACACGAATACCGGTTTGTTCCTCAAAATCATCAAAGATGGATTCATCAATATATTCGCCCCAGTTATACACATTGACCACATTCTCCTCCTTTTTGCCGCAGGCGAAAAGGGGAAAAACCAGGAGCAGCGCCAGAAAAACGGAAAAAATCTTTTTCATCATGTCCTCCTTATCTGGCCGCGTCCCGTTTCAGGGCACGGTTCTGCCGATCCTTAAGGTTCTGCTGGCGCACTTCGCGCAGATTGACGATGATTAGCAGGACAAGAACGGTCACAAAGAGGATGGTGGACAGGGCATTGACCTCGGGGCTGATCCTTTTGCGGGTCATGGCGTAGATCTGCATGGCCAGCGTGGATACCTCGGAGCCTGCCGTAAAGTAGGAAATAACAAAATCGTCAATGGAGAGTGTAAAGGCAATCAGCATGCCATTGAAGATACCGGGCCGTAATTCGGGCATCAACACCTTCCAAAAGGCCTGCCAGGGGGTAGCCCCCAGATCCAGTGCCGCCTCGCCCAGATTAGGGTCCAGCTGCCGCAGCTTCGGCATGACGGCCAGAACCACATAGGGGATATTAAAGGTGATATGAGCCACCAGAAGGGTGCCGAAGCCAAGAGAAAAGCCCAAAATATTTCCTGTGAATACAAACAGCAACATGAGGGAGACGCCGGTGATAATGTCGGCGTTGGTCATGGGGATGTTGTTTACGGTCATCAAAAGCTGCCGGGGCCGCCGCCGCATGGAGAAAAACCCAATGGCCGCCGCCGTACCAAGCACCGTAGCAATCAGGGAAGCCAGCAGCGAAACCGTCAGCGTGGTGCTGAAGGCCGATAGAATCTCCTCATCATGAAACAGCTCCGTGTACCAGTGGAGGGAAAAACCTGACCAGACGGTACGGCTTTTGGAGTCGTTGAAGGAAAAAATAATCAGAACCACAATGGGCAGATACAAAAAAACAAACACCAACGCATTAAAAATGCGGGAAAGGACAGGGGATTTTGCTTTCATCACATGACCACCGCCCCTTCTTCACCGTCGCCGAACCGGTTCATGATCAGCATGGCGATGACCACCAGAGCCAGCATCATCAGCGCGATGGCACTGCCCAGATGAGGGTTGTAGGCCGCCCCCAGAAACTGCATTTCAATGAGGTCGCCCAGCAGAAAAGACATACCGCCGCCCAGCAGCTTGGAAATGGCAAAGGTGCTGATGGAGGGAATGAACACCATCATAATGCCGGAGAGAACGCCGGGCAGGGACAGCGGGAAGATGACGCGGCGAAAAGTCTCCCGCCGGTTGGCGCCCAAGTCCTGCGCCGCTTCGATATAGCGCTTGTCCAGTTTGTCGATCACGGAAAAGATGGGCAGGATCATAAAGGGCAGGAAGTTATATACCATACCCAGTACCACCGCGCCGTCAGTGTTGATAAGATGCAGCGGTCCGATACCGAAAAGCCCCAGAAACTGATTAAGAAAACCGTTATTTTCCAGAATGGACATCCAGGCGTAAGTACGCAGCAGGAAGTTCATCCACATGGGTAGCATAATGAAAAGCATGGCAATCTTGCGAAACACCGGCCCCTCCTGCGCCAGTAGATAGGCGAAGGGATAGGCGATGAGCAGACAGATCACCGTGGCAATCAGCGCCAGCCACAGGGAGTTGCCAAACACCTGCAAAAAGACATCAATGTTACTGAAATTATCCAGTGTAAAATGGCCGTCGAAATTGGTGAAGGCATAGATCACGATCAGAATAAGGGGGATGACCACAAAAATGCCCATCCAGACAATATAGGGAATCGCTGGCGTTTTAGTTTTCATCGTCAGCGTCCTCCTCGTCCTCTTCGGCGAAGTCAGGATCGTTAATTTCGTCATACTCCGCCGAGTAGGAACTGTAGTCGCCGAACAGACCGGAATATTCGCTCTTCTTCATGATATGAATGTCATCGGGGTTAAGGACGATACCAATGACCTCGCCTACCTCGTGGTAATCGGTGGTCTGGATCAGCCACTTGTAGCCTTTAAAATCCACAATGGTATCGTAATGGACGCCTTTGAAGGTAACGGAGGCCACGGTGCCCACCAGACGACCCCGGTCGGGGGGGACAATCTCAATATCCTCGGGGCGGATGACTACATCCACCGCTTCCATAGGAGCGAAGCCCTTGTCCAGACACTTAAACTTGCGGTTAAAAAATTCCACCACATAGTCTTCGTGCATAATGCCGTCAAGAATATTGGATTCGCCGATAAAGTCTGCCACAAAAGCGTTTTTCGGCTCGTTGTAAATATCCACGGGCGTACCGATCTGCTGGATGCGGCCCTTGTCCATCACCACCACGGTGTCGGACATGGTCAGCGCTTCCTCCTGATCGTGTGTGACATATATAAAAGTAATGCCCATCTGCTGCTGGATACGCTTCAGCTCATTTTGCATATCCTTGCGCAGACGCAGATCAAGGGCCCCCAGAGGTTCATCCAGAAGAAGAACCTTGGGCCGGTTCACAAGAGCCCGGGCAATGGCCACACGCTGCTGCTGACCGCCGGAGAGCTGATCGACCCGCCGGTGCTCAAATCCATTCAGGGATACCACCGACAGCATCTCCAAAACGCGCTCTTCCACCTCTTTATTGGAGATCTTTGCAATACGAAGGCCAAAGGCAATGTTTTCAAAAACATCCAGGTGGGGAAACAGAGCGTATTTCTGGAATACGGTGTTGATCTGCCGTTTATGAGGCGGAACATCATTAATCCTCACACCGTCAAAGGTGACGTCTCCCGACGTAGGTGTCGTGAAGCCGCCAATAATCCTCAGGGTTGTGGTCTTGCCACAGCCGCTGGGGCCCAGCAGTGTGAGGAACTCTGAATCGTTGATATAAAGGTTTACATGATCGAGAACCAGCTCGTCGTCAAACGCCATGCAGAGGTCCCGCAGGCGAATTAACTCTTTGGACATTTATCCTCCCCCGTTCTTAAATAAAAATTACCTCTTCTCTCTGTCAATTATGATCCATAGATCTTGCTTTTTCGTTGAAATTTGGCAGATACAAATATATAGAAATTAACACGAAATGTCAACAACAATTTTGCCCCGTTCCCTAAAATATAAAAAATAGGGAAATCCATTGGGGCACAAGGGCTTTTTTAAAGCCTTATTTTCCAAAATATTTCTCCCGGAAGGGGATATGGGATACCTGAAAGGTTTTCCCGTTGAGCTCGTTTAAAATGCCGGAGTCGGACATGAAGGCGAAGGTAAGCCGGTAGGAATAAAGAGCCTGCCGTGTTTCACCGTACTGCCGGTTTTTGACGCCGTTTCCGTACTTGCCGTCCCCGAACAGAGGATGGCCCATATCGGCAAAGGAGGCCCGGATCTGGTGGGTGCGGCCGGTGAGCAGCTCCACCTCCACCAGAGACAATTCTCCCCGGCTCGCCAGCGTCTTGTACAGCGTAAGAGCTGTTTTACCGCCGGGAATGGGACGGTGGTAAACGGAGACCTCTTTTTTCTGCTCATCCTTTAATAAAAAGCACTCGATCTTGCCGGCGGCGGGCTTCGGAGCCCCCAGGGTAATGCAGAGGTAGTGCTTTTCGATTTCCCGATTCCGAATCTTTTCATTGACGATCCGCAGTGATTCGGCATTTTTGGCGGCGATGACGATGCCGCCGGTGTTGCGGTCGATGCGGTTGCAAAGAGCAGGAGTAAAGGCGTTTTCCCACTTGGGGTTCCATTCCCGCTTCTGGTAGAGATAGGCCTGAATGTGATTGATGAGGGTCTGAACCTTCTCCGTCTCGTCGGCATGCACCACCATGCCGGGACGCTTGTTCACAAGAAGAATGTTCTCATCCTCATAGACAATATCCAGCTGAGGCTTGAAAAGGGTGAGAAAGAGGTTGTCCTCCCGGGGCTTTTCAAAAAACTCATCATTAATATACAGCTGCAATATATCCTCCGTATGCAGACGCTGATCCCGGGCGGCACGCTGACCGTTGACCTTGATCCGCTTGATGCGGATGTATTTTTGCAGCAGAGCAGGGGGGAGCAGCGGCAGCGATTTGGACACAAACCGATCCAGCCGCTGTCCGGCGTCGTTTTTCCCAACAGTCAGCTCCTTCATGAAACTTTCTCCCTTCCAGGTGCAGCACTCTTTCTTTTCCTCTATTCTACCTGATTATGAAAAAAAGTCAAAAGATTTGTAAGAAAGTGTTTGACAAGCTTTTATGTGTCAGGTATAATACTACTCGTGTCATTAAGAGGTGTACTATGCGCTTGAACGTCAGCAAAATACTGCATACCCCTGAAGCAAGTCTTCCGTTCCATTTTGAAATGGATATGTCGGCTCAGGAATTCGGCGGCAGATACCCGGTACAGGCTCCTGCCATTGTGGATGGCGAGGTGCGCAACGAAGCGGGCGTCCTGGTTTTGTTCCTTCAGGCGGATACCATTCTCCACTGTGTGTGTGATCGGTGTACAAAGGAGTTTACCCGTCCCAAGTCTGTTTCCTACCAGTGCTATCTGGCTCAGGAGCGGGAAAATGAGGACAGCGACGACATTGTACTGCTGGAAGACGGTACGGTGGATCTGGAGGAGTTGGCGCAAACAGCTTTTATCCTTGATATGGACACGAAAATGCTGTGTTCGGAGGACTGCAAGGGACTTTGCTTCCGCTGCGGTGCCAACCTGAATCTCGGCCCATGCGGGTGCGGGAAGGAAGTTGACCCCCGTCTGGCGGCTCTTTCAAAGCTTTTAGAGTCCGAATCCGGCCAATCTTAATTAATGAATTACTGCATAGGCAGTTAAGACCAAGGAGGTGTCAACAAATGGCAGTACCTAAGGGGAAAGTATCCAAGCAAAGACGCAATAAGAGACGCAGTTCCGTATGGAAGCTTGCGACTCCCGGCCTTGTGGCATGTCCGAAGTGCGGCGCGCTGCATCTGAGCCACAGAATGTGCCCGGAATGCGGTACCTATAATGGCCGTGAGGTCAAGGTTATCAAGTCCGTGGCGGCAGGCAAGTAATTTTGTGTCACGGTAAGGAGGGAAGTGCAGCTTCCCTCCTTACTTTTTTGTTGCTAATTGTGCCTGCAATGGCTATAATATAAAGGATATGTGAACAGGAAGGAAACGCAGCATGAGTACAGTTATTACATCCATAGACAGTCCCAGTCCTGCCCGGCGCGCCGGCATTCGGGCGGGCGAAAAACTGATCTCCATTAACGGACACGAAATTGTGGATGTGCTGGACTACCGGTTTTACGGCTATGACGCCCATTCGGAGCTGGTGCTGCAGGATCAGGATGGCAATGAGAGGCAAATTTCTCTTGTGAAGCCGGAAGGACAGGACCTGGGCCTGAATTTTGACACCTATCTGATAGACGAACCCCGGCCCTGCTCTAACCACTGCATTTTTTGTTTTGTGGATCAGATGCCCCCCCACATGCGTCATACGCTCTATTTCAAGGATGACGACGCCCGACTTTCTTTCCTGATGGGCAATTACATCACACTGACGAACCTAACAGAGCGGGAGGCACAGCGGATCATCGACCTGCGTATCAGCCCCATCAATGTGTCGGTACACGCTACAGACCCTCAGCTTCATTGCTCCATGCTGGGAAACAAGGACGCCCGGCGGAGCCTTGATTACATGAGAGCCTTTGGCAAGGCTGGCATCGTCATGAACGGACAGATCGTTGTCTGCCCCGGCTGGAACGACGGTGAACAATTGCGGCGCACCATGGCGGATCTGATGGAGATGGGCTTTGCCAGCTGCTCCGTGGTGCCGGTGGGACTGACACGATTTAGAAAAGGGTTGTCCCATATGGATCCGGTGAACGGAAAGACTGCCGGAGAGATCATTGACATTGCGGAGGAGTACGGAAAGCGCTGCCTGGAGCGGTTTGGCACCAGACTGTTTTTCTGCGCCGACGAGCTTTTCATACGGGCTGGCCGCCCGCTGCCTGAGGAAGCTTATTATGAGGAGTATCACCAGCTGGAAAACGGTGTGGGAATGCTCCGCAGCCTGATGACGGAGTTCCTTTCGGGGTTAAAAGAACTACATCCGTCCGGAAAGTATAAATCCTTTACAATTGCCACAGGAAAAGCAGCGGAGCCGTTTCTCCACCAGCTGGTGGATGCCGCTCAGGAAAAATATCCGCTTTTGCAGGGAAGCGTCATCGGGATCGACAACGACTTCTTTGGCCGGACGATCGATGTGGCGGGTCTTGTAACGGGAGGGGATCTCATCGCCCAGCTTTCCGGCAGAGAGCTGGGGGACAGGGTGCTGATTACCAACCATATGCTGCGCTATAATCAGGATGTATTTCTGGATGATGTGAGTATCCCGGAACTGGAAGCGGCCATCGGCTGCCCGGTGGAAGTGGCTGAAGCCGATGGCTTCAGCCTGCTGGATCTGTTTTTTCAGCCGGCACAGGGTTGAAGAAAATTTTAATACGTATCATTTAGTTGCGACTTTTTTCGCAGCTGAGCCGCAACTGAAAGGAATGGTCAACAATATGTCAAAACCTATGGTAGCGATTGTGGGCAGACCCAATGTGGGGAAGTCCATGCTGTTTAATAAGCTGATTGGACGGCGTCTGTCTATCGTGGAGGATACGCCAGGTGTCACCCGCGACCGTATTTACGGAGAAACCGACTGGAACGGGCGAAAATTTTCACTGGTGGACACCGGCGGTATTGAGCCCAATACGGACAATCAGATTCTCTCCTTTATGCGGGAACAGGCGCAGATTGCCATCGATAACGCCACTGTTATCATGTTGGTTGTGGATAGCCGCACCGGCATGACGGCGGCCGATCAGGAAGTGGCCAATATGCTGCAGCGGTCTAAAAAACCCATTGTGCTGGCGGTCAATAAGATGGACTCTACCGGTGCACCTGATCCGGAATTTTACGAGTTTTACAATCTGGGGTTGGGCGATCCCATTGCCGTTTCGGCTGTACATGGCCACGGAACTGGTGATCTGCTGGACGCCGGTGTGAAATATTTCCCGCCGGAGAGCGAATATGAGGAAGATGACGACGTTATTCAGGTGGCCATCATCGGCAAACCCAATGTGGGAAAATCCTCATTAACCAACCAGATTCTGGGAGAACAGCGGGTCATTGTCAGCGATGTGGCCGGCACCACTCGGGACGCTATAGACTCTTATTTTGAAAATAAAACCGGTAAATTCAACTTTATTGATACCGCCGGTATGCGGAAAAAATCCAAGGTAGACGACAATATTGAAAAGTACAGTGTTCTGCGGGCTACTATGGCCATTGAGCGCTCCGATGTGTGCCTGATTATGATTGACGCCCAGGACGGCGTGACAGAACAAGACACCAAAGTGGCGGGACTGGCTCATGAGGCAGGAAAGGCCTGCATCATTGTGGTCAATAAATGGGATCTGATTGAAAAAGACGACAAAACCATGGATCATATGCGAGAGGATGTACGCCGTGCCCTCAGCTACATGACCTATGCGCCCATTGTGTTTATTTCTGCCGCCACAGGTCAACGGGTCAACCGTCTTTTTGAACTCATCAGCTATGTGAACAACCAGGCGTCTACCCGTATTACCACCGGTATGCTCAACAGCGTCTTGGCAGACGCCCAGACACGGGTGCAGCCGCCTACGGACAAGGGCCGCCGCCTGAAGATCTACTATATGACCCAGGTGGGAATAAAGCCGCCCCATTTCGTGGTTTTTTGCAATGATAAGCGCCTGTTTCATTTTTCCTATCAGCGGTATCTGGAAAATCAGATCCGCGGCGTATTTGGACTGGAGGGAACGCCCATTATTCTCTCTATCCGGGAAAAGGGAGACGATGACGGTAAAAACATGTGAAATAGCAATGTGTGAAAAGTAATATAGCTTAACAGAAGTAAGGAAGGGAAAGAGAAGCATGAAACACAATCAGGTTCGTCAGGTCGTATTTCCTGTATTGGCCGCACTGATCTGGGGCACCGCTTTTGTGGCCCAAAGTATCAGTACTAAGTATGTGGAGCCAATGACCTTTAATGCCACGCGGTCACTGATCGCTTTCGTGGTATTGTTTTTAGGCTTGCAGATTTATCGCTTTTTTCAGAAAAAGCGGCATAATTTAACGCTCGAAGTGGAAAAGACGCCCATGGAGAAGAAGCAGGCTAAAAAGGACCTGCTTTTAGGCGGCTTTTTCTGCGGAACAGCGCTGGCGGTGGGTGCAAACCTGCAGCAGGCGGGTATTGCAGACACTTCGGCTGGCAAGGCCGGGTTTATCACCGCTTTGTACATTGTAATTGTACCGGTGCTGGGCCTGTTTTTGAAAAAGAAAGTACCCTTTTCGGTATGGATCAGTGTGGTGATTGCAGTAGGTGGCTTATACTGCCTGTGCGTGAAGGAAAACTTCACCATTGCCCCCAGTGATTCCTTGGTGCTGCTGTGCGCTATTGTATTTTCCATACATATTCTTGTGATCGATTATTACACGCAACGGGTGGACGGTGTGGCCCTAAGCTGTGTGCAGTTTTTGGTGGCGGCCATCTGGTCGGCTATCGGTATGCTAATCTTTGAGCATCCTTCATTTAGCGCCATCATGCAGTGCATCTGGCCTATTTTGTATGTGGGCGTCTTTTCCAGCGGCGTTGGCTATACGCTGCAGATTTTGGCACAGAAGGATTCCAATCCCACGGTGGTGTCTCTTTTGCTGAGTCTGGAATCCGTTTTTGCCACGCTGGCCGGTGCCATACTGCTTCATGAGCAGATGTCCGGTAAGGAGTATCTGGGCTGTGTTATGATGCTGGTGGCGGTAGTACTGGCGCAGATCCCCATGCCGTTGAAGAAAAAAACGGTGTCCGTGGATGCTTCGAAGCAAACAGAAGAACAGTAAATACAATAAAAAGAAGCCTACTGCTGGCAGTGGGCTTCTTTTTATTATTGAATAGAGAAAAAGCCCTGTGCCTTTCGGCACAGGACT
>JAAXZS010000097.1 GCA_012719745.1 Clostridiales bacterium | reverse complement strand
CTCTTCGCATTTTTCACCGCAAAAAAGGTGATGGGGTTTTCGGAAGGAACACCTTTGATGCAAAAAATTTCCCGGTCTATCCGTGACGGCGCCAATGCCTATCTGAAAAGGCAGTATAAAGTGGTAGGCGTCTTTTTCATTTGTATGGTAGTGGTGCTTTGCATAATGGCAGCCTGCAGGCTTCTGACATGGTTTGTGCCCTTTGCTTTTTTGACCGGTGGTTTTTTCTCCGGCCTGTCAGTTTTTATCGGTATGAAAATTGCTACGGCCGCCAACTGCCGCACGGCTAACGCCTGCTGCGAGGGCCTGAACCGCGGTCTGCGGGTGGCTTTTTCCGCCGGCTCCGTCATGGGCTTCACCGTAGTAGGGCTGGGGCTGTTGGACATTTCCGTTTGGTTTTTTCTATTGCGTTTTGTCTTTGATTTGGAGGCTTCCTCCATTACCAGCGCCATGCTGACCTTTGGTATGGGCGCCTCCTCTATGGCACTTTTTGCCCGTGTGGGCGGCGGTATTTTTACCAAGGCCGCTGATGTGGGCGCTGATCTGGTGGGTAAGGTGGAGGCCGGCATTCCCGAGGACGATCCCCGGAACCCCGCCGTCATTGCCGACAATGTGGGTGACAACGTGGGCGATGTGGCCGGTATGGGTGCCGATCTGTATGAGTCGTATGTCGGCTCCGTTATTTCCGCATCCGCTTTGGGCGTGGCTGCTTTTTCCGGCAACTTTAAGGCCATGGCCATTCCCATGATTATGGCGGCGGTTGGCATTATCTGTTCCATTATCGGCTCCTTCTTCGTCCGCACAGGGGAAAGTGCCGATCAAAAAACGCTGTTGAAGGCATTGAGCCGGGGCACCAACCTGAGTGCTATTCTCATTGCCGTGCTGGCCTGCCCGCTGGTGCTTCTGACACTGGGCAAGGCGCATATCGGCCTATATTTTGCCATTCTGGCAGGGCTGGCGGCCGGCGTCCTTATTGGAAAGGCAACGGAATATTTTACCTCCGACACCTACAAGCCAACTCAGAGCCTGTCCGGTAAATCCGTGACCGGATCCGCCACCATTATCATCGGCGGATTGAGCCTTGGCATGGTATCCACAGCCATCCCGGTGCTGATCGTGGTGATCTGCATTCTGTTGGCTTACTTCCTCTCCGGCGGCAGCGCTTCCATGGCCATGGGCCTCTACGGCATTGCGCTGGCGGCGGTGGGTATGCTCTCCACGCTGGGTATTACGCTGGCTACCGATGCCTACGGCCCCGTTGCCGATAATGCCGGCGGTATTGCGGAGATGGCGGGACTTGACCCGGAGGTGCGTGTCCGCACCGACGCGCTGGACTCTTTGGGAAACACCACCGCGGCCACCGGCAAGGGTTTTGCCATCGGTTCTGCCGCCCTGACGGCGCTGGCACTGATCGCCTCCTATATTGAAAAGGTGCAGGAGGTGGGAAACGCCGCCGTTACCTTTGATGATTTCAGCCTGATGAACCCGGTGGTACTGGCGGGCCTCTTTATCGGGGCGTGCCTGCCCTTTGTCTTTGCGGCACTGACCATGGATTCGGTGGGCCGCGCGGCACAGAGTGTGGTGGTAGAGGTGCGCCGTCAGTTCAAGGAAATTGTGGGGCTGATGGACGGAAAGGCAGATCCCGATTACGCCCGTTGCGTGGATCTTTGCACCAAGTCCAGTCTGCATGAGATGGTGCTGCCCACCCTGATCGCTGTGGTAAGTCCCATTGTGGTAGGCCTTGTGCTGGGATATAAGGGCGTGGTGGGTATGCTGGCCGGCGCCACCGTCACCGGATTTCTCATGGCCATTTACATGGCCAATGCCGGCGGCGCGTGGGACAACGCCAAGAAATACATAGAAGCCGGTAATTTTGGCGGCAAGGGCAGTGAATGCCACAAGGCAGGCGTGGTGGGCGACACCGTGGGAGATCCCTTCAAGGACACCTCCGGCCCCGCCATTAACATCCTGATCAAGCTTCTGAGTATGGTTTCTATCGTCTTTGCCGGACTGATCGTCCATTTCTCTATCTTCTGATTGTATCGCAGACCGCGGCTGCACCGGAGAAATCCGGTGCAGCCTTTTTTTTGAGAAAAACAGTGGGACGATTAGCTCCTTATACATATTCTGCATAAAATGGCTGCTTTTGTGTACACTGTGAATAAGCGTTTACACAGGAGGAATATGTATGAAAAAGCAGCTGGGAAAGTGGGAATGGATCGGCCTGGTTTTTACGCTGATCGCGGGAAATCTGCTGCACTTTGTCTATGAATGGAGCGGGGAGATTCCGCTGGTGGGGGCCGTATCGGCCGTCAATGAATCCACCTGGGAACATATGAAAATGTTTGCCGTGCCCTATATCCTTTTTTCACTGGTGGAATGGATCGTACTGCGGCAGGAAAAAAGCAATATACTCTCGGCCCGAGCGGTGGGACTGCTGGTGGGATTACTGGCGATTCCCATGCTGGTTTATACCTATAAGGGCATTTACGGCGATGATGTGATGTGGTTGGATATTCTGATTTTCCAAGTGGCGGTTCTGCTGGCTTTCTGGGTCAGCCATGCCTTGCTGAAGGGTGGACATCTGGACAACGGACTGTGGCAGTTGGCCGGATTGGTGATCCTGCTGGGTATCGGGATTTTGTTTATCCTTTTTACCTATCGCCCGCCGTCCCTGCCGCTGTTCATTGATCCCACAACCGGACAGGCCGGCATTACAAAATAGAAAACAGCCTAAAAGGCGGGACAATCCCGCCTTTTTTTAACGTTTGTAAAAAGAAACCGCCATTCTCCTTGACCCTGAAAATCTCGTAGTATATAATATTCCTATTCAAGTATCTGCCCTTTGACGGCAGGCCGGAGGCGATCAAATGAAAAAAATTGTGCATAAACCGGCGGCGCCGCTATACGCGGCGGCAGTGGTATGGATACTATATGCCCTGCTCTTCCCTTTGTATCGGGTAAGCCATTTCGCCATTGTGGCGGTTTGCTCCCTTGTGACCTATTTTGTGGCCCGCCTTTTCTGCAAGGATGTGGTGGAAGAGGTCAAGGAGGAAGAAGAAAAACCCAAGCCTACCGGCAATACGGAACTGGACAAGATGATTTCGGACGGACGTTTGGCAATTTCAGAAATGAAACGACTCAACGACAGCATTAAGGATCCCGCCATCAGCGCCGATATTGAGCGTCTGGAAACGGTGGCCCAGAAGATTTTTGACCAGGTAAAGGCTGATCCACAGAAGTTGCCCCAGATCCGGAAATTTATGAATTACTATCTGCCCACCACCCTCAAGCTGCTTAACGCCTATGACCGGATGAGCGCCCAGGGGGTGAACGGCGAGAATATCAGCGGTACCATGGAACGGGTGGAAAAGATGATGGGCGCCATCGTTACCGCCTTTGAAAAGCAACTGGATTCTCTGTTTGGCTCTGAAGCCATGGACATTTCCACCGATATCACCGTTTTGGAGAACATGATGGCCCGGGAGGGACTGACGGAGGATCCGTTGGAGGCTGCGAAAAGACAGGCTGCCTCACCCGCCGACGACGGGGATTTAAAGTAAAATTGACTGCGCCGAAGGACGCATGTGAAGAAAGGAACGGAAACATATGAACAACGATCAAATGCCGGAGCTTACTTTGGAACCCGATATGACCGCGGCGGCTACAGAGGCTGCCCCCAGCCTGACAGTGACACCGGACGCTCCCGCCGCCCCCGCTGTGGCGGAGGAGGAGAAAAAGACCGTGGAGCCGGTGAACATGGATGACCGCCTTCTCACCGAGGAAGAGAAGAAAGCAGTGGAGGCGTTTGCCAAGAAAATTGATATTCGGGATACCAATACCATTCTCCAATACGGCGCGGCCGCCCAAAAGGGCGTGGCGGGCTTTTCCGAAAACGCGCTGAACAACGTCCGCAACAAAGACCTGGGCGAGATTGGCGGCGACCTCAGCAAGCTGGTGGTGGAGCTTAAGGGCTTCGGCGAACAGGAGGAGAAAAAGGGCCTGGCCGGCCTTTTCAAAAAAGCCGGGAACAAAGTGGAGACCATGAAGGCCCAGTACGGCAAGGTGGAGGCCAATGTGGACAAGATTGCCCAGTCCTTGGAACAGCATCAGATCACGCTACTCAAGGACGTGGCTATGTTTGACCAGATGTACGAGCTGAACCTGAAATATTACAAGGAGTTGACCATGTACATTCTGGCCGGCAAAAAGCGGCTGGAGGAGGTGCGGGCCAACGATTTGGCGGCTTTGCAGAAAAAGGCGCAGGAGGCGGGCGCGGCCGAGGATGCCCAGGCCTATAACGATATGGTAAACCTGTGCAACCGCTTTGAAAAGAAGCTCCATGATCTGGAGCTGACAAGAGTGGTGTCCATACAAATGGGTCCCCAGACACGGCTTTTACAGAACAACGACACACTGATGATCGAGAAGATCCAGTCTTCTCTTGTTAATACCATTCCTCTGTGGAAGAGCCAGATGGTGCTGGCGCTGGGCATGGAACACAGCCGGCAAGCCACCGCCGCCCAGAATGAGGTGACGGAGATGACCAACTCGCTGCTGAAAAAGAACGCTGACATGCTGAAAATGGGCACCGTGGCTACCGCCAAGGAGGCCGAGCGCAGCATCATCGATGTGGAGACGCTGCAACATACCAATGAACAGTTGATCTCCACGCTGGACGAGGTTTTGACCATCCAGCACGACGGCGCCGAGAAGCGGAAGGCGGCGGAAGTGGAGCTGGGTCGCATCGAGGGCGAGCTGAAACAAAAGCTGATGGAGCTGCGTTCCTAAGGCTCCGGAGGGGAGTTCATTCATGAAATTTTTTAAAAAACGGTCAGTGGCGCTGCTCGTGCTGATTTTGGCCATCGCGGGTGCCTCCTTTTACGGCATCAGCAAAAAACCGGCAGATCTCATCGGCGTTTCCTACCAGAACTGGATCGCGGATTCGGCCGGCATCCTGTCGGGGGATACGGAGACCACCGTTCAGACCTATAACACCGCCTGGGATAAAAAGTATTACGCGGTGGTGGCGGTGGCCACGGTGAGCGATACCCACGGCTGGGAGCTGGAGGACTATGCGCTGGCGCTGGGGAAGAACTGGAAGCTGGGTACCAACGATATGGTGCTGCTGCTGGATACCGACAGCAACAACTATTATGTGGAGTTGGGCACCACTGCCATAAATCGCATGACCGATCAGTACCAATATGCCCTGAAATCTGCCATTGAGCAGAGCTTTTACAGCGGTAAGTACGACGAAGCTGTGACGGCTTTCTACCGCCAGGCGGATGTGTTTTATTCCCAAGCCTATGGCGGAGGGCAGAGCACATACGCCCCCGGCACTTCCGGCAACGGCGGGGGATATGAAAATACCGGCTGGGTGGACAAGAGCTCCGGCAGCTTTGTGAGCGGTATTTCCGTGATACTGCTGCTCTTTGCGCTGTGGGCTGTGCTGGACTTTTTCCGGTATTCATCCTATCGCAGACGCTATATTATTCCCGGTGTGGTGCCGCCCTTTATTTATTACCCCGTTTTCTGGGGCAGACCCTATCACTGGCATGCACCTCCACCGCCTCATCACCACGGCCCCGGAGGCCCCGGTGGCTTCGGATCCGGCGGTTTCGGCGGCTTTGGCGGTCCCCGCGGCGGCGGTGTTGGCGGCTTCGGAGGAGGCTCCCGGGGCGGCGGCTTTGGCGGCTTCGGAGGAGGCTCCCGGGGCGGCGGCTTTGGCGGCGGCGGTTTCGGCGGCGGCCACCGCTGATACGGACAACAAAAATCCCATCGAAGTTTGGTACTCCGATGGGATTTTTTTTAGCTTTCCATATGACGACCCAGGAAGGAAGAGATGGTTTCCGCCAGCTTGTACTCCACCTCGGTGGGCTTTTGTTGCTCGGAGGAGATGAACAGCACCAGTCCCAGCACATCACCCTCGCATAGTATGGGGGCGGCCAGGGAAGCGGAAAATTTGTCGTTTCCTTCAGAAATGAATACAAGGCGCGGCTCCCCGGCATACTGATAAATGCTGCGATCCTCCATGATCTGCTCTAACTCGGGCGAAATCTGCTTGCCCATCAGCTCCCGCTTGCCGCTGCCGGCAATGGCGATGAGGGTATCACGGTCCGTGACCGCCACGGTATAATCAGTGGTTTTATTCATGGAGTCGCAGAATTGAGCGGCAAAATCCTCCAGCCCGCCCAACAGGGAATACTTTTTAAAAATGACTTCGCCGTCCTTGGTGGTGTAGATTTCCAACGGATCACCCTCGCGGATGCGCATAGTGCGGCGGATTTCCTTGGGGATAACGACGCGACCCAGATCATCGATCCGGCGAACAATTCCGGTTGCTTTCATATATTTAAATCGCTCCTTTTTTATCTTAGAGTGGCTGTCAGTAGTGTTTGAAAAAAACGGCAGATTATCCAAAAGAAAAAAGGACTTACCCCCAAAATGACAAATTTGGAAAAGAGAGACGAAAAGAATCATGACGCAAGATAAAGCTTTTATGAAAGAGGCCATACGCCTGGCCAAAAGCGCGGTGGCGCACGGCAACGAGCCCTTCGGCGCCGTGCTTGTCAAGGACGGCGAAATTGTTTTTACCAACGAAAATCAAATTTATACGGCGGCCGACCCCACCTTCCACGCGGAGGCGGGACTGTTGCGCCAGTTTTGCGGGGAGACCCATATCACTGATCTGCGGGCGTATACCCTTTATTCCAGCTGCGAGCCCTGCTTTATGTGCTGTGGAGCCATGGTATGGACCCGGGTAGGCCGGTTGGTATACGGCGCCAGTGACATAGACCTGTGCGGCCTTCTGGGAGAAGAGGGAAGCCCCTGCTGCGAGCTGGTCTTTTCCCATTCGCCCCATGCGCCGCAGGTGCAGGGCGGCGTTTTGCGGGAGGAAAGTCTCGCTGTGCTGGCAGACTACTTTAAAGGACATAAAAAGGGATAAAAGGTATCGGCTGTTTTCTCTGAAAACAGCCGATACCTTTAAGGTTATTCGGTTTAGCGGATGCCGGCGATGAAGCAGGTGGGATCAACAGCCCGGTGCTGCTTTGCCCAGGTAAGCATCTCGGACACGGAAACGGCATCGGTCACAACGCCGCAATCCCAGCGGTCGGCAATATGACCGGAGAGCCAACCGTCCTCTTTTTCGGTGCGGACATAATAGGGGTGCATCACCGCCGTGGGATCCATCTCGGCGGGAGCGGCCGCAGCCGCGTAGAAATCCCGCTGGCCGCGGAGCACATCCAGGCAGTCCTGCACCACATTGTAGGCGGTGGGGTAACGACCGGCACCCTGGCCGAAAAAGCTCTGGGGGCCGATGGCCTCACCGGTGTAGGTGATGAGGTTGTAGTTGGAGGGCACGGCGGCTTCCAGATCGCCGCTGCCCACCAACGTGGGCTCCAGATAGGCACTGACCTTTTCCCCACTGCGAAGGGCGGAGGCGATAAGCTTGCAGACAAAGCCGTGCTGCCGGAAAGCTTCAATGTCAGCGGCGGAAACGGTGCGAATGCCGAACATGGGCACGTCCTCTTCCCGCAAAAGGGTGTCAAAGGCCACGTTGGCGGAGATCACCAGCTTGCGGCGGATGTCATCGCCGTCAATGTCGGCGCGGGGATCAGCCTCCGCGTAACCCAGCTCCTGGGCTTGCTTCAGAATTTCGGAAAAGTCAACGGGGGAGCGGTGCATGGCGTCCATAATAAAGTTGGTGGTGCCGTTCATGATGCCGCTGATCTCACAGACGGTATCCAGCCGCTTGCAGCGCTCCAGATTTACAAGCCACGGAATGCCGCCGCCGCAGGCCGCGGTGCACCGAAGCGCCGCTCCATTTTCATAAGCCAGAGCGATTAAGTCCGAATAATAAGCGCTGATGAGGTTTTTGTTGGCGGTAATCACGTTTTTGCCCTTTTTCAGCGCGGCGGACACCAGCTCATAGGCCGGGTGCAGCCCACCCATGACCTCCACCACGGTGTCAATGGTAGGATCGTTGATAATTTCTTGGGCGTCATAGACGGTGATGCTCTCAATGCCGGCCTTGGGGCGGCGGCAAAAGACCTTTTCAACGTGCATGTCTGGGCACTGAGCCACCCACTCGCAAACACCCACACCCACGACGCCATAGCCTAAAAGACCGATTTTCATATACCTGTCCTCCGTCTCATTTGATTATTTGCATGATTGTACCCTATCGCCGGGAAAAAGTCAATTTAATCAAAAAAGCCGCCCCGTAGGGCGGCTTTTTGCCATACATTTATTTCAAAGAGAAAAGAGCCAGAACAGCAGGGCTGCCTGCGCCAACAAAATGGCCGGAATGCCGATCTGAAAAGCGTGGTGCCGTGTCTTATGGCGAAAACACAGCATTCCCAGAAGAGCCCCCGGACTGCCGCCCAGAAGAGCCAGCAGGAAAAGCGTCTTTTCCGGTATCCGCCAGAGATGACGCCGGGCCCGGTATTTATCCGCCCCGTAGACGCAAAAAGCGATGAGACTGGCTGCGGCCAGATACCACCAGAGCCAAAGAGGAAAGGTGTTCACTGAGCCTTTTCCAGACGACTGAGCTCGCAGGCGGTCTTGGCGGCCAAACGGGCGTTGTTGTAGACCAGCTGAATATTAGAGGCCAGAGAATCACCGCCGGTCAGCTCCTTAACCTTGGCCAGCAGGAAGGGCGTGGTTTCCTTGCCGTGAATGCCCTGTTGGGCCGCTTCACCAATGGCCTCGTCAATGGCTTTGTCGATGACCTTGTGATCCATGGAGTATTCTTCGGGAATGGGGTTAGTCACCAGCATACCACCCTTGAGTCCCATCACCAGCTTGGCATGAAAGGCGTCGGCCAGCTCGGCGGGCGTATCCAGCTCGTAATCCACGGAAAAACCGCTGCGGCGGGTATAGAAGGCGGGCAGCTCCTTGGTGCCGTAGCCGATGACGGGCACGCCCTTGGTTTCCAGATATTCCAGTGTCAGCCCCAGATCCAGAATGGATTTGGCACCGGCACAAATGACCATCACAGGGGTCTGGGCCAGTTCTTCCAAATCGGCGGAGATGTCCATAGTGGTCTCGGCACCCCGATGCACGCCGCCAATACCGCCTGTGGCAAAAATCTTGATGCCGGCCATGGCGGCAATCATCATGGTGGTGGTGACGGTGGTGGCGCCGTCCATGCCCTTGGCGACCAGAATGGGCACATCCCGGCGGCTGGCCTTGGTGACATCATAGCCGGTCTTGCCCAGATAATCGATCTCCTCTTTCGTAAGACCGGCTTTCAGACGGCCCTTGATAATGGCGACGGTGGCGGGCACCGCGCCATTTTCACGGATAATCTTTTCCACATTCAGCGCCGTCTCCACATTCTGGGGATAGGGCATACCGTGGGAAATGATGGTGGACTCCAGTGCCACCACGGGACGGCCTTCTTCCAGCGCCGCTTTGACCTCGGCGGAAACGTCCAGATAGGGATGCTGCATAATCAATTCCTCCTGATATAGCATTAAATTTTATATATGATGATACTGAGAATACAAGATAAAAGATAGGATTACAGGCCGGCCCGGGCCAGCAGGGAGGCTTCGTTCAGCGCCGGGTTGATGGTCTCCGTCCCTTCCATGGAAATGGTGGAGGCGGCCAGACCAGAGAGGGCGGTGCCCCTGAGATCGGTGCCTCGGAGATAGGCCCAGGTGATGGCGGCCATAAAGGCATCACCGCAGCCGGTGGTGTTGTGCATGGTGCCGGGGATCACCGGCAGGTGCAGGCAGCCGGTGTGATCCGCCGCATAAACACCGTCGGCACCCAGCGAAATGAATACACGCCGCAGCCCCGTGTCAAGCAGCGTCCGGGCCGCCAGACAAAGGCTTGCCTCATCCCGGATAGAAACGCCGGAGAGAAGCTCTGCTTCGATGCGGTTGGGCTTAAGCGTATGGAGCTTTCCCAGCACCGGCCGGAGCTTTTCGGCCTTGGCGGTGGAGACAGGATCGGCAAAAAGGGGCGCGGGGCAGTTTTCTGCCAGCCAGGCAATGCTTTCGGCAGGAATGTTGGTGTCCAGTACCACCACCTGACTGCCTTGGAGCAGCTGCCGGCGGAATGCCAGCGCCTGGGGCGTCAGATGGGCACAGATGTCCATGTCGGATACGGCCAGCGCCATATCGCCCTTTTCGTCATTGATAAAAAGATAGGTGGAGGTATGTCCCCCGGGAATTACCAGGGACCGGGAGATGTCGATACCCAGTTCGCCGCAGCTGGCGGCAATCTTCTGGGCGTAGAGGTCGTCGCCGAAGGGAGCGATCAGGCGCACGTCCAGCCCCAGCAGACTCATGTTGTGGGCAATATTCCGGCCCACGCCGCCCAAACTCATGCGAACCTGGCCGGGATTGGAGTCCTGCGCCACCGGTACTTCCGCCGGCCAGCCGCCGATGTCCATATTGACACCGCCCACCACCGTCACATAGGGGGCGGTGTGAACGATGTAGCCTTTACCGGTAATATAGCCTTTCTTCATCAGATTGGAAATATGCACCGCCACACTGGAACGGGTAATGCCCGCCTTGTCGGCCAGCTCCTGCTGGGAGATCAGGGGGTTTGCCTCGATCCAGTTCAGAATTTGCCGTTCACGCTGTGTCATGGCATCCTCCTAAACAATAATTTATGGTTTAATCATATGCTTATTATACGGAATTGCTATAAAAAGTCAAGACGGATAATGCAGGAAAATTATTTTTTCAAACCAGGGTCGAAAGAGGCAAAGGATCACCCTTGTAAAACAGGGAGAAACAGGCTATAATAAAGCTTACTGTTATGAAAACTCACGAAAAGGTGGAATACAAGATGGAAAGAACCAAAATCGCGGCTGTTTTTGCCGACGGCGACCGTCTGGCAGGACAGGAGATCACTGTCTGTGGCTGGGCCCGTACCATCCGCGACATGAAGACCTTTGGATTCATTGAACTCAACGACGGCTCCTGCTTCAAAAATTTGCAGGTGGTGATGGACGCCGGCGTTGTTCCTAATTATAAGGAAATTGCCGCCCAGAATGTGGGTGCCGCCCTCATCGTCCGGGGCAAAGTGGTGCTGACGCCGGAGGCAAAGCAGCCGCTGGAGTTGAAAGCCGAAGCCATTGAGGTGGAGGGAAAATCCAGCCCGGAGTATCCCTTGCAGAAAAAGCGGCACAGTGTGGAATTCCTGCGCACCATTCAGCATCTGCGTCCTCGTACCAACCTCTTTTCCGCTACCTTCCGGGTGCGCTCCGCAGCGGCCTACGCTGTCCATGAATTTTTCCAGAGCCGGGGCTTTGTCTATGTCCACACCCCCATCATTACCGCCTCCGACTGCGAAGGCGCCGGTGAGATGTTCCGCGTCACCACGCTGGATCTGGCCAATGTGCCCAAAAAGGATGACGGCACTGTGGACTACGGTCAGGACTTTTTCGGCAAGGCGGCCAACCTGACGGTTTCCGGCCAACTCAACGCTGAGAACTTTGCCATGGCCTTTGGCGATGTATACACCTTTGGCCCCACCTTCCGGGCGGAAAACTCCAACACCCAGCGCCACGCCGCCGAGTTCTGGATGATCGAGCCGGAGATGGCCTTTACCGATCTGGCCGGGGACATGGACGTGGCCGAAGCCATGATTAAGTTCATCATCCGCCGGGTGATGGAGCGCTGCCCCGACGACATGGCCTTTTTCAACAGCTTTGTGGACAAGGATCTTATTGAGCGGCTGACCCATGTGATGAACGCCGACTTCGGTCGCCTTTCCTACACGGAGGCCGTGGACATTCTGATGAAGCACAACGACCAGTTTGACTATAAGGTGGAGTGGGGTACCGATCTGCAGACCGAGCATGAGCGGTTCCTTACCGAACAGGTCTTCAAGAAGCCGGTGTTTGTCACCGACTATCCCAAGGAGATCAAGGCTTTTTATATGCGCCTCAACGACGATGGGAAAACCGTGGCTGCGGCGGACTGCCTGGTGCCCGGCATCGGAGAGATCATTGGCGGCAGTCAGCGTGAGGAGCGTCTGGACAAGCTGGAGAGCCGCATCCGGGAGCTGGGCATGAAACCGGAGGATTACTGGTGGTACTGCGACCTGCGGCGCTACGGTTCCTGCAAGCATGCGGGCTTTGGCCTGGGTTTTGAGCGCATGGTCATGTATCTGACAGGCGTTTCCAATATCCGCGACGTGGAGCTGCATCCCCGCACGGTGGGGTCCGCCGATTTTTAAAAAAAGCGCTGGGAGCGATGTATGGGGCTTTACCTGTACATCGCTCTGTTTTCTGCACAAAATGTATAGGTAAGTCAAAGAATTTTGACAAATGAGACGGACTGTCTAATGCTTTTTCTGAAAAATAGGTAGAAAATAGAAAATTTTTTTGCTATAATAATTTAATCTTTTAAATTTTAAAAATGGGAGATTTTACAAAACCAATGGAAATGAGAAAAAAGCAGCACGGAGACCGCAAGGACGGTTACCTGATGCGGGATCTGGATTCACTGCACTTTATTACGGGTATTATTTACCCCAATCGCTGCGATAATGAAGCTTATATATCGGAACGAATTGACCTGACCCCCATCAAGGCATATATCAATAAGAAAAACGAAACGGAGCAGGACTTTCCCTACACCTTTTTCCACCTGGTGCTGGCCGCTCTTGTAAAGGCCATCACCCTGCGTCCTAAAATGAACCGGTTTATCGTTAATCGGAATTTTTACCAGCGCAAGGATATTTCGGCCTCCTTCGTAGTGAAAAAGCAATTTTCCGACAAGGGCGCCGAGGCACTGGCTTTCCTCCATGCCAAGGAGGACGATACATTGGAGACCATCCACGAGAGCATCCGCCGCCAGGTTATGGAGTGCCGCTCGGAAAAGGTGGATAGCTCCACGGATAATATGGATATGCTTAACAGGCTGCCCCGTTGGCTGGGAAAGCTGGCTGTCCGCTTCATTATGTGGCTGGATAAGCACGGCTGGGTGCCTCAGGACATGATCGCCACCGACCCCTACTACAGCTCTGTGGTGATCTCCAATCTGGGTTCTATCCGCCTTAAGTGCGGCTATCACCACCTGACGAACTGGGGCACCTGCTCTTTGTTCTGCATTATCGGCGAGAAAAAAATGTCCCCATTCTATGACGAAAACGGGCAGGTCACCATGCGGGAAACGTTGGACCTGGGGCTGACCGTTGACGAACGGATTGCGGACGGCTATTATTATGCTAAGACTGTCCGGCTCCTGAAATATTTACTGGAGCATCCTGAAGAACTGGAGAAGCCTTTGAAGGAGGAAGTTGACTATGAGTGAAACCGTAAAAACACCGTGGCTGGCCCATAAGGATCCGGAGGTTCCCGAGCATCTGGAATACTCCACACTGACCATGAGCGGCGCCGTGGAAGAAATGGTGAAGAAATACCCCGACTATATCGCCTATGAATTCATGGGGCGCAATACCACCTATGCCCAGATGTGGCAGAAGGTCCTTTCCTGCGCCAAGGCTCTCAAGGCCATCGGCGTCCGGGAAAACGACCGCGTTACCATCTGTATGCCCAACGCACCCCAGACCATGTGCCTATTTTATGCCGTCAATATGGTGGGCGCCATTGCCAACATGGTACACCCCCTGTCGGCGGAGAGCGAGATCGCTTTTTACCTGCGGGATTCGGCCTCCGTGGCCGCCATTACCCTGGATCAGTTTTATCCTAAATTTGAAAACGTCCGCAAGGCGGTGGATCTGCCCTGCCTGATTGTCACCTCCGTGGCCGATGAGCTGAGCCCCCTGATGAAGGTGGGCTATGCCGTGACCGAGGGACGAAAGATCCCGCCGGTGCCCCACAAACCGGGCGTCGTTATGTGGAAGGACTTTATCAAGCATGGGCAGCATGTGGAAATCTTCAAGGTGAAAAAGCGGGATGTGGACCCCGCGGTGATCCTTTACTCGGGTGGCACCACCGGCGTCACCAAGGGCATTCTGCTGAGCAACCGCAACTTTAACGCCTTGGGGGCACAGATCATTGCCACCAATCCGTTTTTCCGCCCTGGCGACAAGATGTTGGCCATTATGCCCATGTTCCACGGCTTCGGACTGGGCGTGTCCATCCATTCCATGGTGGCAAACGGCGGCCACTGCATCCTGATCCCCCGCTTTACCCCCAAGACCTATGCCGAGCTTATTAAAAAACACCAGCCCAACCTGATCGCCGGCGTGCCCTCTCTGTTTGAGGCGCTGCTGCGGGTCAAGGAGATCGAGGGAGCTGACCTCTCCTGCCTCAAGGGCGTGTTCTCCGGCGGCGATTCGCTGTCCATTGAGCTGAAAAAGCGGTTTGATCAGTTCCTGAAGGATCACGGCGCCACTGTCAATGTTCGGGAGGGATACGGTACCACGGAATGCGTCACCGCCAGCTGCCTGACGCCCATCCATCTGCAGAAAGAGGGCAGCATCGGTATTCCGTTCCCTGACACCTACTACAAGATCGTGAAGCCCGGCACTGAGGAAGAGGTACCCTACGGCACCGAGGGCGAGATTTGTCTTGCCGGCCCCACAGTCATGCTGGAATATGTGAATCAGCCGGAGGAGACAGCCAACACCCGCCGCACCCATGCCGACGGCATGACCTGGATTCACACCGGCGATCTGGGTATGATGGACGAGGACGGCTTCATCTACTTCCGTCAGCGGATCAAGCGTATGATCGTCACCAACGGTTACAATGTCTATCCTTCCCAGCTGGAAAACATTCTGGAGGGTCATGAGTATGTGCACCTCAGCTGTGTCATCGGAATTCCCGATCCCATTAAGATTCAGAAGGTGAAAGCCTTTGTGGTGCTCAAGCCCGGCTATGTACCCACCTCCTCTTGCAAGCAGGAGCTAATGGACTATTGCCGCAAGCATATCGCCAAGTATGCCATCCCCTGCGACATTGAGTTCCGGGAGGATCTGCCCAAGACGCTGGTGGGCAAGGTGGCCTACCGCGTACTGGAGGACGAGGAGAAGGAGAAGGCAGCCCGTATGGCAGAGGAACAGGCTCAGCGGGAAGCGGAGGCCCAGCGCATTGCTGCGGAACAGGCAGCCAGAGCGGCCGAGGAAGAGGAAAAGCGGCAGGAAGAAAAACGCGCGCGCCAGGAAGCCAGAAAAGCCGAGGAGGCCAAGCGGCTGGAAGAAAGAGAAAAGAAAAAGAAAGCCGCTGAACAGCCGGAACAGGAAAAAACCGACAAATAACCGCAGACAGAGGAAACAAATATGGATAAGGAACTAAGACGTCACTATACACAGATCGTTGATTTTCTGGGCCGGATTTTGGGCCCGGACTATGAGATCGCCCTTCATGAGCTGAAGGATGACTCCAACGAGATCGTTGCTCTGTCGGGCGGAGAGCTTACCGGCCGACATCTGGGTTCCCCTCTGAGCAACCGGACACTGGAATTTGTGACCAGCCGTCTTTACGAGAGCCGAAATTATGTGCTGCGATTTCAGACATCTTCGGCCTCTGGACGGAAGCTGTGCTCCAATACCATGTTTATCAAGGGGAAAAATGACGAGCTGGCAGGGCTGCTGTGCATCAACTTCGATGCCAGCCGGTATCAGGAACTGGCGTCTCGGGTGCTGGAGCTGTGCGGCGGAATGGAACCTGCGGAACAGGAGGGACTGCCCATTGAGGACACATCGGCGGATGAGACGCTTCGGGAGTATCCCAAATCCATTACGGGCGCCACAGCCAGCATTGTGGCCGAGGTCATTGCTGCCTACCCTGTGTCGGGGAACCGCCTGACACAGGAGGAGAAAATGGAGATCATGGATACGCTCAACCGAAAGGGCGTATTTCTCCTCAAGGGAGCCGTCAGCTATGTGGCAAAGGAACTGCAAAGCTCGGAGGCCAGTATCTACCGGTACCTGGGCAAGCTGAACCACAAGAAATTGAGTCCCAACGATTAAAAAAGAATTCCGGAGGAAGCAGTGCTCCCTCCGGAATCTTTTTTTAAGCAGCAATCAATCGGTCAGCTCGATGAGAAGTTCATGTGCCTTGACAGGCTGATTTTCCTTGATATGTACGGCCTTTACCGTGCCGGACATGCGGGCGGAGACGGCGGTTTCCATCTTCATGGCTTCGATCACCGCCAGCACCTGGTTTTCCTCCACCTTGTCGCCTACCTGTACGTGAACTTTGGATACCATGCCGGGAATAGAGGCGCCCAGCTGGTGCTTGTCGCCCTCGTCCGCCAGCTTGGCCTGCCGTGTTTTTTGATCGGCATGGGGATCGGTCACGGCTACCTCCCGGCGCATACCGTTTAGCTCAAACTGGACGTTCCGGGTACCGTCCGGGTTGTGATCGCCCAGCCCCAGATACTTAATGACCAGCGTCTTGCCATCCTCAATGTTGATTTTATTGGTTTCACCCAACGCCATGCCGTTGAAGAATACGTGGCTGCCCATACGGGTGATGTAGCCGTATTCTTTCCGATGTTGGCAAAAGTCCTCGTACACCTTGGGGTACATGGCATAGGAAATCAGATCCTTGAGGTCGGGATCCTCGTGGAATTTTTCTACGGTTTTCTTGATGGTGTCAAAATCTACCGGCTCAAGCAATTCACCGGGGCGGCAGTCAATGGGTTTTTCTCCCTTGAGTACCACCGCCTGCAGCTCTTTTGGGAAGCCCCAGGCCGGCTGACCCATCATACCCTTGAAGAAGGAAACCACAGAATCCGGGAAGGCAAGAGCCTTGCCCCGCTCCACAATATTTTGCGGCGTCAGACTGTTCTGCACCATGAAGATGGCCAGATCGCCCACCATCTTGGACGACGGCGTCACTTTGACCAGATCACCCAGCATGTCGTTGACGGTCTTGTACATCTCCTTGACCTCGCCGAACCGGTCGCCCAGACCCAGCGATACCACCTGAGGCTGGAGGTTGGTGTACTGACCGCCGGGAATTTCATAGCGATAGATATCGGTGGTAGAGGCTTTGAGACCGTGATCGAAGTTCTCATACCGCAGGCGCACATCCGCCCAGTAATTGGACAGCTCCTGCACCCGGCTCAGATTCAACCCGGTGTCCCGATCGGCGCCCTCCAGCGCCGCCACCACGGCATCCATGGAGGGCTGGCTGGTGAGACCTGCCATGGGAGCGCTGGCTACATCCACAATATCCACGCCCGCCTCGGCAGCCATGAGAAGGGCGGCCACCTGATTGCCGGTGGTGTCGTGGGTGTGCAGGTGGATGGGGATTCCCACTTCCTGCTTGAGCGTGGAAATCAGCTTCTTGGCGGCATAGGGCTTGAGCAGGCCGGACATGTCCTTGATGGCCATCAGATGGGTGCCCCGCTTTTCCAGCTCCTTGGCAAGATCAACATAGTATTTCAGCGTGTATTTGTCCCGCTTCTCGTCCAGAATATCGCCGGTGTAGCACATGGTGGCCTCCAGCAGCTTATTCTGCTTCAAGACCTCATCCATGGCGACCTCCATGCCGGGAAGCCAGTTGAGGGAGTCAAAGACACGGAATACATCAATGCCCCGCTGGGCGGCTTCCTGCACAAAGGCCCGCACCAGGTTGTCGGGATAGTTGGCGTAGCCCACCAGATTGGAGCCGCGCAGCAGCATCTGGAAAGGAATGTTGGGAATCTTCTCCCGCAAAACCCGCAGCCGTTCCCAGGGGGATTCGTGGAGGAAGCGATAGGCCACATCAAAGGTGGCACCGCCCCACATCTCCAATGAGAAGCAGTCCCGCAGAATATCGGCCACGCCGTCGGCGGCCTTTACCATATCACGGGTACGCATCCGGGTGCTCAAAAGGCTCTGGTGAGCGTCGCGCATAGTGGTGTCGGTGAGCAGCAGCTTCTTCTGATCCAGTACCCACTGCTTCACCGCTTCGGGACCCTTTTCGTCCAGCAGCTGTTTGAGACCGGAGCCGAGAGGCCGTTGCGCCTGAGGAAAGCGGGGAATGTCGTACTGGTGCCGCTCCGCCTGAGGAGCGGCCACCTGAATTTCGGCGATGTATTTCAGCACGCGGGTGGCGCGATCCCGGGAATCCACAATATCGAAGAGCTCCGGGGTTTCATCAATAAATTTGGTGTGGCACTGTCCTGCCACAAAATCGGGGTGAGCCAGAATATTGGTGACAAAGGGAATGTTGGTCTTAACGCCCCGGACATGCACTTCATTGATGGCGCGGGCCGCCTTGCGGCAGGTGGCGGGGAAGGAACAGTCCCAGGTGGTGACCTTCACCAGCAGGGAGTCGTAGTAGGGAGAGATGACGGTGCCTGTGGAGGCGTTGCCGCCGTCCAGACGAACGCCAAAGCCGCCGCCGGAGCGATAGGCGGTAATTTTGCCGTTGTCGGGAGCAAAATTATTGGCCGGGTCCTCTGTGGTGACGCGGCACTGAATGGCGTAGCCGTTCATGTGCAGATCCTCCTGGGAGGCAAGACCAATTTCCGGGTCGCTGAGGGGTCTGCCGGAGGCAATCAGGATCTGCGCCCGGACAATATCGATGCCGGTGACCATCTCGGTGACGGTGTGTTCCACCTGAATGCGAGGGTTCATTTCAATGAAATAGTAATGGCCGTCCCGGTCTACCAGGAACTCCACCGTGCCGGCGCTGACATAACCCACGCTTTTGGCAATTTTTACGGCATCAGCCCGCAGAGCCTGTACCGTTTCCTGAGGCACTGACCAGGCGGGAGCGAACTCCACCACCTTCTGATAGCGGCGTTGCAGCGAGCAGTCCCGCTCGCCCAAATGGTAAACATTGCCATGCTGGTCGGCCAGAATCTGCACCTCAATATGCTTGGGCTGCACCAAATATTTTTCCATAAAAATGTCGCCGCAACCAAAGGACTTTTCCGCTTCACTGTGTACCAGATCATAGGCGGTCGCCACTTCCTCTGGGTTGTCGCAGCGGCGCATACCGCGTCCGCCGCCGCCGGCGGCGGCCTTTAAAATAACGGGATAGCCGAAGCGGGCAGCCGTATCCAGTGCGTCCTGTGTGTCCTTCAACGGCTCGGTACAGCCGGGGATAATGGGAACGCCGCAGGCGATGGCAATGGCCTTGGCACTGAGCTTATCACCCATTTTGGCAAGGACATCGGAAGACGGGCCAATGAACACGATGCCGTTTTCCTCGCACGCCCGGGCAAAATCGGCGTTTTCGGAAAGAAAACCATAGCCGGGGTGGATGGCTGTGACGCCCCGCCGTTTAGCAAGACCGATGATGCTGGGAATATCCAGATAGGCCCCCAGAGGCGATTTGTGCTCGCCCACCAAATAGGCCTCGTCCGCCTTGGTGCGGAAAAGCGAATAGGTATCCTCATTGGAATAGATCGCAACGGTATGTATGCCTAAATCATAGCAAGCGCGAAAAATACGCACGGCAATTTCACCGCGGTTGGCCACAAGGACCTTGTGAATAGGTACTATCTGCATAGATGCACCGCCTTTCCCGTGCCACGCGTCCATGCGCGGGCCTGTACCTCCCATTATACGCAGTTGAGGGAAATAGAATAGAGGCAAAACAGACAAAATTACAATAGGACAAAATAAGATTTGTGTACTTTTTTCCTCATAG
>JAAXZS010000069.1 GCA_012719745.1 Clostridiales bacterium | reverse complement strand
TATTATACCATGTCCATACCGCAAAATGTTAGCGCCGTCACAGGAAGTGGCGGCATTTTCATATCCAAATTGAACGAAAGGAAGTATGCTCTATGGCAAAACAGCCGAAAGCAAAAGCTCCTCTGCAGGAGGATGCCAGGATCAAGGATTTCCTCGATATGATCGCGCCGGGCATCATCAAATTTCAGACCGACCATTTCATCTGCGGCAATACTTTCCGGTGTGTTTGGGCGCTTCGTGAATACCCCACCTCCACCGATGAGCAGGCGATCCTGCGGCATCTTGGCGAAAAGGATGGCGTCACCCTGCGCATCTACACCCGGCAGGTCACGGCAGCCGAGGAAAAGAAGATCATCCACAATGCCGCCAACAAAAACCGGATGAGCCGGAGTAGCACGACGGACCTCCAGCAGACCGTCACCGCTGAAAGCAACCTGCAGGATGTGGCGACCATCGTGGCGCAGATGCACCGGAACCGTGAGCCGCTCCTGCACTGCGCGGTGTATATTGAACTGACCGCCCACGACCCGGACAGCCTGAAGCTCCTCCAGACCGACATACTGACTGAGCTGGTGCGCTCAAAACTCAATGTGGACCGGCTTCTGCTCCGCCAGCGGGAGGGGTTTCTGTCGGTTGGCCCGGCAGGATACAACATCTTTGGCAGCCAGTTCGAGCGCGTACTGCCAGCCAGCTCCGCCGCAAATTTGTACCCGTTCAACTACTCCGGCAAAACCGACGCCCACGGCTTTTATCTCGGGCGAGATAAATTTGGCAGTAATATCATCGCAGATTTTGACCAGCGCGACGATGATAAGACCAACGCCAATATTCTCATCCTCGGCAACAGCGGCCAGGGCAAGAGCTATCTTCTCAAGCTTATCCTCTGCAACATCCTCGAATCGGGAAAAAACGTGATTTGTCTCGATCCCGAGCATGAATATGTCGACCTTGCCGAAAACCTCGGCGGCTGCTTCGTCGATCTCATGAGCGGACAGTATATGATCAATCCGCTGGAACCCAAGACCTGGGACGAGGGCGGTGGCTCCGGCGACGGGGACGCTCCTCAGACCTTCCGGCAGCGCACCAAACTCAGTCAGCACATTTCCTTCCTGAAAGATTTCTTCCGCTGCTACAAGGATTTTGACGACCGTCACATTGACGTGATCGAAATAATGCTGAGCAAGCTCTATGAAAAATGGAACATCAGCGACCATACGGATTTCTCCAGGCTGTCGGCGGAGCAGTATCCCATCCTCTCCGACCTGTACGCACTGATCGAAGATGAGTATCAGCATTATGACAGAGAAAAACATCAGCTCTATCCACAGGAGCTTCTGCAGGAAATCCTGCTGGGACTCCACTCCATGTGCCAGGGCGCCGAAAGCAAATTCTTCAATGGGCATTCCAACGTGACCTCCGACCGCTTCATTGTTTTCGGCGTCAAGGGACTGCTGCAGGCCAGCCGCAACGTAAAGAACGCCCTGCTGTTCAACGTGCTGTCCTTCATGTCCGATAAACTGCTGACCGAGGGCAACACTGCCGCCTCCATTGACGAGCTGTACCTCTTCCTGACAAACCTCACGGCGATAGAGTACATTCGAAACTTTATGAAGCGTGTGCGCAAAAAGGAATCATCGGTAATCCTTGCCTCGCAGAATCTTGAAGATTTTAATATTGAGGGCATCCGTGAGCTGACAAAGCCGCTGTTTTCCATACCCACCCACGCTTTCCTCTTTAACGCCGGCAACATTGACAAGCAGTTTTATATCGACTCCCTGCAGCTTGAAGAATCCGAATACAACCTTATCCGGTTTCCCCAGCGCGGCGTGTGCCTGTATAAATGCGGCAACGAGCGGTACAACCTTGCCGTCCACGCTCCGGCCTATAAGGAGAAGCTCTTCGGAAAGGCAGGCGGCCGATGAATATCGTTGGATATGGGGGCGGGACAAATTCGACTGCGATGCTGATCGGCCTCTACCACAGGGGTATCCCCGTGGATCTGATTCTGTTTTCGGATACAGGCGGCGAGCAGCCGCACACTTACGAGTTTCTGCCCATTATGAGCAAATGGCTGTCGGAGCATGGAATGCCAGAGAGCACGAAGGTGGAATACACCGACAAGAACGGCGACCGCCTGACGCTGGAGAACGAGTGCCTCCGCTCCGGCACCCTGCCGGCCATCGCCTACGGCTATAAAAAATGCTCCCTGAAGCATAAGGTAGGCCCGCAGGATAAATTCTGCAACCATCACCAGCCCTGCCTGGACGTTTGGGCAAAGGGAGAGCGCGTCACCAAATTCATCGGCTTCGACGCAGGCGAGGAACATCGGCGCGATCATGCCATCGTCTATGACATCGTGGATAAGAAATATAGAAAGGAATATCCGCTCATTGATTGGGGCTGGTACCGCGAGGACTGCATCATCGCAATTGAACAGGAGGGCTTGCCACTTCCAGGCAAGTCCTCCTGCTTCTTCTGCCCCAGCATGAAGCGCCATGAAATCCGTACCCTGTACCATCAACACCGGGAGTTCTACAACCGGGCGATTGCCATAGAAAACGCCGCTCTGCCTAATCTCATCACTGTAAGAGGACTTGGTCGGGACTGGTCATGGCAGGATTTTGTGGAAGCGGATAAGAACCAAACCGCTATGTGTTGGATGTTCCCCGAGCATGACATGCCCTGCGGCTGTTACGACGGCGATTGATTTGGCTCCGCTCCGTCAGGTGTCTCCACATCATACAGCTCCGCGAATGCCTGTATGAGGATGCCGTCTTGTTTTGCGAATATCGAGACGTCTTCATATTTCATGAGCAGGAAAGCAAGCAACAGACGCGAATGAGATGCGTCCAGGTCTGTATGGATGAGGTGATCGAAGTACATCTCAATGATGCCCGTTCCACCCGCTTCGGCCCGAATGGTGATAACACCTTCATGGGCAGCCGCGTACCTTCGCATCTGCTCCGCCACTGAAAGAAAGTCCTCGTATTTTTCCCTGTTAGGAATTCTTTTGTGAGATGCCGCATACTCCTCATACTTTTCAATTATCTTCTGGAAGGAAAGACTTGCTTCTTTTTCATCCGCGGCCAGCTCCTCCGGCGTCCTTGCTGCCAGCTTTGCCTGGATTTTATCCATCACCTGCTTTTCCGCACTATGATAATCAAACATCCTGTAGAACATGATCCTCCCTCCCTGAACATTCCGATTCAGCGAGATTCCAGACCAGCAGTTCCTTTTGCTGCGCGTATGCCACCGTGTACGCGGTACCGCCTCGGCTTTCAGTCAGGTAGCAAACACACTGCCTGCTATGGTCAACCAGATGTCGGTTCCGTTCATGCATACAGCCTTTATGATAGGTGTCCGAGATATAGACTACCTTGTCGGCAGCGACCATGATCTCTTCATAAACCGTGATTGCCCCGGCAGGCCAGCCCCGCGTCTGATCGCGGCACGGCAACACCAGGATCAGCTTAATCTCGGGATATCGCATGCGCAGCTCCAGCACAACCTGAGATGCCAGAGCATCAAATCCCATCGCGCCTCCGGCACCGAAATACAGCACACCATGCCGGATGAGCCACTCAACGGTTTCGTACAGCCGCGTCCTGATCTCCGGTATTTTGCCCACGGGCAAGTTCCTATGCCCGGTAAAGCAGCACGTCCTTAGACTATGATCCATCATATCACCCCAAATTACTGATTTAATCAGATGTATATCGATAATATAAGTACCCACAATAGTATATTACTAATACTATCGGTAGTTCAAGCGGTAATATGACCAATTATAACAGTGTATCCTTTTGCTTGTGGAGGTGATCACAGATGGACGAACAGTTTATTCGTCAGCGAATGACGGAGCTGCGGCTGAAAAAAGGCGTATCGGAGTATAAGATGAGCACCGATATGGCGAAAAGCAAAGGATATATTCAAAGTATTTCCTCGGGACGCTCCATGCCGTCGATCTCGGAGTTCCTGTACATGTGCGAGTATTTGTGCGTGACACCGGGAGAATTCTTCGACACGGAGATGAGCAATCCCGCCCTGATCCATGAAGCAGTGAAAATTATGAAAACGATGAACGACGAGGATCTAAAGGCAGTCATCGCATTATTATCCCGCTTTAAAAGCGAACATTCCTGACGAAAGACGCGGTGCGGGACCGCGTCTTTTTCATTTCAGCCGGGTGTTGTTGGAGGACTTTCCTCCCACGACACCCGGCTTTTATATACCCATTCAACTGAAAGGAAGTGAAATTCATGGCAGACCCCGCAACCATCGGACTTGCGGTAAAGGCGGCGGTGACGGCCCTTTCGGACGAACGGCTCCGAAAAACCATCGGCTGGATCATCGCCGCCATCCTCTCACCCCTTATTCTGATCGTTGTCCTGATCTGCGGACTGTTGTCGGGTGGCGCGGACCACAACAACGCCGCCGTGGATCTATGCTACTACGGCGGTACGATCTCAGGCTCCGTGCCGGAGGAATACCGGCAATACATTGAGGACATGCAGTCCAGCTTTGCCTCCATTGACTCCAGTATCGCATCCGTCAGCGCCATGACGGAAAACGGCAGCGGTCTTGACTCCCACCGGGTCAAGGCTATTTTTTATGCTCTGTATTTTGGCATTGAAAATCCCTCTCATGTCGATATTGCTCGGTTTGTGGACTGCTTCGTCACCTACGAGGATCGCACCGATACTTGGACGGACGAGGACGGCACGGAGCATACGGAAACTTACACCGTGGCCATACCCATCGCGTCGCTGGATACGATCTACGCCAATATCTCCTCGGCGATGGGCATGGAAATTACTACCGATGACCGAAAAAATGCCGACTCCATCTACAGCCGAACCAGCAGCGGCGGCGATACCTTCTCCGGCAGCTACGAGAGCGGCGGAGAGCAGAGCATTGAGCTGGATGTTTCCACATTCGTGGATATTACAGGAAAGAACAATCTCGACCTTGTCACTTACGCGGTCAATGCATGGGAATCCGGCTGGGGTTATGTTTGGGGCACCTACGGCTCCGTCCTCACGGATTCGCTCTTTGAGTACAAACTGGAGCAGTACCCGGACGGCGTAGGAAATTATGAGGATTTCATCCGAGAGAACTGGCTCGGCGGGCGTACCACAGACTGTGTCGGGCTGATCAAAGGCTACGGCTGGCTTGATCCCGATACCCTGACCATCAATTACGGCACAAACGGGATGCCGGATGTGGGAGCCGACCAGATGTACAACAACGCGACCGTCAAGGGCGATATCTCCACCATGCCAGACATTCCGGGCCTTGCAGTTTGGCACAAAGGGCATATAGGCGTTTATATCGGCAACGGCGAGGTAATCGAGGCTATGGGTACCAAGTACGGCGTGGTCAAGACCAAGCTGGCCGACCGCAGCTTTACGGCATGGCTGGAGGTTCCGTACATCAGTTATATCACCGATTCAGGCGAATAGTCGAATGCAACTAATTCAGAAAAAACAAGGAGGAAAACGCAATGATCAAGCTCGGAATCGATAACGGAAACTACAACACCAAATCCTCGGACGGAATGCTCTACGCTTCCGGCTACACGGCGAGCGACCGGGAATTCATCACGCCGGAGATGCAGCTTTTTTATAACGGCGTGTATTACGCTATCGGGGAGCGCCGTCTGCGCTTCCAGCAGGACAAGACCACCGAGCCGGACACCTTCATTCTGACGCTGCCGG
>JAAXZS010000063.1 GCA_012719745.1 Clostridiales bacterium | reverse complement strand
GGGCTGGGGCTTCCCAGAGGGCGGGTCTTCGGCACCGGCACGGGGCTGGACACCTCCCGGCTTTTGTCCGCGCTGGCCCGTCAGACCGGTGTTGACCACAAATCCATTACCGCCTACATGCTGGGCGAGCACGGTGCCTCTCAGTTTGCCCCCTGGTCCTGTGTCTCCTTCCGGGGCAAGCCTCTGGACGACTGGGCCAAAACCGACGAAAAGTTCCGCTTTGACCGGGAGGAACTGAAAAAGGAGGCCATCGGCGGCGGCTGGGTCACCTTCTCCGGTAAGTTCTGCACCGAGTACGGCATCGCCACCACCGCCGCCCGGATGGTACACATCGTTCTCCACGATGAAAAAGCCGTAATGCCCGCCAGCTGCGAGCTGCGGGGTGAATACGGCGAGGACGGCCTTTTCATCGGCGTACCCGCTCTCATCGGCGCAAATGGTGTGGAGGAGGTGGTGGAGCTGCCCCTTACCGACGAGGAAAAGGCTCAGTTCCACACCTGCTGCGAGGATGTGCGCCACAACATGGAGCACCTGAAGGATCTTACCTGAACCGAAAACGGCTGATACTATATATAATAGGAGGAAACCACCATGCTGCAAATCTCTGTGACGAAAACCACCCATCCCGGCTCGCTGCCCCCGGCCGACAAGCTGGGCTTCGGTTCTGTTTTCAGTGACCATATGTTTTTGATGGATTATTCCGACGCCAAAGGCTGGCACGACGCGCGGATTGTTCCCTTTGGACCTTTGTCCCTGTCTCCGGCGGCCAATGTGTTCCACTACGCCGCCGAGGTCTTCGAGGGATTGAAGGCCTACCGCTGCGCCGACGGCTCCGTGCAGCTGTTCCGCCCCCGGGAGAATATGAAGCGGCTCAACGCCTCCGCCCAGCGCATGGGGCTGCCCAGCGTTCCCGAGGAGGACGCGCTGCAGGCCGTGATGACCGTGGTGGATGTGGATCGGAACTGGGTACCTGCCGCACCGGGCACCTCCTTATATGTCCGACCCTTCCTCTTTGCCACCGACCCCACACTCTCCCTCCACGGCGTCCATGAGGCGGTCTTCGCCGTGATCCTGTCCCCCTCCGGCAGCTACTACGCTCATGGCATGAATCCGGTGCGGATCATGCTGGAAACCGACGACGTACGCGCCGTCCGGGGCGGCACCGGCTACACCAAATGCGGCGGCAACTACGCCGCCAGCAACCGGGCCGACGCCCACGCCGCAGCCAAAGGCTTCGATCAGGTGCTGTGGCTGGACGGTGTGGAGCGCAAGTACATTGAGGAGGTGGGTGCCATGAACGTAATGTTCAAGATCAATGGTACCGTGGTAACCCCCGCCCTCACCGGTTCCATTCTGCCCGGCATCACCCGCCGCAGCTGCATCGAAATGCTGCGCGCCTGGGGCGTTCCCGTGGAGGAGCGGCTGCTTTCGGCGGAGGAGCTGATTCAGGCCGCCCGATCCGGCGCCCTGGAGGAGGCCTTCGGCACCGGCACCGCCGCCGTCATCTCCCCCATCGGTGAGCTGAGCTTTAAGGGGCAGAGCTACACCGTCAACGACCGCGCCATCGGCCCCACCGCCCAGAAGCTTTACGACGAGCTGACGGGTCTGCAATGGGGCAGACGACCCGATCCCTTTGGCTGGGTCTGCAAAGTGGACGGCAACTGATTCTTTTAATCGCTTTTTCTTTACCTCTCTCATATAAGCAATCATGGGAAAAGAGCGCCGGTCAGGGCGCTCTTTTCGCTGTTTTCATGAAAATTAAAGGATTGGGTAGAAATGGGAAAAAAATCGTGTTACAATGGCGGCAAGCAGAGAAAAGGGGGAAGCACGATGTATGACATAGCCGGCCTCGGTGAAATTCTCATCGACTTTACTCCCGCGGGAGTCGATGACTGCGGCAGAACTCTTTTTGCCCGCAATCCCGGTGGGGCCGTGGCCAATGTACTGGCCATGAACGCCATTCTGGGCGGACGCTGCGCCTTTATGGGCAAGGTGGGTGCCGACAGCTTCGGCGACTTTCTCCGCGCCTCCCTTGTGAAATACGGCGTGGACTGTCACGGCCTTTCCGTCAGCCGAACGGTACCCACCACGCTGGCTTTTGTCCATCTGGATGAGCGGGGCGAGCGCTCCTTTACCTTTTACCGCAAGCCCGGCGCCGACATTTTGCTGGAGGAGCGGGAGATTCGCCGCCCCCTTTTGGAAAACTGCCGCTTTTTTCACTTCGGCGGCGTTTCTCTCACGGACGAGCCCCTGCGCTCCACCACCCTCTCTGCGGTGACCTATGCCCGGGAGCACGGTGCGCTTATCAGCTATGACCCCAATTATCGCCCGCCCTTGTGGGAGGACGAGACCCAGGCTGCCTTCGAGCTGATGAGTCCTCTTTCCGAGACGGACATTCTCAAAGTCAGCGACGAGGAAATGGCGCTGCTCACCGGTGTTACCGATCTTTGCACCGGCGCCGAGATCCTCTGCGGCAGCGGGCCGGTACTGGTTTTGGTGACGCTGGGGGAACAGGGCGCTTTTTACTACACACGCCGCTGGCACGGTCTTTTGCCCGCTTATCCCG
>JAAXZS010000140.1 GCA_012719745.1 Clostridiales bacterium | reverse complement strand
GTCATGCGGCCCACGAGACAGCTTGCCGCTATCTCAAAGCCTTTTCAAAACTGGAGGAAGAGGAACGGAGCTTGATCCTGCCAAAGCTGGACGCGGAAAAGCTGCGACGGCGGGCCGACGGCATTATCGGCCGGGAGATCAAAGGCACTGGACAACGGTCGGGGCGTGTGCGCTACCGCTTTTTGGGCGGCGTGACCTGTCAGGGAATTATCTGGCAAATGGATACGGTGGAGACGCTTTGTCCCCGTGTTTATCTTCTGCAGGACAGCTACGGCTGCGGCCAGGAGATGCTGCTGCGAATACAGGCGGCGGCGGTGCAGGCGGGATGTGATGTGACGGCCTGCCTGTGCCCCTGGGCACCGAATCGACTGGAGGATGTGCTGATACCGGAGCTGGGATTGGGATTTGTGACGGTCAACGACCTCTGTTCCTATCCGGGGGAAGCTTATCGCCATCTTCGGCTGGACGCCGCCGCAGAGGAGCCATACCGGTGCAGCAAGGGACGCCTGCGGTTTTTGCGCCGAATGAAGGCGACCATGGCGGAGGAAGCTGTTCTGGCTTTGCAGGGAGCCAAAAACTGTCACGACCGGCTGGAAAAAATGTATCATCCCTATGTAAACTTTGCCGGCGTCACGGAATTGACAGAGCGGGAGCTGGATCGGGTATTTCACCTGTAAAAAACTGCCGCCGGATTTTTCCGGCGGCAGTTTTCGGTTTAGTTCAGAAAATCCTTCAGCTTTTTGGAGCGGGAGGGGTGACGCAGCTTCCGTAGAGCCTTGGCCTCGATTTGACGAATGCGCTCACGGGTGACGTTAAACTCCTTGCCTACCTCTTCCAGTGTGCGGGTGCGGCCGTCCTCAATGCCGAAGCGCAGCTTTAATACCTTCTCCTCCCGGGGGGTCAGGGTAGAGAGCACCTCCACCAACTGCTCTTTGAGCAGTGTAAAGGAAGCAGCCTCGGAGGGCTCGGAGGCGCCTTCGTCGGGAATAAAGTCGCCCAGATGGGAGTCCTCCTCCTCACCGATGGGGGTTTCCAGAGAGACGGGCTCCTGCGCAATTTTCAGAATTTCCCTTACCTTGTCCACGGGCATGTTCATCTCCTCGGAGATCTCCTCGGGGGAGGGATCATGACCCAGTTCCTGGAGCAGCTGCCGGGAAACACGGATGACCTTGTTGATGGTCTCCACCATATGGACGGGGATGCGGATGGTGCGGGCCTGATCCGCAATGGCGCGGGTGATGGCCTGACGGATCCACCAAGTGGCATAGGTGGAGAATTTATAGCCCTTGGTGTAATCAAATTTTTCCACGGCCTTGATAAGACCCAGATTTCCCTCCTGGATCAGATCCAGAAACAGCATACCCCGGCCCACATAGCGCTTGGCAATGGAGACCACCAGACGAAGGTTGGCCTCGGCCAGCTTTTGCTTGGCGGATTCGCCGGATCTGATACGAGAACGGAGCTGGGCTGTTTCTTCCTGGGAAAGTGCCGTATCCGCCTTTGCTGCCTCATCCAGCGCCTGCTGAGCCTCACTTCCGGCAGACATGGCGGTGGCCAGCTGAACCTCTTCATCGGCGGAGAGCAGGGGAACCTTGCCGATTTCCTTGAGATACATCCGAACAGGGTCGTCGATATTGAAGCTGTCCACCAGCGTGTTGGGATCAACCAGCTCCTCTTCGTCGATCTCCGCGATCTCCGCCAATGGCGGTTCCAGATCATCCGGTAGATCGGACAGAAACTCCTCGGCGCTGATGTCGATGTTTAGTACTTCCAGCGAATCGTAGATGCGATCCATCTGTTCTCCTTCCAGATCCATCTCATCAAGAACATCGGAAAGCTCGCTGGCGTCCAGCTTGCCCTTCTTTTTACCCTTGACAAAGAGATCTTTCAGCTTTTCGCTGCCGGTAATGAGAGACGCGGCCGGGAGTGTGGCGATGGTCTTGTCGTCCAACTTGCCATGATTCTTTTTCGCGGCACTCTCCTCACCATCCTCCTGCTCCTTTATATCATCCGCCATCTCCCTGGCGTGAGATGCCAGAAATTCATCAGCCATATTTTCCAGATCTTTTTCGTTTTTTATATCAGCCATTGTGCTTTCCTCCATAACCCTTTTTTTCTTTATATTTATCCCGTGCGGCAGCCAGCAGATCAGCATCTGTGGCGCCGCTTCGCTTTTGCGCTTCTTCTCGTATTGTTTTCAGATAGTCGGCCAGCGCCCCCGCCGCGCTCGCGGGAGACTCCGGCTTTTGCAGTATGGCGGTGAGATGACTCATTTCGTCACCGGTGAGTACCGTGTCCAGCGCGGCAATGTGCATGGGTTTTCCCTCGGCCCGGCGCTGCCACAGCGTTTCATAGATCTTTCCCAGCAGAGGGGAGGAAAAATCGGAAGCCTCCAGCGGCGACACAACCGGAAACAGGTCGTCGTCCATCACCAGAAGACGCAGGATGCCCTCCTCTGCCAGAGCGCTGTGTATATTGTCATAGCGGAAATTCCGCTCTCTGGGCTGCAGGGCGGCTGCCGGATTCAAATCCTGCCGTTGCTGTGCCCGCTTCGCCTTTGCCACCCGGCGTTTAAAGGCACGCTGTACTTCCAGTGCCATGGCACTGGGCGTGATACCGGCCGCTTCCGCCGCCCGGGTGGTATAAACCTCCCGCTCTACGGCGTTTTCAAGAGAGGCCAGCACATCTGCCATTTCTTCGGCATAGCCGATCTTCTGAGCGTCATCGGCCAGGTCGTATTTGGCTGCTACCTGGGACATGCGGAACTCTACACCGTTTTCACTGCCGGAGAGCAGACGCTCAAAGGCGGCCGGTCCCTGCAATTTAATGAAATCATCTGCGTCTTGTTTCACATACGCACCGTCCACCAGCCGCCGGGGAAGACGCAGCACCCGAACGGCAAATTCCGAGCGGCCCAGCATCTCCAACGCACGGTTTGTGGCCAGCTGGCCCGCCGTATCGTTATCATAGCAGAGGACAAGCTCCTTGGTATAGCGGGAGAGGAGCCGCGTCTGCTCCGTGGTAAGGGCGGTGCCCATAGAGGCCACAGCGTTGTCAAAGCCAGCCTGATGGAGCGTCACCACATCCAGATTTCCCTCACAGAGGATCATATTGGGCCGTTTTGTCTTTTTGGCCAGATTCAGTCCGTACAGAACACGGCGTTTGCTGTATGTAATGGTCTCGGGCGTATTCATGTATTTCGGCTCGGACTTGTCCAAAACCCGGCTGCCGAAGCCGATCACATCGCCCCGCACATCAATGACCGGCAGGATCAGACGATTGCGGAACTTGTCATAGAGGTGCCCGTTCTTGCCCTGCACCACAAGACCGGCCGCCAGAAGCTCCGCCTTGGTATAGCCCTTTTGTGTCATGGCCAGCAAAAGTGTATCCCAGGCGTCTGGTGCGGCGCCCATGCCGAAGCGCACGGCGATGGCACGGTGGATCTGCCGTTTGTCCAGATAAGCCTGCACGGCACTGCCCTCCGGCCTTTGCAGTACCTCATAGTACCAACGGGCCGCATCACGGTTGAGATGTAAAATCCGCTGGCGCAATCGGTCGTCCCCGTGGGAATCATCCTCCGGTACCGGCAGATTGGCCCGCTTTGCCAGAAAACGGACGGCATCGGGGAAAGAGAGATTTTCAATCTCCATCACAAAACTGATGACGCCGCCGCCCTTCTTGCAGCCAAAGCAGTGATAGATCTGCTTATCCGGGGAGACGGAAAAAGAGGGAGTCTTTTCATTGTGAAAGGGACACAGACCAAAGAGATTGCCGCCCTGCCGTTTCAGAGCCACATAGCTTCCTACCACATCCACAATATCGCTGCGGGCAATCAGCTCGTCCAGAAAATTCTGGGGAAATGCCACGAAAAATCCCTCCCTTCCAAGAGTTTCACCACTGCATAGTCATTCTATACAAAATAACCCTTATATTTCTGTATACTATATTTATTTCCGGATTCCTCTTTTTTTACAAAAAAAGCTGCAAAATATGTTTCAAGTGCACAAAAAAGCGCTCCGATCCGGAAAAGAACGGAGCGTGGTATTTTCATAGATCCACGATGACAGGCTCATGGCCGGTAAACGGCAGAAAAATGCGCAGCAGATCCTCGGTTCTAAGGCGCACCGTCGAAGTGTTGCGGCAGGGGTGGCAGCCGAAGTAAGTGGCTTCGTACACGGAACGCTCCATGGCCAGAGTGACGCAGTGGGCGGTATCGTTTCGCAGAGCCAGCACGGAGGCCGAACCGGGTTTGATACCCAGCAGCTCCTCCATATCCTCGGCAGAGGCAAAGCTCAGGCGGGAGGAGCCGATCTGCTTGGAGAAATCCTTTGTGACAAAGGGCTTGTCCGCCGGAAGCGCCAGCAGGTAGAAGGCGCTTTTGTTGCGAGGCGTCAGGAAAAGATTTTTGCATACCGATACATTCAATGCCTTACTGATGGCGGCACAATCCTCCATGGTAAAGGCCGGCGGTGTGTCCACCCGGTCATAGGGAATACCCAGGCGCTCCAGCAGGGCGTAAGTGTCCGCTTCCACGGCCTCCCGCTGCTCGGCGGGTGCGCCGTGAAAGACAGAAGAAATATCACAGGGCATTTGGTTACTCCCTTTCCAACAGCGCTTCGCCGGCGCGGAAAATATCGCCTGCCCCCACGGTGAGAATGAGGTCGCCGGGCTGAGCCAGTGATGCAAGTGTATCGGTGACTTTTTCCAGTGTGGAGCAGTAGATGGCGCCGGGAATCTCCCGTACCAGATCGTTGGAGGAAATACCGATGTCGTTTTGCTCCCGGGCAGCATAGATCTCCATTAAAACAGCGATGTCGGGAATCTTCAGTTCCCGTACAAAGTCGTCAAACAACGCCTTAGTGCGGCTGTAGGTGTGGGGTTGGAAGGCGCAGATGATGCGCTTATAATTCATGGAACGGGCGGTGGTCAAAAGAGCGTGAAGCTCGCCGGGATGATGAGCGTAGTCATCAAAGACGTCTGCGCCGTGAAAGACACCCTTGCGCTCAAACCGGCGCTCAGCACCGCGGAAGGCGCCCAGTCCCTGGGTTACAAATTTACCGTCAATCCCCAACACATAGGCACTGGAGGCGGCAGCCAGCGCGTTCATAATATTGTGACGTCCCGCAATCTGCAGATCCACATGAGCGTATAGCGCCCCGCGAATCATGATATCAAAGGAGGGGTATCCGTTGACAAAGGCAATATTGGCGGCGGTGCAGTCCACCTCTGGCGAAGTAAGTCCAAAAGTAAACACGGGATGGGAGAGACCGGCCACAGAGGCACGGGCACCGGGATCGTCGGCGTTGGAAATCACAAAGCCCCGCTCGGGCACCAGATCAGCAAACACATGAAAAGAATGCTCGATGTCTTGCAGATCCTTAAAAAAGTCCAGATGATCGGCCTCGACATCCAAAATCACCGCCACGGTGGGGAAAAAGTTGAGGAAGGAGTTGCAGTATTCGCAGGACTCCAAAATAATGGTGTCGCCCCGGCCTACCCGGTAGCCGGAATGCAGCAGGGGCAGCGTTCCGCCGATCATTACGGTGGGGTCTGCCTCGGCAGCCATGAAAATATGGGTCGTCATAGAGGTGGTGGTGGTTTTGCCGTGGGTACCGGAAATGCACACCGCGTTGGGGTAATTCTGCATGATAGCGCCCCAGGCCTGGGCCCGTTCATATACGGGAATACCCCGGGCAACAGCCCCGGCAATTTCCGGGTTTTCGTCGTGAATGGCGGCGGTACGGATGACCATATCACAGTCCTTTAAATTTTCCGCCGAGTGGCCGACGGCCACGGGGATGCCCAGACTGCGCAGGTGGCGCACGGTGTCGCTCTCGTTCATATCAGAGCCCTGCACCTTTAGCCCCATACCGGCGAGAACCTCTGCCAGCGGGCACATGGATACGCCTCCGATACCGGAGAGGTGTACACATTTACCGGGAACCATCAGGGTTTTAATATCAACAGATGAGTGCATCATATAAATAATCTCCTTTGAAACGGCAAAAACGCCGGTCATTGCAATTTAAAATCCTCTATATTATAATACGGATAAAAGGCAAGTGCAACCGGCTAAAGGGAAGAACTTTGCAGGACTTTGGTCAGAAAGAGGCGAAAAAATTGGAAGAAATACCGGCAGCGGTACAATTTGTCTGCGGGCAGCTGGAACAGGCGGGTTATTCGGCCTATCTGGTGGGCGGTTGCGTGCGGGAGATGCTCCGGGGCGGGGAAGTGCAGGACTGGGATCGCACCTCCGACGCACTGCCCCAGAAGGTTTTGAACCTTTTTTCTACAGAAGCTTTTCCGACGGGCCTGCGCCACGGGACGGTAACGGTGAAGCATCAGGGCCTGCCCGTGGAGATCACCACCTACCGCGTGGACGGCGCCTACTGTGACGGACGCCATCCCCAACAGGTCACCTTTACACGCAGCCTTGCGGAGGATCTGCGGCGGCGGGACTTTACCGTCAACGCCATGGCCATGGATCTGCGGGGGAATCTGACAGACCTTTACCACGGGCAGACCGACCTGCGGCAGGGCGTGATCCGCTGCGTGGGTGATCCGGACAGCCGCTTCGGCGAGGATGCGCTGCGCATTCTGCGGGGCCTGCGGTTTGCCTCGGTGATGGGATTTTCGATTGAAGAGCAGACGGCAGCCAGCATCCACCGGAACCAGTCACTTTTGCAACAGATTGCCCCGGAGCGGATTCGGGTGGAAATGGACAAGCTGCTCTGCGGCCGCGGCGCGGCGGATGTCCTGCTGGCATATCCGGATGTATTGGGCGTTTTTCTGCCGGAAATCCTGCCGTCCGTAGGTTTCAATCAGCGAAATCCCCACCACTGCTATACAGTGTGGGAGCACACGGCCCGGTCTGTGGCAGCGGTGCCGCCGGAGCGTGTCTTGCGCTGGACCATGCTGCTGCACGATACGGGAAAGCCGTCCTGCTTTTCGCTGGACACATCCGGCGTGGGTCATTTTTACGGCCACGGCAAGGCCAGCACGGCAATGGCCGTCCGGTGTATGGAGCGCCTGCGCTTTGATAAGAAAACGGCAGAACAGATTAAGACACTGGTGGACTGGCATGACAGGGACATTCCCCGCACAGAAAAGAGTATCCGCCGCGCCCTTTCCCGGCTGGGCGAGGAGGGGCTGCGTCAGCTGATTGCGGTGAAGCGGGCGGACAATCTGGCCCAACACCCGGATTTCCGCTGGGTGCAGAATGAAATCACAAAGGCGGAGGGAATCATGAGCAGCCTGCTGACAAGGGAGGAATGTTTCTCGCTCAGGCAGCTGGCGGTAGACGGAAACGACATGATGATGCTGGGTCTGCGGGGAAAAGAAGTGGGCACCATGCTGGAGCGTATTTTTAAAAAGGTGCTGGACGGTACGCTGCCCAATGAAAAGGATAAACTGCTGCAATGGACAAAAGAGAAAGGGGAAACGGACCATGTTTGAACTCAATCAGGTGGGAGTCAATACCTATTATTTATAATGTGGCGGCTTATAACCGGGCAAAGTTGCTGCTTATCTGCCAGGAGACAAGAGCTTTAGAACCGTGTTGATGTGCAGAGCGTATAGATTTACCATGAGCTTCGAGCAGTATGCGCTGGTGGGCGGCACGATACGCTCGTTCCTTGCCCGGCTACACCATGAGGGGAAAATAGATGCACTCTTTGAAAAGGAAAGCCTCCTGTGGCAGACCAAATAGAACAAAGATCCGGACGAAGAGATTTCTTCGCCCGGATCTTTACTGCTTATACCACACCTATTATATTGTATAACTGCCGCAGATCGGCGATCTCATAGTCGATCCGCAGGCCCTCCGGATGTGCGTAGCCCTTTCGATTAAACCAGCAGCAGGGTAGGCCGGCATTGTTGGCACCCTGAATGTCACTGGAGAGGGAGTCGCCCACCAGAAGACAGTTCTGAGTCGTCAGCGCGGGAACCTTGCCGAATACATAATTAAAATAGGCCTTTGACGGTTTGGAAGCGCCGGCATCCTCGGAGATGAAAGCCTCTTCTATGTAGGGGGCGACACCGCTGCCGGCCAGGCGGCTCTTCTGCACGGCGGCTACCGCGTTGGTAACGATATAGAGCTTGCATTGCCGGGATAGCGTCCGGCAGACCTCTTCAGCGTGGGGCAGAAGAAGCTTGCTCTTCCCCAGCGTAGTTAGGTGTACCTGATTGCATACGGCCGGATCGCGCCGGAGTCCCAGCTTATTCAGAAAAATACGGAATCGTTCGATGACAATAAAGTCCTTTGTGCATTCACCCCGGTCAAAAGCGGCCCACATTGCATTGTTGCACGTTTCGTAGAGGGCGAAATTTTCATCTGTATCGGGAATGTCCTGCGTTTCGCAAACAGCACGGAACGCGTTCCGATTGCCGGTGTCAAAGTCAAAGAGCGTATTGTCGGCGTCAAGTAGCACGTAGGGATAACGAATCATAGGGTTTACTCCTTATAACATTTATGCACATCTTATCAGATGCCGTACATATATGCAACGAAATAGGGGATCTTTGAAAAAAGCAAAGAAAAAGTAAAAAAGGGGGTTGACAAAGGGGGCGTAGCGTAGTATTCTAACAAAGCTGTCGCTGCGGCACGGCACACAGAAGCTTCCAAAAAAAGTTGACGAAAAAGAAAAAAATAAGTTGACAAGATGGCTGCCATGTGTTAAGATAATACCTGTTCCGCTGATGGGACGTGTACCTTGTAAATTAAACAATGAACGAACTAAAAGCACCAGACGAACACATGAGAAATCGTGTGGAAACTTGAGAAATCGGGGTTAAGTCAATTACCTGGATTCTTAAGTATAAAAAGTTTTT
>JAAXZS010000023.1 GCA_012719745.1 Clostridiales bacterium | reverse complement strand
GGGCGGGGGGTATAATTTTTTTATAAGCATTTTGGAAATGCCGTTAGAAAATCCTTATATGGTCCGCTGCATCCTAATACTCCCATTAGCTGCTTTTGCTTATAATAGGGGCAGAACGAGGTGATAGGTATGGATGCGGCCATTTTGATCGCCACACTGGGTATGCTGATTTTTGGCGCCTTTGTGATGCGCCGCCTGGATATACTGATGAAAAAAAGCACACAGATGCAAGCGGCCGAGACAGAGTGCTGCGATGTGCTGCTCTTTGGGACGCCCACTATTGTGGACCCGGTGGAACGGGATCTGAAGAGCCGGGGACTGGCCTGCCGACGAATCGACGGCGACAGGATGCCGGAGCATGTCGCTTTCCGGGCGGTGATCGCCGCTTCGGAGGACGATATGAAAAATTTGCTGCTGTGCAATCAAGCCAACCATATAAGTCCGGGGGCGTTTTTGACGGCGCGATGCAGTAATCCACCCTGCCGGACAGTATTTATAGACGCCCATGTGAGACCCGTGCTGACAGACAGTCCGGCGGCATATGTGCAAGAGATCGGAGGATGTTTTCACTTTGACAGGCAAAAAAATTAAGCTGACACCCACGCAGGTGATTGCCCTGGGGTTTGCGGCTATTATCATACTGGGTGCGCTTTTGCTGATGCTGCCCTTTGCCAGTAAAACAGGGCATGGCATTCCCTTTATAAACGCACTTTTTACCGCAACCTCCGCTACCTGTGTGACGGGGCTGATTGTATACGATACGTGGTCGCAGTTTACGGGTTTCGGTCAGGCGGTGATTTTGCTGCTGATCCAGATCGGCGGCCTGGGCTTTATGAATGTAACCACCTTCTTTTTCTTTGTGATGAAAAAGCGGATCGGTCTGTGGGAGCGGGAGCTGCTGACCGAATCGGTGAATGCCATGCACATCGGCGGCATCGTGAAGCTGACAAGGCAGATCCTGCTGGGTACCCTTGCCTTTGAGGGATGCGGCGCACTGCTGCTGATGACTCGCTTTATTCCCGTGTTTGGCTTTGCCAAGGGTGTATGGTACGGGATTTTTCATGCTATTTCTGCCTTCTGCAACGCAGGTTTTGATTTGATGGGCGTGATCGAACCCTATTCAAGCCTTGTCCATTTTGCAGATGATCCCATCGTCAATTTTACTGTTATGGGGCTGATCATCATCGGTGGCATCGGGTTTATCGTATGGAGCGATATTGCCGACAAAGGTTTCCACTTTAAAAAATATGCCCTGCACACCAAGGTAATGCTCTGCTCCACCGGCATTTTAATCGTGGGTGGCGCGCTGCTGTTTTTATTCACGGAGCGAAACGGTGTGTTTGCGGGTATGCCCACGTCTGAGAAAATTATGGCGGCACTGTTCCAGTCGGTAACGCCCCGTACGGCGGGCTATAACACCGTGGATAACGCTGCTCTCAGCGACGCCGGCACGCTTTTGACCATTTTACTGATGTTTGTGGGCGCCGGCCCCGGTTCCACCGGCGGCGGTATTAAGGTGACCACGGCAGCGGTGGTCATATGCACCGTGACGGCCTATTTGAGAGGGCGGGAGAATGTGGATATGTACGGACGCCGCATTGACGCGGACTCTGTACGCAGGGCATTCTGCACCACTACCTTTTACATGATGCTGGCCGCAGTGGGGGCCATGCTGATGGTAGCCTGTCAGCCACTGCCCATCAAGGATGCGCTGTTTGAGGCTTTTTCCGCTTTCGGCACAGTGGGTCTTTCCACGGGTATTACACGGGAACTGACTCTGATTCCCAAGATAATTTTGATTTTATTGATGTATTCCGGACGGATCGGAAGCCTGACCGTGATTTTGTCCATTTCACGCAAGCGGGGCAGGGCGACCCTCAATCCCATTGGAAAAATTATGATTGGTTAAGGAGATTTGTGATATGAGATCAATGCTTGTTATCGGCCTGGGACGGTTTGGTTCCCACCTGGCTCTGAAGCTAATGGAGCTGGGAAATGAAGTGATGGCGGTGGACGAGGACGAGGAGATCGTCAACACCCTGGCGCCCTCTGTCACCTGTGCCCAGATCGGCGACTGTATGGACGAAAAGGTGCTCAAAAGTCTGGGCGTCGCCAACTTCGACATCTGCTTTGTCTGCATCAGCAGCAACTTTCAGTCCTCTCTGGAGATTACATCCCTGCTGAAGGAGTTGGGCGCCAAACGTGTCATTTCCAAGACAAACCGGGAAATGCACGCCAAATTCCTTTTAAAGGTGGGCGCTGACGAAGTGGTCTATCCCGAGCGGGATATGGCCATCCGCACTGCCTTCAAATACAGTGCCAGAGGTGCTTTCGACTATATCGAGCTGTCCCGGGAATATGCCATCATTGAGATCGAAGTACCCACCGACTGGGTGGGCAGCAGCCTGAAGACCCTTAATGTGCGCTCCCGCCATCATATCAATGTGATCGGTGCCAAGTCCGGCGGCAGTGTGGTCCCCGTGACCAGCCCCGATTATGTGTTCCACGACGGGGAACACCTGATTATTGCCGGCGAAAAGAAAGATTTGCTGACGCTTGCCAACAGCAGATAACCGTTGCTCCCCTTTTCTTCATGTGCTATACTGTGTGCATAGAAATACTTGAAATAGCTGAAACATACGGGGAAGCACTATGAAATTATGGCGATTTTTAAATATGGGGGACAGCCGCCGGGATCTGGCAGTCAATCTGGCCAAAACGCTGGCCATTCTCATCATGGCGCTGGCGGTATCTCTGTGCCTGAGTGATGTGCTGCACATCGGCAATCAGAGCATTATCATGGTTTTTTTGCTGGGGGTGCTGTTTTCCTCAGTGACCACGGCCAGCAGTGCCTACGGTATGATAGGCTCCGTCATCAGCCTGATTCTCTTTAACTATTTCTTTACCGAGCCGCGCTTCACCTTTGTCATTGCCTCCACCAGCGATCTGATTTTGCTGATCTTTTTTATGGTCACCGCTGTGGTGTCAGGTATGGTTACCGCCCGATTGCAGACCCAGATGGGACTGACACGGGAAAATGAGGAGACGGCCCAGACCCTCTATCGACTGGCACTGGGCTTTCTGACCACCGACGGCGAAAAGAATCTGGCCGATGTGGGTGTGGACTGTGTGCGGCAAAATACCGGTTTTCAGAGTCAGGTGTGTCTGCGGGGAGAAGAGGCGGACACCGCCTTTGGCACGGCCTATCAGGATTTTGACATTCAGGCCTCCGAGGGAACCATGGGGACGCTGCGCGTTTTTACCGGCGGACGCACTCTTTCTGGGCGGGACTGCATGATCTTAAACGCCATCGCAACCCAGCTGGGCATTGCCCTGTATCGGGAGAAGCTGCGGGTGGAACAGGAGAACATTCGCCTTGCCATGGAGCGAGAGCAGCAGCGCAGCACTCTTTTACGCAGCGTGGCGCATGATCTGCGCAGCCCGCTGACCGCCCTTTACGGCACCGGCAGTCTGCTGGCTGACCGATACGATACCCTCTCCGACCAGGAACGGCGGGAGATGGCGGCCAACATGAGCGAGGAAATATTGTGGCTTATCAATCTCATTGAAAATATTCTCAACATGACCCGCATTAACGAAAATCGGCTGCTGCTCCATAAGGACCGGGAATCTCTGGACGACTTGGTCAGCGAGGCGGTACAGCACACCAAACGGCTGATGCAGGGCCGCCGCTTCACCCTGAAGCTGCCGGAAGAGGTGGTAATTCTGCCGGCCGACGGCAAGCTGATTGTGCAGGTGCTGATTAACCTGCTGGAAAACGCGGTGAAGCATACGCCGGACGAAGCCACCATTTTTCTGGGTGCGGCGGTGAAGGACAAACGGCTGGAGGTCTGTGTGACCGACACCGGCGCCGGCGTGCCGGAGGAACAGAAAGAACATATATTTGACCGCTTTGTCATGGGCAATTCGTCCATTGCCGACGGTTCCCGGGGACTGGGATTAGGCCTTGCCATCTGTCGCGCCATTGTGGAAGCCCACAGTGGAACCATCCGTGTGGAAGACAATCCCCCTCACGGCGCCCGCTTTGTTTTTGAACTTCCGTTGGAGGATGAGCTTGCATGAAAATTCTGATTATTGAGGATGATAAATACATATCCGCCTTTCTTCGCGTCTCGCTGGAAAAGGAGGACTATGAGGTGCTGGTGGGGAAGGACGCCACCGAGGGCATGTTTCTGTTCTCCTCCTATCACCCGGATATTGTACTGCTGGATTTGGGACTTCCCGACCGGGACGGCGGCGAGGTGATCCGGGAAATTCGCCAGATGTCCGAAACGCCGGTGATCGTGGTATCCTCCCGCAGTCAGGAGGCGGAAAAAGTGGCGGCGCTGGACGCCGGCGCCATCGACTATGTAACAAAGCCCTTTCACATGGGGGAGCTGCTGGCCCGCATCCGTGTGATGGAGCGGCTTTTGATAAAGCTGACTCTCAGTCATCCCGAGGAGGAGCAGTTTGTCTGTGACTGGCTGACGGTGGATTTTGAAAAGCGCCGTGTGCTGGTGGACGGGCAGGAAGTACACCTGACCCCCTATGAGTATAAGCTTTTGTGCATCATGATCCGCAACCGGGGCAAGGTGCTGACCTACAACTACATTATCAAGGAGCTCTACGGCTATGAAAGCGGCGGTGCAGAGGGTGTCCGCGTCTTCATGTCCAATCTGCGGCGGAAAATTGAAAAGGATCTGACCCAGCCCCGCTTTATTCTCACCGAGGTGGGCATCGGCTACCGCTGGAACGATCAATAAAAAGCAGGCATGATTACATGCCTGCTTTTTTGTAAAATTATTCGACTTTTTATGGGCCTCATGCTATACTAATGCCACAATATGGAAATAAGGAAGGAAGCTGTGCCATGAAAAATGCTCTGCACGAACTGATTTCCCGCAACGCGCCCTGCTATGTGTACGATTACGAAACACTGGCAGACAGCGCCCGGCTGCTGCAAAAAACGTTCCCTGCCTATGATTTCCTCTTTTCTGTCAAAGCAAATCCCTTTCCGCCGGTGGTGAAGGCACTGGCTTCGATGGGAATCGGCGCCGACGCCGCCTCATTGGGCGAGGTGCAGCTGGCCCGCAGCTGCGACATGCGAAACATCTATTTTTCCGCCGCCGGAAAGCCCGACAAAGCCATCGAGAATGCGATGGGGCAGTGTCACCTCATTGCCGATTCTATGGGCGAAATGGAGCGCATGGCGGCCATCGCCGCCCGCCGCGGCCTCACATTGCCGGTAGGAATCCGAGTCAACCCCGCTTTTTCCATGGGCGGCGGCCCGGGCGGCAGCAGCAAATTCGGCATTGACGAAGAGCTGCTGCCCATGCTGGCGGAGCGCTTGAGGGAATGGCGGCAGATACGGGTGACCGGCCTCCATGTCCATGTAAAGTCACAAAATCTGGATGCCCATGTGCTGGGGGCGTATTACCGCAACTGCTACGAGCTGGCAAAACGGGTCAAGGCCACCTTGGGCTGCGACATGGAATACATCAATTTCGGCGGTGGTATCGGCGTCGTTTACGACGGAACACGGGAAACATCTCTTGATTTCGATGTGCTGCGCACCTATACGGATGCCATTGCCACCGACAACGAGAAAACACTGGGCGCCCGGCTTCTCATCGAGTCCGGCCGTTTTCTCACCTGCCGAATGGGAACCTACTACCTCAAGGCGGTGGACGTCAAGGAATCCCGGGGGACCAAATACGTGATTGTAGAGAACGGCATGAACGGGCTGCAAAAGCCTGCCATCGCCGCCATGCTCCGCGCGGCCTGCTCTGCCGGCGAGCTGATGCCTCAGGAGCCTATGTTTACCTCCGAACATGCCTTTGGCTTTACGGTACTGTCCGATGCGGCTGAAACGGAGACGGTCAATATCGTGGGCAATCTGTGCTGCGCCCAGGATATTCTTGTCAACCATTTTACGGGGCCTAAAATCCGTGTGGGGGATTTGATCGCCGTCAGCAATGCGGGTGCCTATGCCTGCACGCTGACTGCCCAGCGTTTTTCCAGTCATCCGGCGCCCCAGGAGTTCCTGGTGGACGCCGAAGGAACCGTTATGGAATAAAAAAGCGGACCGCAGAATGTTGATTCTGCGGTCCGTTCTTCTTGTGCTGTTTTAAAGGGTTGCGGCCGGGGCAATGGTTTCTTTGATGTAACCGGGCACATCCTCTCGCTCCATATCCAGCGCCACTGCCAGTTCCCCGTAGAGCTGCTCCTCCGCCCGCTTGAGATACCGCTCGTCAATCTGGCTGACCTTGCGGCCCGTCTCCAGTGCCCGCTTGCGTTTGGTATAAGCGGTCTTGATGAGCTTGACCAGATCCTCACACACATAGGTGGAAACGGTGGCCTGATAATACTCCTTCAACTCCCGGGCATTCTGATGAGCCGGCACCTCCGGCTTCATTTCCGGCATGTGACGGATTAGCGCCATCGCCTCTGCCCGGTCAATCACCGGACGCATGTAAACACTGGTGTCCACCGGCGTAAAAACTTTCCCTGAGCGGTACAGGGGCGAGAGAATATAATACTGCCGGGAACGATCAATACCGGAGATAGGCGGAATGCCGATCTCGTCGACCCGACAGACACCTTCACCACCATAAACAATTAAATCACCTGCTACATACATTTCGATTCTCTCCTCCCTCTCGAAATCATTCAAAAACGCATGGACGGACAAACCGGCCATGCGCTGCATCTGTTACTGATAACAGTATAGCACATTTTTTGGCCGAATGTAAGCACTATTTACGGAAATTGTTGCCAAATTACCAAAAAAATATACAAAAATCCTTGTGACAACGCGCATAATTCCTGTTTTGACTGTTTTGAACGCAAAAACAAAGAAAAATATTTTAAAAAGTTATATTTGTTGCAATTGCAACTTTTAAACCGGCGGTTACCGTGGTATACTGCAAACTGTCAGGAGGAGATCGAATCCTTCAGACATTTCAAGTTTGTATTTCAATAAAAAATATAGATCAGGAGGAATTTAATTATGAAAAAGTGGGTTTGTTCTGTATGTGGTTATGTGTATGAGGGCGAAAGCGCTCCCGCAGAGTGTCCCGTGTGCCATGTCAGCGGCGACAAGTTTGTGCTGCAGGCTGAGGAGAAGAGCTGGGCTGCCGAGCACGTTGTGGGCGTAGGCAAGGCCTTTGGCAAGGATGTTCCCGAGGATGTGCAGAAGAAGATCATTGAAGGTCTGCACGCCAACTTTGAAGGCGAGTGCTGCGAGGTCGGTATGTATCTGGCCATGGCACGTGTGGCTCATCGCGAGGGCTATCCCGAAATCGGCATGTACTGGGAAAAGGCCGGCCACGAAGAAGCTGAACATGCTGCCAAGTTCGCAGAGCTGCTGGGCGAAGTGGTGACCGATTCCACCAAGAAGAACCTCGAGATGCGTGTGGACGCCGAAAACGGCGCTACCATGGGCAAGTTTGAGCTGGCTAAGCTGGCTAAGCAGTACAACCTGGACGCCATTCATGATACCGTTCATGAGATGGCTCGCGACGAAGCACGCCACGGCAAGGCTTTTGAAGGCCTGCTGAAGAGATACTTCAACAAGTAAAAAACAGATTCATTCATCTCCCCAAAAAGCGGTCCGCCCATTCGGCGGACCGCTTTGCTATATCCGGGAAAAGGCATCGGCTTTGCCGATTAAGGGAAGTTTTTGTCTGCCTTGCCGAAAAGCTATGCCTGTGATATAATGCAGCATGTAAAAATACGGATAGTTGGAGCGTAAATGAAGAAGATAGTTATATTTGACATGGACGGAACGCTGATTGACTCTGCGCCCGGCATTTTGAATTGCCTACGGTATTCGCTGGAGAAGATGGGGGAGCCGCAGGTGCCCCGGGAGACGGGCTTTCGCTTTATCGGCCCGCCGCTGATGGACTCCTACAAGGAATTCTGCGGGTTTGACGATGAAAAAGCCCGCCGGGCCCTGACCTTCTATCGGGAGCGCTATCGGGGGCCGGGACGGAATGAATGCGAGGCTGTCCCGGGTATTATAGAGGTGCTGCGACACTTGAAGGAGCAGGGCTTCCGCCTGGCGGTGGCATCCACCAAACCAGTGGAGCATTGCGCTGCCATTGCCGAGAATCTGGGAATGGCGCCTTATTTTGAAGTGATCTGCGGCAGCAGCGAATCACTGACGGATAAGGCGGCGGTGATGGGCGATGCGCTGCGGCGTATGGAAGTGGGTGATCCCCATACAGCTATCATGGTGGGCGACCGCAAATTTGACGTCGAGGGTGCTGCCCAATGCGGCATGGACTGCGTAGGCGTGGATTTCTGTGGATTTGCAGAGCCCGGCGAGCTGGAGGCGGCCGGCGCGGTCGCAGTGGTGCATTCGGCGGCAGAGCTGGAGAACTGGCTGCTGCGGTGAGCCACATACTTTCCGTCAAAAGACCGGCAAACATAAAAGATAATTTTTTACTTGCTGAAAGGAGCATGTGATAATGGACTATAAGGAAATCTTAAGCAAAGTTGACCACACACTGCTTTCCCCCGCGGCGACCTGGGAGGAGATCCGCACCATATGCGATGACGGTGTACAATACGGCTGCGCCAGTGTCTGCATTCCCGCCTCCTATGTGAAACAGGCGGCGGCGTATCTGAAGGGACGCCTGCCTGTCTGCACGGTGATCGGGTTCCCCAACGGCTATTCCACCACCGCCTGCAAGTGTATGGAGGCTTCAGACGCTGTGGCCAACGGGGCGGAGGAGATCGATATGGTTATCAACATCGGCTGGGTGAAGGACGGACTCTACGACCAGATACTCCACGAGATCCGCCAGGTGAAGGAGGCTTGCCACGGCAAGCTGCTCAAGGTAATTATTGAGACCTGTATGCTCACCGACGAGGAGAAGATTCGTCTGTGCGGCGTGGTCAGCGATTCCGGTGCGGACTATATCAAGACCTCCACCGGCTTTGGCGGCGGCGGGGCGACTCGGGAGGATGTGGCTTTGTTCAAGGCCCATGTGGCGCCCCATGTAAAGATCAAAGCGGCCGGCGGCATCGCAGGCCTGGAGGACGCGGAAGACTTTATCCGTCTGGGCGCCGACCGCCTGGGCACATCCCGTATCGTAAAGGCCGTGAAGGCCATGGAAAAGAAATAACAGGAGGAAGAATATATGGCAACCCCTCATAATGAAGCTGAAAAAGGCGCTTTCGGAAAAACAGTCCTGATGCCCGGTGATCCGCTGCGGGCTAAATTCATTGCGGAGACTTTTCTGGAAAATCCGGAGCTTGTGAACAACGTGCGCGGCATCCACGGTTACACCGGCACCTATAAGGGCGTCAAGGTGTCCGTGATGGCGTCCGGTATGGGTATGCCCTCCATCGGCATTTACTCTTACGAGCTTTTCCACATGTACGATGTGGAAAATATTATTCGGATCGGTTCCGCCGGCGCACTGCGCAAGGAACTGCCTTTGGGCAGCGTGGTGGCGGGCATGGGCGCCTGCACCAATTCCCGCTTTGCCGACCAGTACCGTCTGCCCGGCACCTTCGCGCCCATTGCCAGCTTTGAACTGTTGACGGCGGCGGTGGAAACGGCCAAAGAACTGCAGGTTAATATGCCTGTTGGCAACCTGTTTTCCTCTGATACCTTCTATGACGCCTCACAGAGCACCATGGAATGGGCTAAAATGGGCGCTCTGGCCGTAGAGATGGAAGCGGCGGCGCTTTACTGCAACGCGGCCTTTGCCGGCAAGCGGGCCCTTGCCATCTGCTCCATTTCCGACAATCTGGTGACAGGAGAGGAGTTGCCCGCCCAGGCACGGCAGACCACCTTCACCAATATGATGAAAATCGCCCTTGATGTGGCAGTCAAGATGGAGAACGCACGGTAAGTTGACCCCCGCTAAAAATAAATATTGACAGGGAATGGGCTTCTACTGCCCATTTCCTGCTTTTTTTATCTTCCGGAGAAATAATTAAATTAAAAAGCGGCGCTAAAATAGTTGCTCTTCCCCATTCCATTTGATATAATACGCAAAGGGACAGGTATGCCCCAATCTATAAAAGGAAGGTAGATTTAGAATCATGAAAAAAGTTCTTGCTTTGATCCTTGCTCTCGTCATGGCTCTTGCTCTTGTCGCCTGCGGCAATAAGACCGAGACACCTTCGACCTCCGATCCCGAGAAGATCGACTATGCCACCGTTTTGGCGGATGCCGCCAAGGCTGCCAGCTGCGAGGCCACCACGAATGCCGGTGCTACCGGTACTTACAAGGTCGCTATGATCACAGACTATGGCGATATCACCGACCAGTCCTTTAACCAGACCACCTATGAGGCCTGCAAGGCATTTGCCGAGAAGAACAGCCTGGGCTTCACCTATTACAAACCCGCCGGGGATTCCACCGCTGACCGTGTGGCCATGGTGGATAAGGCTGTGGCTGACGGTTACAATGTGATCGTAATGCCCGGTTATGCTTTTGCCGGCACTGTTACCGCTGTCGAGAATACATATCCCGATGTTTCCTTCATCGCACTGGACGTGGCTGCCGGCGACCTGCTGGGTGCTGTGCTGGGTGACAAGTATGACTACACTCCCGATAACTGGGATGTCAGCAAGATCCTCAGCTCCAACGTTTACTGCGCTGTTTACCAGGAAGAGCTTTGCGGCTACATGGCCGGCTATGCCGCTGTGAAGCTGGGCTACACCAAGCTGGGTTATCTGGGCGGCATGGCAGTTCCTGCTGTTGTCCGTTACGGCTATGGCTTTGTGCAGGGCGCTGACGCCGCTGCCAAGGAAACCGGCGCGACTGTGACCATGAAGTATGCTTATGGCAACCAGTTCTTCGGCGACGCTGACATTACGGCCGCTATGGATACCTGGTATGCCGGCGGTGTGGAGCTGGTGTTTGCCTGCGGCGGCGGCATCTATACCTCCGTTGCCGAAGCTGCCAAGAAAGCCAATACCAAGCTCATCGGCGTTGACGTGGACCAGTCCGGTCTGATCAACTCCACCTATAAAACCAAGGATATGGTGGTGACCTCCGCCATGAAGGGCCTGGCCAGCACCGTCAATACCTGCCTGGAAAAGACCTGCCTGAAGAATGACTGGGCCTCTCTGTCTGGTAAGATCGAGAACCTGGGTCTGGTATCCGGGACCGATCCTCTGCTGAACTACGTGCAGATCCCCATGGATACCACTTTGTGGGATGCCAACTTCACCCAGGATAACTATAAGACCCTGGTAGCCGACATGTTCTCCGGCAAGGTCAAGGTCAGCAATGACATTTCCGTAAAGCCTGCCGACATGGCAAAGAACTTCTCCGTGGAAGATCTGGGCAACATCAAGTAAGAAACCTTATAAAAAATAGGGCGGGCGATTGCCCGTCCTATTTTTTTCATAATTTATTTACAATGCAGACAAATATATAGTATAATAAAGTGGTTTTAAATTTTATGTGGGAGGTATGAGAGCTTGGAAAATCAATATGCGATTGAAATGCTTCATATAACCAAAAAATTTCCCGGTATCATTGCAAATGATGATATAACATTGAAGCTGCGAAAAGGGGAGATCCATGCGCTGCTGGGCGAAAACGGCGCGGGAAAATCCACCCTTATGTCGGTTCTCTTCGGCCTTTACCAGCCTGAAGAGGGCGAAATTCACAAGGACGGCGTTAAGGCTGATATTCGAAATCCCAATGACGCCAATGAACTGGGTATCGGTATGGTGCACCAGCATTTTAAACTGGTGGAATGTTTCACTGTCCTGGATAACATTATTCTGGGTGTGGAACCCTGTAAAGGCGGCTTTTTGAACAAGGAAGTGGCGCGGGAAAAGGTTATGGCCCTGTCCGATAAATACGGCCTTCATGTGGACCCGGACGCCCGGATCGAAGACATTACCGTGGGTATGCAGCAGCGGACGGAGATATTGAAGATGCTGTACCGCGACAACGAGATCCTGATCTTTGATGAGCCTACGGCTGTGCTGACGCCCCAGGAGATTGAAGAATTGATGCAGATTATGAAAAATCTGGTCAAAGAGGGGAAATCCATTCTCTTTATTTCCCACAAGCTCAACGAGATTATGGAGGTGGCTGACCGCTGCACCGTTTTGCGCAAGGGTAAGTATGTGGGTACAGTGGATGTGAAGAACTCCTCCAAGGAAGAACTTTCCCGCATGATGGTGGGTCGCGATGTGGACTTTACCGTGCACAAGAAGGCCCTTGCCCCCGGCGAGGTGATCCTGGACGTGGAAAACCTGACCGTGGAGTCCAAGATGCACCGCAACAACGCTGTGAAAAATGTTTCCTTTCAGGTACGATCCGGAGAGATCGTCTGCATCGCAGGCATTGATGGCAACGGCCAGACGGAGCTGGTATACGGCCTGACGGGTCTGGAAGGATTGAAGGAGGGAAAGATCTCCCTCTGTGGCAAGGATATTACCCGCGCCTCCATCCGCAAACGCTCTGCTTCCGGCATGAGCCATATTCCGGAGGATCGGCATAAGCACGGTTTGGTGCTGGACTATTCGCTGGAAGACAACATGGTGCTGCAGCGCTATTTTGAGCCGCGCTTTGTGGATAAGGCGGGCTTTCTGAAGCGCAAAGAGATTCGCGCCTACGCCAACAACCTGATCGAGCAGTACGATGTGCGTTCCGGACAGGGCCCCATTACCATGGCTCGCTCCATGTCCGGCGGCAACCAGCAAAAGGCCATTGTGGCCCGGGAGATTGACAAGGACCCCCAGCTCCTTGTCGCGGTGCAGCCCACCCGCGGCCTGGATGTGGGCGCCATCGAGTACATTCACAAACAGCTGGTGGCTCAGCGGGACGCGGGACGCGGCGTGTTGCTTGTTTCACTGGAGCTGGATGAGGTCATGAGCGTGCCCGACCGGATTCTCGTGATGTATGAAGGCGAGATCGTGGGCGAGCTGGATCCCAAAAAGACCACGGTGGAAGAATTGGGCCTGTATATGGCGGGCGCCAAAAAGGAGGGACGGAAGGCATGAAAACACAGAAAGAACCATTTCTGAAAAAGAAATGGGTGCAGTCATTGATTGCCTCCCTGTTTTGTGTTGTCCTGGGACTTTTGATTGGGTATATTGTACTGCTGTTCATTAATCCCAAGGGCGCCTGGGATGCCATTGGCACGGTGGTGAAAAACTTTTTTACTTATCCCAATCCCAAGGTGGCGTTGAAGTATTTTGGCTCTACACTGGTTAAGACGGCACCGCTTCTGATGTGTGCGCTGTCGATTCAGTTTGCTTACAAGGTGGGTCTGTTCAATATCGGCGCGGCCGGCCAGTATGTAGTGGGTGCCGGCGCATGCCTCTATATGGCGCTTGCCTGGGATCTGCCTTGGTGGATTTGCCTTCTGGGCGCCATGGCAGCCGGCGCGGTGCTGGGCTCTATTTCAGGCCTGCTGAAATCCTACTGCAACGTCAACGAAGTGATCTCCGGCATCATGCTTAACTGGATCAGCCTGTATACCGTGAATATGATTCTTTCCAATGTGAAAGAGAGTGCCAGCCCGTACACCTATCAGCTGGCCAGCTTCAACCCTTCCGCATTGATTCCGTCGATGGGGCTGGGCAAGTTGTTTTCTAACAATCAGTATGTGACCATAGCGGTTCCTTTGGCAATTTTGATGGCTGTCGTCATCAAAATTATTCAGGACAAAACCCTTTTTGGATATGAGCTAAAGGCCACGGGCTTTAGTAAATCCGCAGCCAAATATTGCGGTATGAAGGAAAACCGCAATATTATTCTGACCCTTGCCATCGCCGGAGCACTGGCGGGTATGGGGGCAGCGCTGCTGTTCCTTACCGGCTATGAACAGTGGCAGTGCACCCAGTCCTCTGTTCCTGCCATGGGGTTCAACGGCATTGCCGCTACTTTCCTGGGCGGCTTGAGCCCCATCGGAACGGTAATCGCCTCTTACTTTATTCAGCATATTACCAGCGGTGGCGCTTATGTGGATAAAACCATGTATTCCTCCCAGATTTCCGACTTGATTTCGGCTCTTATTATCTACCTGTGCGGCTTTGTCCTCTTCCTGAAGTACTTCATGAACAGCCGCATTGCCAAACGTGAGGAAAAAGCAAGCGCTGCGGCCAAGGCTGCGGAGGCTGCTTCGGAAAAGGAGTCCATTGAGCCAAAAGACGTGGATCCCAATGAGAAGGGGGGCGAGGAATAATGACACTGCTTCTTCAGTATACATTGATCTTCGCTTCAGTTCTGGTTCTGGTCGCCCTGGGAGGATGCTTCTCGGAACACTCCGGCGTCATCAACCTGGGTCTGGAGGGCATCATGGTTATGGGCGCTCTCGGCGGCGCGCTGGCTATGAAGTATATGTCTGCGGACACATCTTCTTTTATCATGATCGTTGTGGTCATCCTGGCCGCTATCCTGGTGGGAATGATCTATGCTTCGCTTCTGGCGGTGGCATGTGTCAATTTCAAGGCGGATCAGACCATTGTGGGCACGGCACTGAATATGCTGGCCACAGCCGGCGCCACAGTCATTGTGAAAGCCATCAATACAGCGGAAAACCCGGATAACGTATCCTCCACTATGCAGTATGTTGGTGCTAAACGGGCGTTTCTTGTGAATATCGACGGATTTGAATTCAACTGGTTTATGCTGGTGGCGGTTCTGGCACTGCTGGCCGCGGCGGTGACCCTTTATAAGACGCGCTTTGGCCTGCGGCTGATGGCCTGCGGTGAGCATCCCCAGGCAGCGGACTCTGTGGGCATCAATGTCTACAAGATGCGCTGGGCCGGCGTGCTGATTTCCGGCGCACTGGGCGGACTGGGCGGTATCGTCTATATTACGGCCGGCGTCAGCGAGTGGAAATTTGAAAACGGTGTGGCAGGCTTTGGTTTTCTTGCACTGGCCGTTATGATTTTTGGCCAGTGGAAGCCGGGTCGTATTGCCCTGGCAGCCTTGCTGTTTGGCCTTTTCCGTGCTCTTTCCAACGTCTATGCGGGCTTTGGATTCCTGACGGCACTGAATATTCCGGGCTCTGTCTACAACATGATGCCCTATATCATTTCTCTGGTGGTACTGGCCTTTACCTCCAGAAAATCCCGCGCCCCCAAATCCGAGGGTATTCCCTACGATAAGGGACAGCGTTAAATCTTAAAAAAGCAGCCGACAGGCATGAATGCCTGCCGGCTGCTTTTTCGGAAAGGAAGAAAAACATGTCAATGCAGAAACCATTTGTGGCATGCAATGCCACTGTATTCGGACGAGTGACGCTGGGCGAGGGCAGCAGCGTCTTATTTGGCGCGGTGATACGCGGCGATACGGAGTGTATTTCCATCGGCGCGGATACCAATATTCAGGATAACTGCGTTCTTCATGCCGACCCGGGCTATCCCCTGACGCTGGGTCTCGGTGTGACCGTGGGCCACGGTGCCATTCTGCACGGCTGTGCGGTGGGGGACAACACCATGGTGGGAATGGGCGCCATTATCCTCAACGGAGCCAGGATCGGAAAAAACTGCCTGGTGGGAGCAGGTGCCCTCGTGACGCAGAACATGCAGATTCCTGACGGTTCCCTGGTGCTGGGCAGTCCCGCCAGAGTGAAAAGGTCTTTGACCGAGGCTGAGATGGAAAGCAACCGCCTCAGCGCGGCACACTATGCGGCGCAGGCCGTCCGGTTTTATCAGCAGGAGATGGACCGAAAACTGCCGAAACGATAAGAAATAAACACTAAGCGGCCACGGAAAAATATTCCGCGGCCGCTATCCTGTTCAAAAAATTTTACTGTTGGTGATCCGACGCAATAAGCAGCTTCAAAGCCTCTACGCCCACATCCACGGCAGAGGAGGTATCCTCGCTCATCGTTTGATCAAGGCCGGCAGCTTCCCGCTCCTGATTCCAAATCACATGGAAACAGGAACCACAGCGGCAGCGCAGCGCATCGGCCACCACAAAAAGGGCGGCGGATTCCATCTCGCTTGCCTTGACGCCCAGACGCTTCCATGCTTCCCATTTTTCCAGAAGCTCATAGGATACCGGCATACGGGCGGGGCTGTGCTGGCCGTAAAAGGAATCCTTTCACTGTACCACGCCGGTTTTATAGGATTTGCCCAAGTTTTTGGCAGCCTGCACCAGAGCCGCGGCAACCTCAAAGCTGGGGACGGCGGGATATTCGATGGGCGCATATTCGCGGCTGGTATGCTCAAAGCGAATGGCACCGGTGGCAATCACCACATCACCGGAGTGGACATCCAGATCAATGCCGCCGCAGGTGCCCACGCGGATAAAGGTGTCGGCGCCGATGTTGTGCAGCTCCTCCATGGCAATGGAAGCGGAAGGACCACCGATGCCGGTAGAGCACACGGAGACCTTTTCTCCCAGTAAGGTGCCTGTGTAGATGGTATATTCCCGGTTTTGGGAAACAAAAACCGGATTTTCAAAATGACTGGCAATTGCCTTGCAGCGGCCCGGATCACCGGGGAGAATGCAGTAGCGGCCCACATCACCGGCCACACAGCGGATATGAAACTGCTTGTCCATTTTTTGCATAAAATAATGCCTCCTCTGGAGAAAATATAAATTATATTATAGCAGTACCTGGATCAAAATACAAACTGAATGTAAAAAATAATTGTGAAAAGCAGGCAAAGCTTGCAGATTTTATGCAGTAAAATTTTTGCTGGGATGCAGATACTAAATGCGGCGTAAAGCCAGTCGAATTAAAAAGGAGATGGAGAAATAATGAAAAAAACAGTTTGGGTTTTCGCAATCTGCGCCCTTTTTGTTCTCTCTCTGACGGCCTGCGGCGCTGCCAGCAGCACATCCTATAACCGTGACAGCGAGGGAATTCTGGGAGACGACGGCATGGGTCCCGATAACAACACGGGCGCCAATTACAGCCCCAACGCTAATGAGCCCGTCCTGCCCGGCAACGGATACGACGCCTCCGAGGCAATGCCCACCTATGAGCAAATGCTGCGAAATGCACACGTTCACGATTCAGATGGAATTTTAACCGATGGTGAAAATTCTTGTTCGGATGTTTGACGCTGTCCGAAAAAAAGCCCGCCGCAATGCGGCGGGCTTTTTTAGAAAACTAATAAACAATCAGGCAGCCTGCTTGGCCTTGGCCTGCTTGCTGAGAGCCTGAATGCCCTCTACTACGAGGATAATGGCCAGAACGATCAGCAAAACAGCAAAGATGCCGCGGACATAGAACCAAACGACGCCTGCGCCGCCGGCCATAATACCCTTAAGCTGAGCCTTGATGGTGAAGACCAGAGAGGTCAGTGTCACGGCCAGCATGAAGAACATGGGGACATAGAACATCTTGTTGTTGCGGCCAACCTTACCCAGCCAGCAGCACACAGCCAGCAGACCCAGAGCAGCCAGCAGCTGGTTGGCAGCGCCGAACAAAGCCCAGATCTTGGCATAACCGGTCATGCCAAGGCCAATGCCCAGGGCGACGGTGATGAGGGTTGCCACATAGGGATTGGTAATGACTTTCTTCCAGCCGGTCAGGCTCTTCAGATCTTCGCCGGAGTTCACAAAGAACTCCTGGAACATGTAGCGGGCCAGACGGGTGGCGGTATCCAGAGAGGTCAGGCAGAAGGCTGACACAGCCAGGATCAGCATGGAGTACACCACGTTGTAGGTGCCGGCGCCAAACAGCTTGGAGAACATGGAGGCAAGACCGGTGGCAAATACAACGGTGGGGGTAACGGTGGTGCCGCTGGAGTATTCCGTCCAGATATAGGCAACCGCGCAAACGGAGATCAGAGCCAGAGCGCATTCGATGAGCATACCGCCGTAAGCAATGGGCTTGGCATCTTTTTCCTGATCCAGCTGCTTGGCGGTGGTGCCGGAGCCAACCAGAGAGTGGAAGCCGGACACAGCGCCGCAGGCAATGGTTACGAACAGGGCGGGGAAGAGATACCCCAGAGAGGTACCGGTGGGAGCCAGATTGTCATACCAGCCGGTGAAAGCAGGCATGTCCACAGTGGGGTGACAGCCGATGATACCTACCACGGCCAGAATCATCATGCCGTACAGCAGGAAAGAGCTCAGGTAGTCACGGGGCTGGAGCAAAATCCAAACGGGCGTGACAGAAGCAATCAGAATGTAGATACCCACAATAATCATCCACGTGGTACCGCTGAGGTAAATGGGGTGCCAGTTCAGGCCAATTACCATGCAGATCACGATGCCGGCAACGCCGATGACGGTGGAAACACCCAGGGGAGCGTTTCTACGGTACACGAAGAAACCAAATACAATGGCCATCAGAATGAACAGAATGGAAATGATGGCGGTGGAGGCGTTGGCAGCGGAGGCCACCTTGTCCACTACACCGTCCACATAGGTGGCCTTAAAGGTGTTGGCAACGATGGAGGCAAAGGCAGCCACGACCAGAATCAGTGTCAGATAGGCAAAGATAATGAACAGGCGCTTTGCTCTGGTGCCAATGGCATCGGAAATGACTTCGCCGATGGATTCGCCCTTATGACGAATGGAGGCAAACAGAGCGCCGAAATCGTGGACGCCGCCAAAGAAAATGCCGCCGATGAGAATCCACAGCATCACGGGCACCCAGCCGAACACAGCGGCCTGAATGGGTCCGTTAATGGGGCCGGCACCGGCAATAGAGGAAAAATGATGTCCCATCAGGACAGGCGCTTTTGCGGGGCAGTAATCCTTACCGTCCTCCAGCTCGTGAGCCGGGGTGACCTTGGAGTTATCCACTCCCCACTTGTTGGCCAGCCACTTGCCGTAGAACACATAACCACAGACAAGAACAGCAATGCCAATTACGAGAAACAATGCAGCATTCATAAAATTTTCTCCCTTCTCTTAAAGAATTTTTTCGCTTGCTTATGAAACAGAGTTGTTTCCAACATCTGCGCTGCGCTTTTTCCACTGCGGTTTGCCACCGCTTTTTGGGTGTTCAATTCCACAAGACCTGTGTGAAAATCCATCCACCCCCAATAGGACAGACGAAAGCTTTTATAGATGCGGCATTTTTTCAGAGCACGCCGCGCCGCTTCATCGCAGGTGTCGCAGACAATGATTGCGGAAATATAGGAGTACATATGCGTGGGGCCCGGTTCAATTTTTTCCATACCACGCTCATAGGCTAATTTTTCGCAGGCCTCGTAGATCGCCTGTGTCAGATGAGGGACGCTGAACAAAAATACATATTCGTGACTGTTTGCCTCCCAAAGCTTGGCCTTTTTGGTCAACACATATTTGTCGGAGTGAACATGAAAGTCACACTCTGCCTCCAAGTAAGCCTGAGGGGTCTCATGACGCGTGACATCAAAATATCCTGTATACCAGTCGCAAAGGCGTGCGATGGCGTTTTCCCGTGTCATTGCCTGTTCCATATAGACGATCACTTCCTCCTGATATTTGGAATATTAGGTACATTACACAAAAAATACGATTAGTATAGTAAACATTTCGTTAAGAATTCCAAAAACGGCTTAGATTTATCCAAACTAAGCATCAAAACGTGAGTTTTTACCGCCCGATCTATTCTGCAACAAAGATTGACTTTAACAATATTGCGAAATAAAGAAGCAATATTTAACAAATATCGGAATAAAACAGGATAAAAAAGCGGAAAATGTTAATCAAATAACAATAATGTTAACAAACCGTTAAAAACATTCCTTATC
>JAAXZS010000137.1 GCA_012719745.1 Clostridiales bacterium | reverse complement strand
TGGTTCTTGTCCATGGTGATTGGTTCCTTCTGTCAGAGTTTTGTGTGAGAACTTTATTCTAACAGAATTCCAATCACTATGGATTTTTTATGTGTTCAATTTGATTTTACAATTAACCACCGGAAAAAAGTACGAGTTATTTTTGTATTGACAAATTCATTTTTCAGTTTATAATTTGAAAATGGTTTTCGTTTTCAAATTGAGGCTGCCGCACACGCAGCGTCTCCAACGGCAAGGAGGGCTCATAATGGCCATCAGATATAATACAAAACAGCAAAAAGCGGTTCTGTCGTGCCTTGAAAAAGGCCGGGGTGCTTCCGTCACCGCCTGCGAGCTGATGGAGCGGCTGCGGGGCGAAGGCTTCCCCGTGGGACTCACCACCGTCTACCGCCAGCTGGAAAAACTGGAGATGCAGGGTCTGATTCACCGGATCACTACCGATGAGGGTTCCTTTTATCAATACTGCGATCACCCGGAGCAAGGGGACTGCTTTTTATTGAAATGTGAGAGGTGCGGTCGGCTGGAGCATCTGGACTGCTCCCACCTGAAGTCTCTTTATGACCATCTGGCAGAGGAACACCGCTTTATCATCAATCCCCGCAAGACGCTTTTTTACGGATTATGCGAAATATGTTCCCAGAAGGAGGACGCGGAATGAAACGGCTTTTCTGCGCTCTTCTGGCGGCTTTATCCCTTCTGCTGACCGGCTGCGGTGGGCAAAGGGCAGCGGGCGGCACGGATAAACTGAAGGTGGTCTGCACCCTGTTCCCTTATTATGACTTTGTGCGGCAGATTGGTGGGGACTGGGTGGATAACACGCTGCTGCTCTCCCCCGGACGGGAGGCTCACAGTTTTGAACCCACCCCCCTTGACATCATTACCATCAGCGAAGCTGACCTTTTCATCTATAACGGCGGCGAGGGGGAGGTCTGGGTGGACAATGTGCTGGATTCCGCCGGTGATTCCATCGGGGCCACCCTGAAAATGATCGATTTTGTGGATCCCCGGCAGGAGGAGTTCACCGAGGGGATGCAGCACGAACACGACGAAGGGGAAGAATCCGACTCCGACGAAATCGAATATGATGAGCACATATGGACATCGCCCGTCAACGCCTCCCTGCTCTGCCGCGGAATCTGTGAAGCGCTGCAGAAAGCCGATCCGGCCCACAGTAACGATTATCAGATCAATCTGGACGCCTATCTGGAAAAACTCTCCGCGCTGGACGAGAATTTTCGGCAGGTGGTAGAGGCGGGCCACCGGAATCTGATGGTATTCGGTGACCGATTCCCCCTGCTGTATTTCTGCAAAACCTATGATCTTGATTACCGGGCGGCCTTTCACGGCTGCGCCGGCGATACAGAGCCGTCCCTTGCCACGCTGAAATATCTGATCGACAAGGTGGAGGCGGACCATATCCCCGTGGTCTACACCATTGATCTGAGCAATCAGCAGATCGGCAAGGTCATTGCCGAGTCCACCGGTGCCAAGGTGCTGACCTTCTATTCCTGCCAGAACATCAGCCGGGCGGATTTCGACGCGGGAGAAACCTATCTTTCCTTAATGGGAAAAAACGTGGAAGCTTTGAAGGAGGGTCTTGCCTGATGGAAAAGGAATTACTGTTGGCCTGCCGGGACGTGTCCCTGGGCTACGAGGGAAAGCCCATATGGGAGCACCTCGATTTCGAGGTGCGCGCGGGGGACTATCTCTGCGTGGTGGGAGAAAACGGCTCCGGCAAGTCCACATTGCTCAAAAGCCTGCTGGGACTACTGAAGCCCCTTTCCGGCCACATCGAGCTGTTCATGCCCCGGAGCGCTGTGGGATACCTGCCCCAGCAGACCCGGGCTCAGAAGGATTTTCCCGCCACCGTCTACGAAGTGGTGCTCTCCGGCTTTTTAAACGCCAGGAAACTGCGCTTTTACTACTCCGGGGCGGAGAAATCCGCCGCCCTCATGAATATGGGCAAACTGGGGATTCTGGAACTGAAGAACAAGTGCTACCGGGAGCTCTCCGGCGGGCAGCAGCAGCGGGTGCTGCTCTCCAGGGCCCTGTGCGCCGCCCGGAAGCTGCTGATTCTGGACGAACCGGTAACGGGGCTTGACCCCGCCGCCGCCCAGGATCTGTACAAAACGCTGCAATACCTCAACGAAACCGAGCATATGGCTATTATCATGGTGACCCACGATATGCCCAGCGCTCTGCAGTATGGCAGTTCCATCCTCCATGCCGGCAATCACCACTGGTTCTATGGATCGGTGGCCGATTTTCTGGCCTCCGAGAGTGGGAAACGATTTGGAGGTGACAGAACATGAAGCTTTTAATGGAGATGTTTACCTATCCCTTTATTCTGCGGGCCTTTATTGTGGGCATCCTGGTTTCCCTGTGCGCGGCGCTGCTGGGGGTATCGCTGGTACTTAAGCGCTACTCCATGATCGGCGACGGGCTGAGCCATGTGTCCTTCGGTGCGCTGGCCATCGCGCTGGCCTGCGGCTGGGCACCGCTGCAGTTTTCCATTCCGCTGGTCATCGTGGCGGCCTTCTTCCTGCTGCGGATCGCGGAGAACAGCCGCATCAACGCCGACGCCGCCATTGCCGTCACCTCCGCTTCGGCGCTGGCCATCGGCATTCTGGTCACCAGCCGCACCACCGGCATGACCACCGATGTGGACAGCTACATGTTCGGCAGTATTCTGGCCATGAACGGCGACGATGTGATTTTATCGGTGGTGCTGTCCATTGCGGTGCTGCTGCTGTTTATTCTTTTTTACCACAAGATCTTTGCCATTACCTTTGATGAAAACTTTTCCCGGGCCACCGGCATGAAGGTGGGGGTGTACAACTCCCTGCTGTCCGTCCTCACCGCACTGACCATTGTGCTGGGTATGCGAATGATGGGCGCCATGCTGATCTCCAGTCTCATCATCTTCCCCGCCCTCTCCGCCATGCGCCTGCGTAAAAGCTTCCGGGGTGTGGTAATCTTCGCGGGGGTACTGTCGGTGATCTGTTTTTGCGTGGGACTGGCCGGGTCCTATCTGCTGTCCACCCCCGTGGGCGCCACGGTGGTGGTGGTGAATCTGGCGGTGTTTCTGCTTTTCTCGCTTCTATCCCGACTGAGACTTTTTCGCAAATAACGGTGTTTCATCCCGCGGTATGTCCAGCGGGATGATTTTTTTGTGAAAATACAGCCAGTTTCCGGGAAAAAGGCTTGCAATCCGGGCCGAATCATGCTATTATACTCCAGTATCAGTTGTTGTTTGCAGAGTGGACTTACCGGTCCGCTCTTTTTATTGGGCAATTTTAAAACCTTAAAAATTGTGAAACGGGAGGGGCGTTTTTTTGAAGAAAATAACCGAACTGGTGGCGGAGCTGGCCGCGCCCGCGGCAGCGGAGCAGGGCTGCACCGTCTGGGATGTGGAGTATGTAGGTGAGGCCGGGCAGTGGTATCTTAGGCTTTACATCGATAAGGACGGCGGCGTGGACATTCTGGACTGCGAGGCCATCAGTCGCAAGGTGAGCGAAGCGCTGGACCAGGCCGATCCCATTGAGGCCAGTTATATTTTTGAGGTTTCCTCTGCCGGAGCCGAGCGGCCGCTGAAACGTCCTTCCGATTTTGAGAAATTTATGGGCGCACCGGTTACGCTCAAAACCTATCAGCCCCGAGACGGACGCAAGGAATTTGCCGGCGTCCTCACGGGTTACGAAAACGGCAGCGTGCGGATCACCGTGGGAGCCAATGAGCTTGTCTTTACCAAGCAGGAAATTGCCCTGGTGCGTCTGCGGATTGAATTTTAAATCATTACCAATACTAATATAGAAAAACAGGAGTGTTACCATGAAGTGTGATGAAATTTTTGCCGCCCTGACCATGTTGGAAAAGGAGCGGGGCATCCCTCAGAATTTCATGCTCAACAAAATTATTCAGGCTTTGACCACCGCCTACAAGCGCGACCACGAGGGTGTGGAAAACGTGATTGTGGACGTGGATGAGGAAAAGCGCGATCTGCGGATGTACGTCCAGAAGGAAATTGTGGAGGAAGTGGAGTTCCCCGGCACCCAGATCTCGCTGGAAGACGCCCGTGCCATTTCTGCCAAAAACAGCGTGGGCGGCATTGTAAATATCCCTGTGCAAAATGTGGAATTCGGACGGATCGCCGCCGGCAACGGCAAGCAGGTCATTATTCAGGGCCTGCGGGAGGCCGAGCACGGCATGGTCTACGACGAATTCAACTCCAAGCAGCACGAGATTCTCACCGGTGTTGTCTCCCGTATTGACCCCCGCACCGGCAGTGTTTTGCTGCGCATCGGCACCGGCACCGAATCCACCGACGCCATTCTGGCCGTTGGCGAGCAGGTGCCCGGTGAAACTCTCACCGAGGGGCAGCACGTGAAGGTCTATCTTGTGGAGGTGCGCCGCACCACCCGTGGGCCTCAGGTGCTGGTTTCCCGTACCCACCCCAACCTGGTGAGACGGCTCTTTGAGCTGGAGGTGCCCGAAATTTTTGACGGCATTGTGGAAGTGAAAAGTATTGCTCGTGAGGCCGGCAGCCGTACCAAGATGGCCGTTTGGTCCTCCGATGAAAATATTGACCCCATCGGCGCCTGCGTGGGCCCCAAGGGGCAGCGCGTGGCCGCCATCGTGGATGAGCTGCGGGGCGAAAAGATTGACATCATCAAGTACAGTGAGGATCCCGCCCAGTTTATTGCCGCGGCGCTGGCGCCCGCTGATGTGGAGGATGTGCTTCTCTCCGATGAGGGGAAGAGCTGCCGTGTCATTGTCCCCGACGATCAGCTGAGTCTGGCCATCGGCAAGGAGGGGCAGAATGCCCGTCTGGCCGCCCACCTGACCGGCTACAAGATCGACATCAAGCCCGCCTCCTGGCACGAGGACTGAGTATAAGGAGGGGGAAGAAATGCTGAAACCCAAGAAAATTCCCCAGAGGCAGTGTGTGGGCTGCCGCACTATGCGGGATAAGCGTGAGCTTTTGCGTATTGTAAAATCCCCGGAGGGTGAAATTTCCCTGGATACCACTGGCAAAAAATCGGGGCGTGGCGCCTATGTGTGCCCTGATCCGGAGTGCCTGAAGAAGGCTCGGAAGTCCCGGGCTTTGGAACGGGCCTTTGACATGTCCATTCCCGACCCGGTTTATGACGCTCTTGAAGAGCAGATGAGAGGCTAAATTTGGAAGATATTTTACACCTGATCGGTCTTGCTAAAAAGGCGGGCCGTCTGGAGGTAGGCGAAGAGCCGGTAGGCGCCGCCGCCAGAGCACGGCAGGCACGTCTCCTGCTTCTGGCAAAGGATGCCGCCCCCAATTCCCTGCGCCGGTGCCGGCACTTTTCAGAAAGCGGACAGTGCCTGATGATCACGCTTCCCTTTTCCAAGGAGGAGCTGGGGCGCGCCGTGGGCTGCACCGTGTGCGCCATGGCGGCACTGACCGACATCGGCTTTGCCAGCGCCATTACCAAAAAGCTTGCCGCCGGCAATCCGGAGACGTATACAGCCACGGCGGAGGCATTGGATATAAAGGCCCGGCGGGCACTGGAGCGGAGGCGGGAGCAGGCGCGGCACGAAAAGAACCTGCGCAGCGGTAAATGCCGCCCGGTACAGTCCCAGAGCAAAGAGGAGCCGGAAAAGCAACCGGAAAAGCAACCGGAAAAACAGCCGGAAAAACAGCCGGAAACGCGGCCGGAAAAAAAGACGACAGGGCACACAGCTGCCCGGCCCCACAGGGCGTATCGTTTTTCTGCCCGCAGACCCGAGGAAACACATAAAAAGAACGGACCGCGTTTTGCCGGAAGTCTGCCGGTGAAACGGGGCAAGGGATCCGGCAAGAAGAAGTAAAGAGATTCGTATCACTAAGATGGAGGTGGCTTTATTTGGGTACAATCGTGAACAAATATAGAGTGCATGAGGTGGCGAAGGATTTTAACGTTCCCACCAAGGATGTGGCGGAAATCCTGACCAAGTACGCCCAGGCGCCCAAAAATCACATGCAGGCGCTGGAGGATCATGAGCTTTCCCTGGTTTTTGAGTATCTGACACAGCATAATCAGGTGTCCGGTATTCAGGTAATTTATGCCGACGCGGCAAAGCCTGCCGCAAAACCGGTGGAAAAGCCCGTGGAGAAACCCGCAGAAAAGAAAATGCCCGCCGAGAGCGGAAAGAGCGCACCGGCGCATCGGCAGCCGGTCGTCAACAAGGAGAGCGCGCCCACCCAGCCCCTCTCCCGCGTGCCCAAGACCAAGGTCGTGGACACCCGCAAGGCCACCAACGTCAATCTGGACAAATACGATGAGAAGCTGCAGGTTCTGGCAGAGTCCCGTAACCAGGGACGCCGCGACCAGCAACAGGGAAATCGTGAGAAATTCCGCAACAACAAGAAGCGCCCCCAGGGCGGCCAGTCCTTCGGCAACAAGCGCCGGCAGGAAGAGGCCGACCGGCTGCGCAGATTGCAGCTGGAGGTCATTAAGAAAACACCCGTCACCGTGCAGATCCCCGATGAGATCTCCGGGGGCGAGCTGGCCTCCCGGATGAAGAAAACCGGTGCCGAGGTGGTCAAATGCCTGATGAAAAGCGGCATCATGGCCTCCCTTCCCCAGATGATTGACTATGACACCGCCGCTTTGGTGGCCATGGATATGGGCTGCAAGGTGGAAAAGGAAGTGGTCGTTACCATCGATGAAAAGCTGATCGACGGCCACGAGGATACCGCGGAGGATCTGGTGTCCCGCGCCCCTGTGGTGGTGGTTATGGGTCACGTAGACCACGGCAAGACCAGCCTGCTGGACTATATTCGCCATGCCCATGTGGCCTCCGGCGAAGCCGGCGGCATTACCCAGCATATCGGCGCCTATCAGGTGCAGATTCACGGCAAACCCATCACCTTCCTGGATACCCCGGGTCATGAGGCTTTTACCTCCATGCGTGCCCGCGGCGCCATGGTGACGGATATTGCCATTCTGGTGGTGGCGGCCGAGGACGGCATCATGCCCCAGACCATTGAATCCATCAACCACGCAAAGGCTGCCGGCATTCCCATCATTGTGGCAATCAACAAAATGGATAAACCCGACGCCAACCCCGAGCGCATCAAGCAGCAGCTTACCGAATACGGTCTGGTGGCCGAGGACTGGGGCGGCGAAACCATTATCTGCCCCATTTCCGCCAAGACCGGCATGGGGATTGACAATCTGCTGGAGATGCTGACTCTGACCGCTGAGGTGGGCGAACTGAAGGCCAACCCCAACCGTGCCGCTCTGGGTACTGTCATTGAAGCCCGACTTGACAAGGGTCGCGGCCCCGTGGCAACTCTCCTGGTGCAAAACGGCACCCTGCATCTGGGCGACATTATTATCGCCGGCACTTCTGTGGGTCGTATCCGTACCATGACAGGCGACAAGGGACAGCGCCTTGAAGAGGCCGGCCCCTCCGTTCCTGTGGAGATTGCGGGCCTCAGCGAAGCCCCCGCTGCCGGTGCCACCTTCAACGCTGTGGCTGACGAAAAGCTGGCCCGGGAGCTGGTGGAGCAGCGCAAGGAGGAGGATCGTCTCAAGGCCAACGCGCCTGTGACCAAGGTCTCTTTGGAGGATCTGTTCTCCCAGATTCAGGCCGGTGAGATGAAGAACCTGAACCTGATTGTCAAGGCCGACGTTCAGGGTTCCGTGGAGGCCGTCAGGTCCTCCCTGGAGAAGCTCTCCAACGAGGAAGTCCGCGTCCGTGTCATTCACGGCGGCGTGGGCGCCATCAACGAATCAGACGTTATGCTGGCCGCAACCTCTCAGGCGATTATCGTGGGCTTCAACGTCCGTCCGGACACCACCGCCCGGGAAAGCGCCGCTCGCTCCAACGTGGATATGCGGATGTACCGCGTGATCTACGATGCCATCAACGAAATTGAAGCGGCCATGAAGGGTATGCTGGCACCCCAGTTCAAGGAAGTACTGCTGGGTCACGCCCAGGTTCGCCAGCTTTACAAGGTCTCCGGCATCGGCACCATTGCCGGCTGCTATGTGCAGGACGGCAAGCTGCAACGCAAGGACTGTCAGGTGCGTCTGGTGCGGGACGGCATTGTGGTGCACGAGGGTGTACTGGCCTCTTTGCAGCGGTTCAAGGACTCCGTCAAGGAAGTGTCCGAGGGCTACGAGTGCGGCCTGAGCATTGAAAAGTTTAACGACCTCAAAGAAGGCGACATTGTAGAAGCCTTCACCATGCAGCAGATTGAGCTGTAAGAACAGCTGTTTTTTTCACAAACAGCTCCTGTCGTCTTCTTTGGCGGCTGTGCCGCCTCACGCCGCAAGGCGTGTCCAAGCGTTTTGCCGCAAGCAAAACCTTGCCACAGCGGAATTCATTTCTGCTGCGGAGGATTAAATTGGGCTCCCATGAAAACGCCGTTTTCATGGGGCAGGCGACATTGTAGAAGCCTTCACCATGCAGCAGATCGAGCTGTAAGAATTGCTATTTTTACGCAAAACGAAATAACTACGCCTGGATTGCGCCTCGGATGGGGCGCAATCCGCATCTTGAAAGGAGGCTGCTTATGGCAAACAACCGAATTGGCCGTATCAACGAGGAAATTCAAAAGGAAATGGCATCGCTGCTGCGCTCTGTGAAAGACCCCCGGGTATCCGGAGGCATGGTCACGATCACCCATGTGGACACCACCTCTGATCTGCGCTATTCCCGCATTTTTGTCAGCAGTCTGGACAAAAGTAAGGAAAAAGAGCTGATGGCGGGTCTGAAATCCGCCGCCGGCTATCTGCGCCGGGAACTGGGCGCCCGTGTGAAACTGCGCTATACGCCGGAGCTGCAATTTGTGGCAGACGATTCCATTGCCTACGGCGCTCATATTCTGGACATGCTGGAACACGTGAAACCCGCCAACCCGGAAAATGAGAACATCCACCTGGATGAAGACAAGTGAGGCGGGCGTTATGCTGAGTATAAAAGAAACCGCAGACTATTTGCAGACGCTGGATCATGTGCTCATTCTTACCCACATCCGCCCCGACGGCGACACCATCGGCAGTGCGTCCGCGCTTTGCCGTGCGCTGCGGAATCTGGGAAAAGAAGCATTTTTACTGCCCAATTCCGGTATTACCGCCACCTATGCCCCCTATGCCGCTCCCTACTGGGCGCCGGAGGGCTATCGGCCTGCCCATGTGGTCTCCACCGACATTGCCGATCTGGCTCTTCTGCCGGAAAACGCAGAACCTTACCGCGATCATATTGAATTGGCCATTGATCACCACCCCTCCTACAGCGGATTCGGAAAAACAGCCTGCGTAGTGCCGGAGGCGGCTGCCGCCGGAGAGATTCTCTATGCCATTATTCGGGAAATGACGCCCGTCACGAAAGAAATTGCGCTGCCGCTGTATGTGGCGGTTTCTACCGATACCGGCTGCTTTGTCTACGCCAACACCACCGCCCAGACCCATTGGGTGGCGGCAGCACTGATTGAGACCGGCATCGACTACCGTACGGTGAACAAGGTGCTTTTTCGCACCAAGAGCAAAACCCGTCTTGCCATGGAGGCCCGCATGGTCTCCCAGATGGAGCTCTACGACAATGACCGCATCGTAGTCATGCAGATCCCCTTGTCTCTACGGGATGAAATGCACGCCACGGAGGCCGACATTGAGGAGCTCAGCTCCCTGGCGGCTCTGGTGGAGGGTACCGACTGCGGCATCACCATCCGGGAACTGGCGCCGGGCGAAAATAAGATCTCTGTTCGCACAGGCCCCCGGATCAACGCTACCGCCGCCTGTGCCGTGCTGGGAGGCGGCGGACACCGGGCCGCTGCCGGTGCCACGGTCCGCGGCACCATGGAAGAAACAAAGAAAGCCATATTAAAGGCTGTTCTGGCATCGGCGGAGGACTAAATGGCAAACGGTATCCTCATCATTGACAAACCCGCCGGATGGACATTTCTTCACAAAAGGGCTTTATCCCTTTTGTGAGACCTCACGGACGCGCCGCTACGCGGCACATTCTTCCGGTTTCGCCGCCGTTTGCGGCGGGTCAGTGTATTTTTCTGACGCACATGTCGTCAGAAAAATCAATTTATATGTATTTTGAATTCTGAGGAGTGCATATGGCAAACGGTATCCTCATCATTGACAAACCCGCTGGATGGACATCCATGGATGTCTGCGCCAAGCTTCGGGGCATTTTGAAAACGAAAAAAATTGGCCACGCCGGTACCCTTGACCCCATGGCTACCGGCGTTCTGCCGGTCTTTGTGGGACAGGCCACCCGGGCCGTTTCCTTTGCCGAACCGGGGCGCAAGGAATATATTGCCGGACTGAGGCTGGGTCTTGTAACCAATACCCAGGACACCTCCGGCGAAACACTTTCCCAATGTGTGCCTGCCGTTTCGCAGGCGGAGCTGGCCGCCGTTCTGCCACGGTTTACAGGCGTGATTGCCCAGATTCCACCCATGTATTCTGCCATCAAGATTAACGGACAAAAGCTGTACCAGCTGGCACGGCAGGGACGGGAAATTGAGCGAAAGCCCCGGGAGATTACGATTTTTGAGCTGGAAATTCTGGAACAGACAACACCAGACACCTTTTTGCTGCGGATTCTCTGTTCCAAGGGCACCTATGTCCGCACGCTCTGCCATGACATCGGGCAGACGCTGGGATGCGGGGGCTGCATGGCTTCCCTGCGGCGCATCATGGCCGCCGGTTTTACGCTGGACGACGCGGTGACACTGGAAGAGGTGCAGGAACACGGCGAAACGCTGCTGCGCCCTCTGGACGCGCTTTTTAGCCAGCATCCGGCCTACCGCATCTCTCTTGAAAAGGCAGAGGCTTATTGCCGCAACGGCAATCCCTTTTCTGTGGAGGAGGCGCTGCCGACGGGCATCTATCGTGTGTATGGCGGAGACGGCACTTTTTTGTGTCTGAGCCGATTGGAGGGGCATGTGATGACCTCTCTTAAAAACTTTTTCGGAGCGTGAAGTATCTTGAATCAATCTGTGATTGCCCTCGGCTTTTTTGATGGTGTCCATCTGGGTCACGGCGCCCTTTTGAAAAAAGCGGTGGAACGAGCGACGGAATTAAACGCTACTCCCGCCGTCTTTACCTTTGACCGCCCCCCAAAAGAGGTGGTGACCGGTAAACCCGTTTTCCTCATTAACTCGGCGGAAGACCGGCAGGAGTTGATCCACCGGCTTTACGGTATCGACCATGTGATTCTGGCCCCTTTTGACCGTCAGATGATGACTCTGCCCTGGGAGGAATTTATTGTGAAACTGCTGGTAGGACAGTACCACGCCATCCATTTGGTGGCAGGACACGACTACCGTTTTGGTCACAAAAACCAGGGGAATACCGGGCTGCTGCGCGCCAAATGCGAAGAGCTGGGTATCGGCTGCGATATTATTCCCAAGGTGGAGAAGGACGGCATTACCGTCAGCTCCACCTACATCCGTACATTGGTGGAAAAAGGAGATATGGAGCGGGCCGCCGCCTTTTTAGGGCATCCTCACAGTCTGACCCAGACGGTCTGCCACGGGCGGCACATCGGCCGCACCATCGGCATTCCCACCGTCAATCTGGCCGTCCCGGCCCATGTGCTGGTCCCCGACCACGGCGTTTACATTACCCGGGTCTATCTGCCGGACGGCACCAGCTGTCCCGGTATTACCAATGTGGGCATCCGCCCCACCGTCTGCGACAGCGCCACCGTATCCGTGGAAACCTTTTTGCTTGGATTTGACGGTGATCTGTACGGCAAACAGATCCGACTGGAATTTTACCGCCACCTGCGTCCCGAGCGGAAATTTGATTCGCTGGAGGCACTGCGGATACAGATACAGCGGGACATCGGGCAGGCAGAAACCTATTTCTCTGCTCTATAAATATTAGCTTCGGATTTCTTGGGAAATTCGAAGCTTTTTTCTTTGCCTCTATTTCCCGACCTTCTTTGCCCCGCTTCTTTTGTAGAATGGGGGAAAAGGAGGCCTGATCAATGAAAAATATTGTCCTTGCCGCTGAAAAAAAGCAGGCTTTGCCGGCGGTACGCCTGATCGGGCGTTTTTTTCTGACTTTTTTGCTCTCAGCCGGCCGAATATTTGGCAGCTATACCCCCTTCGGTCTTGCCTTTGTGGCGGCCTCCGGCTCAAAGCTGCCGGGGCTTTGTTCGCTGCTGGGCGCGGCGGCCGGTGCTTTTTTATTTCTCCCCTTTCAGGCGGCCCTGCGCTATGTGGCCGCGGCTATTCTGGTTTACGCCGTAAGTCTTGCTTTTTTTGACACCAAGCTTTACGCAAAGCCTCTCTTCTGCCCGCTGGTAGCCGCTTTCTGGATGCTGGCCGTGGAAGCCGCCGCCCTTTTGGGACAAGCCGATTCCACACAAATTACCGCCTGTCTCTGCGCCGCCGTCTGCGTGGCTGTGACTACATACTATTTTCACTTTTTGACAGATGAAAACAGGGGAACGCCTGCCTGGCAGATTGGGCTTCTCTTTATGCTCACCGCCCTCGCTGTCGCTGCCGCGCCGCTGACGCTGGGCGGAGCCTTTTCCGTGGGACGAGCCATGGCCGCCGTCCTGACGCTGTTTGCCGCCTCTCTGTGTCCTCCTGCCATTGGTGCCGCCGCCGGCGTCTGCGTAGGGCTTTCTATGGATCTGGTACAATCCGGCAGTCCCCTGTTCTTTGCCGTCACCTATGGTCTGGGCGGGCTTCTGGCAAATCTCTGCAGGAATAAAAGCCGGATATGGTGCGCGGTGGTCTTTCTTTTGCCCGGTGTGCTGCTTTCTTTCTTATTTCTCAGCCGTGACCAAATCCCGTTGATTTGCGAAATGGCGCTGGCCGCTGTGCTCTATTCGGTAATTCCCGCCAAGCTGTTTAAGGGAAAACGAGGCACTAACGCCAAAGAGTCCGTGCCTCACGCCCAGCCACCACTGCAACAACAGCTGGAACAGTCCGCTCAAGCTTTTCGGGAATTATATGACAGTTTTCACAACGGCACTGTACCCGACGCACCGGAAAACCCCTCTGTTCTGTTTGACCGCACGGCTGAAAAAATATGCCGTAACTGCGTTCTATGCGCCACCTGCTGGCAAAAAAATTATTCCGAAACCTATACCGCCTTTAATGACGCCACACCGCAGCTGCTGCAGCGCGGACGAGCCCTTCCGGGCGACTTCCCCCTGTATTTCAGCTCCCGCTGTGTCCACCTGACGGATTTTCTCACCGCGCTGAATATTGAATTGCAGGCCTACCTGCTGCGGCGGCAATACAGTACGCGGCTGCGGCAGGTACGGCAGGAAGCGGAGGATCAGTACGCACAGCTCAGCGATCTGCTTTCCAGCACCGCCCGGGGACAGACGGCGCCCGCCTTCTCCCCAGGAGAGCTGATGGTCTATCAGTTGGGCACCGCCCTTTACCCCAAAGCGGGCGAGCATATCTGCGGAGATCAGATCTCCTGCTTTGAAGTGGGCAGCAGTCTCTATCTCCTGCTCTCCGACGGCATGGGCAGCGGCGAGGCCGCTCACCGGGAGGCCGCCATGACCACCCGGCTGCTGGAACGCTTTTTGAAAGCGGGCATTGACCCCGCCCCGGCCCTGAAAACCCTGAATTCGGCGCTTGCGCTGCGAAGCGAGGAAAACGGCGGCTTTACCACCATTGATCTTTTATGTGTACGTCGGGAAAACGGCAGCGGTGCTCTTTACAAATACGGTGCGGCGCCCTCCTATCTTAAAAAAGGCACCATGGTTACCCGCATGACGGCGGGAAGTCTGCCGGCCGGCTTGCAGGAGGGGCGAGATCCCCCGGACGCCACCCGCCTTCTCTTATCCGGCGGATGCTTCTTCATTATGATCAGTGACGGTGTGGCCGATGCGGAAAATGATGAGTGGCTGCAGGATCTGCTCACGGGATGGGATGGCACCGACCCCCAGATTCTCTGTTCTCTGATTTTATCCGAGGCTCGCACCCGCCGGCAGCTCTCCGATGACTGCGCCGCGCTGGTCTTGTTCCTGCCAAAATCGGAACAAAACGGAAAAATAAAAGTATAACTTTTCCCTATCAGGAAATACTGGAAATATCACAGGACAGAGGAGGGCAAACTCTTGGTTAAGGGTATTTCCAGACGGGTCATCGTGGTGGATTCCCCCGATCCCCGTATTTTTGAACAGGCTATTTTTATTATCCGCAACGATGCGCTGTCCGGCAGCGGCGTTACCTCCCAGCAATTGGTGGAACAAGCTGTGCATATTGCCAAAAACTATGCCCGCAGTCACACCACCGGACAGCCCCATCGTTTTCACATGACGCCGCTGCTTTCCGCCCTCCTGGGCGGCTGCTGTATCGGGCTGATTTGGCTGCTGGCCACACTGCTTTGAGCATTTCTTTTCACAGTTTCTCTTTTATTTTCTCCTCTTGGGGGATGGGCATTTACCTGCTCATCCCCGCTTTTTTGCCTATTTTCTTCCCCTTTCCGCTATGGTATACTGGAAACACACCATTTGATGAGGAGATTTCCATGAAAATCGGCACAGTCAACATTACATCCCGCTTGGCACTGGCTCCCATGGCCGGCGTCACAGATCTGGCCTTTCGGAAAATATGCGTCGAACAAGGGGCAGGGCTGACCTGTACAGAACTGGTCAGCGCCAAAGCCCTTTGCTATCAGGATAAAAAAAGCCGCTGTCTTTTAAAGCTTTTTGATGGCGAGCATCCGGCCGCCGCCCAAATTTTCGGCAGCGATCCCGTCTGCATGGCAGAGGCAGCAGTCATCGCCGCGGAGGCCTCCGGCGCGGATTTTATCGACATCAACATGGGCTGTCCCGTGGGAAAGGTGGTTTCCAGCGGTGACGGCTCCGCCCTCATGCGCGACCCGGAGAAGGCCGCCCGGGTGGCGGAGGCGGTGGTAAAAGCCTCCCCTGTCCCCGTAACGGTGAAAATGCGCCGGGGCTGGGACAAAGGCAGTATCAACGCCGTGGAGCTGTCCCAAATGCTGCAGCAAGTGGGGGTATCCGCCATTGCCGTCCACGGGCGCACTCGAACCCAGATGTACGCCGGGCAGGCGGACTGGACCACCATCCGGGAGGTAAAGGAGGCCGTCTCCATTCCCGTGATCGCCAACGGCGATGTGTTTTCCCCTGAGGACGCGGTGCGGATCCTCCACTTCACCGGGGCAGACATGGCCATGATTGGCCGGGGTTCTTTCGGTAATCCCTGGATTTTTGCCCAGTGTGCTGCCGCACTGGAGGGCCGCCCCATTCCGCCGCTGCCGCCCCTTTCCCAGCGGTGTGACACGGCGGTGCGGCAGATCGAGCTGGCCGCGGCGGACAAGGGGGAGCATATTGCCATTTTGGAGGCACGCCGCCACTATGCATGGTATCTCAAGGGCGTGGCGCACGCCAACTACTATAAGGATCAGATCGTACGCATGAATACGTTGTCAGACGTTTACCGCGTCACCGAGGGTATCAAGAGGGATTTGACATGAATGAGGAGCTATCATGGATCGACCGCGCCCGCAAAGGAGACCCGGACGCCTTCGAAAAACTGGTGCTGACCTACGAGAAAGCCGTCTATCGCCTGACGCTGCGGCTGTGCGGCAATCCGGAGGACGCGGCGGAGGCGGCTCAGGAAACCTTTCTCTCCGCCTGGCGCTCTCTCCCCTTTTTTCGGGGCGACGCCAAATTTTCCACCTGGCTTTACCGGCTGGCTACCAATGCCGCTATTGACCTGCTGCGCCGGGAAAAGAAACATACAGGCACCCTTTCACTGGACGACGAGGTGCTGAACCCCGATGTGGCCGACCATGTGCGATACCAGCCCCAGTCCCAGCTGGAGCGCGCCGAGCTGCGCGACGCCATTGAACGGAGCCTTGCCGCTCTTTCCCCCGAATATCGGCAGATTTTGCTGCTGCGGGAGATGCAGCAGCTGAGTTATGAGGAGATCGGAGCGGAGCTGAATCTGGAACCTGGCACGGTCAAATCCCGCATCAGCCGTGCCCGACGGCAGCTGCGCCTTATTCTGCTGGAGAGCGGGAACTTTTTCGACACAGATCCGTCCAATTCCACGAAAGGAGGTTCCAGATGAAATACTGTGAAATATTTCGGGATGCCATTGAATCTCTGGCGGACGGTGAGCTGCCGGCGGATCAGGAAGCCGCTTTGCGGGCGCATCTGGCCTCCTGCGACGGTTGCCGGGCGTATTATGAGAGTCTGTGTGCTATCAACGAATCACTTCAGGAAACAGCGGATATAGATCTACCGCCCCGATTTCATGAGGAGCTGATGGGATGTATTCGGTCAGAAAAGCCCCGTCAGCGCCACCTTCCCCGCCGGGCCCTTGTCACTGTGGCCGCCTGTGCGCTTTTGTGTGTGGGCATTGGGGCAAGCCTTCATCTCAGCGGCCGTCAGTCCGCCGCGGACAGCGCCGCATCCTATTCGGTCATGGAAACAGACGGTGCCGCTGTGGGCGGCGATCAGATGGAAAAGGCCGTTATGACAACCGGAGACGGGGTCGACGCCGCCCAATGGCTATCCAATAACGGGTATTTTCCCGACACCGGCCATTGCTATACCCTTTCCCCCGACGTCTATGATGCGCTTTTATCTTACCTGGGCACCACGGCGGAGGAAGCCGATATCACGGTTCTCTCCCGGACGGAGGACGAGGTGTTGCTTTTGCTGCCGGAAGAGTAAGCAATCTTTTGGGAAACAGGGGCTTTTATCTATCGCAATATTTGAAGGAAGAGCTGCCGCTATATTTGCGGCGGCCCTTCCTTTTTTGCGATAGGGGTTTTATTTTGGGCCCGCCTGTGGTATACTTTTCCCGACAGGTTTCCACACCCTGTCCAAGCGCCCGCAAAGGCGTTCGTTCGGCCCGCAAGCGGCCGTTCTCTAAATAAAAAATGGGAGGAAATCCATGTGAAAAAATGTAATACCCGTCAACTGACCACCGCCGCCGTGGTGGGCGCCGCTTACGCCGCCCTTACCATTTTTGCCTCTACCTTCGGCATTACCTACGGCCCCGTCCAATTTCGGTTCTCCGAGGCGCTGTGCGTACTGCCCTTTTTCTTTCCCGAAACGGCCTGGGGGCTTTTCGCCGGGTGTCTGATTGCCAATTTGCTCAGTCCCTACGGACTGCTGGATATTATCGTGGGGTCCCTGGCGACGCTTTTGGCTGCCCTGCTCACCGCCCGCTGCCGCAGCCGGTATTTAGCGCCGCTGCCGCCGATCATCACCAACGGTATTCTGGTGGGCGGCCTGATTGCTTTTGAGCAGGTGGGCTTTGGCAGCGCATTTTGGGCTGCTTTCTCCTTCTCCGGCGCTTTTATCGCTCTGGGCGAGGCTGTGGTCTGCTATGCACTGGGTCTGCCGCTGCTGATGACCTTGCCTCGGGTTTCCTTTTTCAAACGGCTGATAGGCCAGCGAAGCCAAAGTTGATATACAATATGTGGGGATACAGTGGAAGTATCCCCACATTTTTGCTTTATTTTCTGCTTTTTAAGGGAATTTGTTTTAAATCTCTTGACTTTTCTCCTAAATACGGTATAATAATTAGGCTCGCATAATGCGGGAAAATCCTTGCTCTCACCTGTCGGTGAGGGCCTAAAGTCCAAAAGGAGGTGCAAAAGTATGGCTAAAGTTTCTGCCAACTATGAGGTCGTTTATCTGATCGACCCGGCACAGGGTGATGAGGCAATTGCTGCTACCGTGGCAAAGTTCCAGGCCCTGGCTGAAGAAAACGGTTCCAATGTTGTGGTTGACGAATGGGGCAAGCGCAAGCTGGCTTATGAGATCGACTACAAGACCGAAGCGCATTATGTGCTGATGTCCTTTACCAGCGGCCCGGAATTCCCCAAAGAGCTGGATCGTATTCTGGGCATTACCGAAGGCATTATGCGTTCCATGATCGTCTGCAAAGGCGAATAAGGGGGCTGTGATATGCTGAACCGCATTATCATTATGGGGCGTCTGACCCGTGACCCCGAGTTGCGCCGCACCCAAAGCGGCACTGCCGTCACATCCTTTTCTCTGGCCGTCGACCGGGATTTTAAGTCCCAGAGCGGTGAGCGGGAAACCGATTTTATTGACGTAGTGGCTTGGCGCAGCACCGCGGAGTTTGTGGCAAAATACTTCACCAAGGGCCGTATGGCTGTGGTAGAAGGTCGGCTGCAGCTGCGCGACTGGAAAGACAAAGACGGCAACAACCGCAGAAGTGCGGAGGTGGTTGCCGAGAACGTTTATTTTGGCGATTCCAAGCGTGACGGTGACTCCGCCGGTTCTTACGGCGGCGCTCCCGCATACAACAGCGCGCCCAACGGCGGTTATTCCGCCCCGACCGCCAGCGCTCCTTCCGAATTTGCCGAAATTGAAGAGGAGGACGGCGACCTGCCGTTCTGATGGTGCCTTTGCACCGCCATTTTATAAAGGAGGTAACATCCATGGCTATGGAACGCGATAGCAGAGCTCCCCGCGGCGGTAACCGCAAGCGCAGGAAGGTTTGCCAATTCTGTGTGGATAAGTGCGAGTGTATCGATTATAAGGACGCCGCTAAGCTGCGCCGCTTTATTTCCGAGCGCTCCAAGATTCTGCCCCGCAGAACCACCGGTACCTGTGCAATGCATCAGCGCCAGCTGACAGACGCCATCAAGCGCGCTCGTCAGATTGCTCTGCTGCCCTTCGTCACAGAATAAGAGCACATATGAAATTGCCTGCCGCAAAAGCGACAGGCAATTTTTTTGCATTTTAACGGCCGGTCATGATCTTTAGAATCACACGGTCTGTTTCCCGCATTCCCTGGCTGGCCAAAATACCCACATTTTTAATGGTGTCCTCCACATCGACGCCCACAATGCCGTCGCCGGGGCGGAAATTGTTGCCACCCTTATACATGTTGTAGCCCAAAATGCCGCAGTTGACGCCCATGGAGATCTTGCTGGCGCAAGAGGCCTTGGCGCCGTCACAGATGCAGCCGGAGATCATGGCCACCGCGTTGATAAGGGTGTGGCTGATGCCCTCGTAGCCCTCGCCCAGCAGCCAGGCAATGGCGCAACCGGCGCCCACACCGGCGCTTACCGCGCCGCAATAGGCGGAAAGACGGCCGATACCGGTCTTCTGATGGATGGTAATGAGGTCGGATAAGGCCACCGCCCGGAGAATCTTCTCCTCCGACGCACCCAGATGCAGTCCGTAGCGCCAGACGGGTACGGAGGCGGTGATTCCCTGATTGCCGGAACCGGAGCAGATCACTACCGGCATTTCACACCCGTTCATCCGGGCATCAGAGCCGGCCGCCGCCCAGGCACGGGCCTCGGTTTCAATGGTGGGATCGGAGAATGCCAACAGTGTAGAACCGATGTTGGCGCCCCAGTTGTTTTTTAACCCCTCCGCAGCAATGGAGCCGTTATATTGGATCTGAGGGGCTATCAGCGGTTCAATTTGATCAATGGGAACAGTTTCAACGAAATCAATAATATCTTTTACATTGAGGATGTGCTTGTCAGTCAGGCTGTCCTCGGCAGAATCGGAATGGGGCTTTTCCAGCAGCACCTTTCCGTCCTTTTCCATATAAATAATGTTGGTATGATTATTGGCTACATGCACGACGGCCTTATGTTCACCCGCCCAGGCCGTCAGGCGGATGTCCAGCATACGGGGCGTTTCGGGGCAGGTCACCTCAATGGGCACACTGTCCATAAATGCCTGAATGGCTGTACTGTCGTCATCCGACACATTGGCGATGACCTGAAGCTCGGCATTCGGATCCCCCGCTACAATGCCCACGGCAATGGCGGCTTCAATACCCCGGCGGGAGCCGGTATTGGGCACCACCACGCTTTTCACATTTTTTAAGATGTTACCGCTGACCTCCGCCAGCACTCTTTCCGGTTTAACGCCCAGCACCGCGCGTAATTTTGCTCCGCAATACGCAACAGCGATGGGCTCTGTACACCCGGTGGCCAAGAGGAGTTCTTCCCCCAGGATGGCAAGATATGCCTCCTGCTTTCTTTCATCCAACATTTTTACATTCTCCTTTATTGATTCGTTTTTATTCCTGCGCCTGCGCGCATAAGATCAAGTCCGCTCCGGCAGTTTTAGGTCATCCGTATCCACCCAGTCCTGTACATTGACAACCTCGTATTCCGTGGCCGTCCGGCGGATCACCACGCGGCTGATGCCCGCATTGATGACGGTACGACGGCACATGGAGCAGGAGGTGGCGTCCGGCAGCAACGCCCCTGTCCGGGCGTCCTTGCCCACCAGATACAATGTCGACCCCACCATATCCCGGCGGGATGCCGAGATGATGGCGTTGGCCTCGGCATGGACGCTGCGGCAAAGCTCGTACCGCTCTCCCCGAGGCACCTGCATAGCCTCTCGGGTGCAAAAGCCCATATCTACACAGTTTTTCCGCCCACGGGGCGCCCCGTTGTAGCCGGTGGCAATAATTTCATCATTTTTGACAATAATCGCCCCGTACACCCGCCGCAGGCAGGTGGCCCGCTCCAGCACGGTCTGTGCAATATCCAGATAATAATTTTCTTTATTTGTACGTTCCATATAGCACCCCTTTATTCCATAGCCTGTACTTTTTGTACATTATATTCTATTTTTTGCTTTTCTTCAAGAAACTTTCTGTCTTTTCGCCCGCACATTCCTGACAAAATTTTCCCATGTTTTTTGTTATAATGCCAGAATTCTTTGCATAAAAAATGCTGCCGGTGTGTTTTACACACCGGCAGCATAAAAAATCCCATTACGAAGGATCCAGCTTAAAAAGATTTTTGTCCTTTGCAAAATTGGACATCTCGTATAATACCAAAATATCGGTGAAATTTTCCTCCTGTGTCAATTCCGCTATGGAATCCTTGTAATAACGCAGGTCAATCATTACAATCTCCTGATAGTCCCCGGTAAGAAAGGGGATAAAGCTGTTGGCAAAGGAGTCCTTTATTACCAGCAGTCGTTTCCGGTTGGCGAGGCCGGTTTGGATGTCCACCCGGGCATAGTTGCCTCCAAAGAACACGGCGTATTTATCCTTTTCGGACAGCTTTTCCCGGTCATAGAGGCTGTCGGAAGATATGCCGTCCTTTGTTGTAGAAACCACGTTTACTTTTTCCGCCAGCTGAACGCTGTCATAGACGGAAGAGGGCAGCAGTACCTTGGAATAGAGGCTGCCGCGAAAGTCATCAGAGACGTTTGTTAGGCCAAAGGTCTCCCGGTCACCGGGCAAAATGCCGTGGCTGCGGCACCACACTTCATAAGCCACAAAGGCCCCCTCTGTAGTCCAGTGATGGTCTGTGCGGTAATAGACCTGGGCAGTATCCTCGCTGAGGGCATTGCGCACATCTACGATCTGAGCGCTCCCCAGAAGCGCTGACGCCTGTTCATAACGGCTGTCGGCATCATAGAAAGGGCTGTGGGGCGGCAGCTTGCCGGTAAGCACCGTTCCCGCCGAGGGCACCAGCAGCAGTTTGTTGTTCCGCGTACTGTTTTGATGGAAAAGCGCAGCGACAGACTGAAGATTTTTCTCATACTGGGTCTGCCTAAAATTCTCCTCGGTCACCTTCTCCAGATAGTAGCCGTCTTCCCCTAGATAGGCACCGCCGATGTCCCGCTTCCCTATAAGGCGCTGCACTTCCGACTTGACGGTGATCCACATGTCCCGCCACAGCACCTGGTCGCTTTCATAGCGCTCCGCCGCAGCGGAAAATTCTCCCGATATGACGCCGGTGAAGTGAGGGAGCTGCTGAAGATACCGGTTTTCATTGGCGGAAAAAGACTGATCTGGCCGCAGCCAGGAACCAGCACTGACGCCTATTAAAATCAATGCGGCTGCCACTGCGGGCAGTAAATCTCTTTTTTTCACCGCTGACTCCTCTCAAAAGCGAAAATACAGAAAAGGATTATAACTGTCGCCCACCAAAAAGCACAGCGACAGCAGCAGAATCCCCGCTATGCCTGCGGTACGGCAAACCGCTGCGGTCTTCTCCCCTATTTTCGCCTCCAGTCTGCCGTACCAGATTTTCGGAGCCTCTGTGCAGCCCACCGCAGCCAGAACCAGCAGTACGCCATAGGAGGAGAGCAGATACCAGAAGGTATCATTTACGGCGGTACCACTGAATAGAGACGCTATATACCGTCCCAAATGTTCAAAGTCGGGCAGCGCAAATATAACCCAGCCCAGCACAAAACAAAAGCAGGCGTATGTATGCCGCAGCAGCTTTGGCCATCGTTCCATATGCCGTAAAAGAAAAGCTTTTTCCGCCATCAGCAGTACCCCATAGTAAAGGCCCCACAGCGCAAAATTCCAGCTGGCACCATGCCAGAGGCCTGTGAGCAGCCATACGATCAGTATATTGAGGAGCTGTCGCCTCAATCCCCGGCGGTTGCCTCCCAACGGGATATACACATATTCGCGAAACCATGTGGACAAGCTGATATGCCAGCGCCGCCAAAAATCCGTCACACTGCAGGCCGCGTAGGGATACCGAAAGTTTTCGGGAAAGGTAAAACCAAAAATATGCCCCAATCCGATGGCCATATCGGAGTAGCCGGAAAAGTCAAAGTAAATCTGAAAGGTAAAGGCCAGCGCTCCCAACCAGGCCGTCAGTACCGCCGGGTGCTGCAGTGCCGCGATTTCCTCCCACAGCGCGCCAATCTGGTTGGCCAGCAGTACCTTTTTGCCAAGTCCCATCACAAATCGGCACATACCGCGAGCAGCCTCAGTCCCGGTTTCCCGGCGGTGCGTCAATGCTTTTTCTATTGTCTTATACTGCACGATGGGCCCGGCAATGAGCTGGGGAAATAGGGTAACATAGGCGGCAAAATCAATGAAATTGCGTTGGGGAAGCACCACACCCCGGTACACATCAATGGTGTAGGACATGGTCTGAAAGGTGTAAAAGGAAATGCCAATGGGCAATGCCAGCTGTAAAAGAGGCAGATGAAGATAGGTCAGCTGATTGATATTTCCCAATAAAAAATCGGTATACTTAAAAAAACCCAAAATGGCCAGATTTCCCACCACAGAGACAAGCAGTACCACCCGTGCCGCCCGCGCCGCCTGTCGGCGGCGGCAGTAATGAATTGCGAGGCCATTGGCATAATCAAACACCGTGGAAAAGATCATAATGGTAATATATTTCGGCTCACCCCAGGCATAAAAGAGCAGGCTGGCCGCCAGCAGCACGCCATTACGACCCCATCGGGGGCAGAGATAATAAAAACCCACCGTTACCGGCAAAAAAACAAGTAAAAATATGGTGCTGCTGAATACCATTGTTTTCTCCTTTTGTGGTCTGGCCGGTATATATACAAATAGCCGTCCTTTAGAAAAGTAAACTCAGCTTACCCATAAGGTAGCCGCTGCGGATCGCCGAAAGATTATTCATAAACACTACGTTCTGCACACCATTGCTTCGGACAAATTCTGCCACGGTTCCCGTCCAATAGCGATAGTCAATCACATGCACCGTTCGATAATGATCTGTCAGGAATGGAATAGCCGCGTTTCCAAAGGATTCCTTTATCACAAGACAGCTTGTATCATCCTCTATATCCGGATTCTCTATAATTGTATAAGGGTTGTCCCCGCCGATGAATGTACTGTATTTCATAGAGGCGTCGTAATCCTCCACCGGATAGATTACCTGCCAGTCATAGGCTGCCCCATCACTCTGATAAAAACGCAAAGTGGTATTTTCCCCTAAGGGATGATAGACATTTACCGTATCGGGGTGACTGCCGAGAATGGGGTTGTCCTCCATATCCCGATAAAAAGAACCCAGGAACCCTTCAAAGGCCTCCTGCCGGTATTCTGTCAGTTCATGGGGCTGGATGTCCGCCTTTTTACAAAACGCCTGGTATGCATAATAAGCCCCCAGAGCTGTCCAATGATGATCCGTGCGGAAATAAATGTATTCTGTGCGGTGCTGCATCAGTATGTCATAAAGTGGCACGCTGTACACCGTGCTATTTATTTTGCCGTAAATGGCGTCCAAAGCGGCTTTTTGGTCGCTGCCGGGAATCTGCGTGCCGTCCGGCAGCGTAATACCCACACTGGTAGGGACGACCATGGCATATACATTTACGCCATGCAATTTCTCCGCCGCCGTGTTGACACACCCCGCATAAAGCGTAGCCTGCTCTTCACTGTAATTATATAGCTCAAAGCAGGTGTCTCCGTCGCGATATAACACATTGGTCAGTTCCGTATCGCCGCTGGAGGGGATGGCTTCATAGGTCTGCGCTTCCGGCTCCTTGTCTCCGGGCTCCTCCGAGCCCTGTTCCCCCGTGTCCTGCTCCCATTCCGGTGGACGGCCTCCCTCTTCCTGTTCGCTCTTATTGCCTTGTGCCGAGCAGGCACACAACGTAAAAGCGGAGACCGCTGCCAATACAATCATCATGGCCCCAAGCAACCGAGACTTTTTATATATATGTATTCTTCTCATTTTAAGTAAGTATCTATTACTGAATTGGCTGTATCCATGTCCGCTGTAACACATAAGGCCACATATCGGCCACTCTGCCGCAGCACCGAATGTTCAAGACGCTCCACTTCCTCTGGCATGTAATTCTTAAAGGCATCCTTCTGTTCATTCAGAAACGCACCCAGTGTATCATGGAGCGCAGCGGCACCCGCGTCATCAGCGCACTCTCCCACTATAATTTCTTCAGCCGTGGTGCCGGAGCTCATATAGCCGATTACCGTGCTGTTTTCCGGGAGGGTAAAATAGTGCCCTAGCTTTTCCTGAGACATGGCTGTCATTGTATCCTCGTATTGAATCTTTTCCGCAAGTTCATCTGCCAGCTGCTGAATATCTACTGTTTTGGAGTTCTCGCTGCCGCATGACGGCAATAAAAACAGCAACATTGCCGCAAAGGTTGCTGCCATACAACGTCTCATATAATTTTCCCTCTCTATTTGTGATCTGTGTCGGCTCCCCTTTTCTAATTTCAGATCCGACCGAAATAATGATACCGTGGCAGGCGCTGAAAGTAACTACAAACCAGTAACAATTAGGGGACAATTTGTCCTCTAATAATAACAATGCGCACAACCCTGCACAGTCTATCCGTGAAGCAAAAATAAAAGCAGACGCTTCCGTGTATTGGAAACGTCTGCGTATTTAAATAAAAAAGAGGCAACATACGTGTTGTCTCTTTTGGAGCTGCTATCCAGATTTGAACTGGAGACCTCATCCTTACCAACTGATTGGAATATTTCAAGTTGTTACTATTCAAGGCTTTCAGGCCATTTCCGCTCAAAAGGATGAGGTCTTTAGCGCTCTTAATCCCATTGTTTCCATTCGCTTGTTTTCCCGTGTGGGTCGCGGTGTGGGTCAAAGCGTAAATGTGCCGCATGAGGCAGCTCAAATACTGCATCGCAAGAAACAAAGAATTAAATCCGCACACGCTGATTACTCCGAAGGGTTTTGCTGTATGTGGCAAGCGTTTAGTTTGGCGTCTGCTTTTCCGCTAACGGTAGCAGTATCAAGGCGCAGTCACTCAAAAGACGGGCAGGTTCCGCAGAATCCGGCCATTGCATTCTCTGCTTTATTTTGCAATCTTTCACCATTTGCTTTAATGCAATAAATA
>JAAXZS010000124.1 GCA_012719745.1 Clostridiales bacterium | reverse complement strand
GTTATAAAGCTGATGTGGCGTATTGGGTGGAAGATACAGGCAGCCCCCCTCTTCCACACGGTACACGCTGTTGTTCACATGATATTCCAGAACACCCTCCAGCACAATAGAACATTCTGCACACTGTGGATGGATCATCTGATCCGCACTGCCCCAGCTTTGGGGATCCAGCCTGTATTCAATGATCTCCATCTGCGCCTCCTTGGGGCGGTTGCGGCCGTAAGGCGTCAGGAATTCATATTCCAGATTCACATCAGAAAAGTGGACCTTGGTGCGGTTCTCCCGTGGGATCACCGTCACTGCCCCCTGTTCCTCCTGTGTAAAAAGAGCTGCCAGCGGCACATGGATTGCCTCGGCAATACGCATCAGGACGGACATGGACGGTTTAATTTGATCTCGTTCGATCTGGGAAATATAGCCGGGGGTCACATCCGCCTTTTCAGCCATCTCTTTTGCCGTCATGCCGATTTCTGAGCGGATTTCCCTGATTCTTTCACCGATCATAGTTTACCTCCAGTCACTTATATATACTTTTAGAAATAGGCGGGAGAGACCACAGCAATGGCGTCCATCACGGTATCGCCGGGGTTATAGAGCTGATGGGGCGTATTGGGGGGCTGATAAATACAGCCGCCCTCCACTACGGTGTACACATCATCTCCCACATGGTATTCCAGCGTGCCGGAGAGAACTACGGAGCATTCGGCGGATTCAGGATGGAGCATGATCTTGGAGCTGCCCCACTCATGGGGCTTGAGGGTATAGTGAACCACCTCCATCTGAGAGGAGCGATCTCTGTTGCGGCCAAAGGGGGTAAGAAATTCATATTCCACGTGAACATCGGCAAACTTAATTTTAGTGCGACCATCCCTGGGAATAACAACTACCCGTTCCTGGCTCTCCTCCTGGGAAAAAAGGCCCGCCACCGGCACTCCCAGTACATCGGCGATCTTCATTAAGACATTCATGGAAGGACGAATCAGGTCTCGTTCAATTTGAGAAATATAGCCGGGGGTCACGTTTGCTTTTTCTGCCAGATCTCGAGCCGTAAGCCCCAGTTCGGTCCGTATTTCTTTAATTCTCTCTCCGATCACTTCTTTTCAGTCCTCCCAAAAGGTACATTTCGTACATTATATTTTTACATGTTTAAAATACTTAAATATATTTATATTTTAAAAGAACCCATGTAAAATTTCAATAGCAATTTTATTTATTTCCGTTTTCCTGCCGTTCATCCTGCCAGAAGCCTTGTTCCCGCAGCCAGATAAGGGACGGCTGGCAGCTTCGATTTTCCAATGTAAAAGTGGCGTGGGGGCAGAGGCGCAGCACAGTGGAGAGCACCTGTTCCATAGGAATGCTTCCCTCCCCCAGCGGAGCGTGCAGATCCCAGTCACCCTCGTTGTTGTGCAGATGCACATGGTACAGCCAGGGGGCCATGGCCTCCACCCATGCAAGAGACGGCGTACGGCTGATACTTGTATGGGCGTGGCCCACATCCAGACAGAGCTCCAGCCGTTTGTCGTCCACCTGTCGGACAATCTCCACCAGCATCTCCGGCCCCGGTTCCATCACGTTTTCCAGCGCAATGATCATATCTGCGGGTACTTTGGTCATAAATGATCGCCAGAAAGCCACAGACTGCTCCACATACCACTCCGGGAAATAGACCAGTGGAATAAAACCGCCGTGGATAACGATCCGGTTAATATGAAGTTTCCGGGCCATGTCAATCGTTTGCAGATACCGTTTTTCCGTAATCGCCCGCACCAGCGGATCGATGGCGCAGGGACACAGTTCGGCAAAGGGGGCGTGCAGCCAGAGTTGAGAAATTCCCCCGCACTGGGTCTCGGCGGCCTGACAGCGAGCCGGGTCCTCCAGATTGGCCGCTACACAGAATTCCGTGACCTCCAGTCCCAGTCCATATTGCCGCGCCAGCGGCAGGCTGTCCCCGCCCATGCCGGAGAGATACAGCCTGCCGCATACATTTTGTTTTCTCATCATTTCGTTTTTCATCTCAGCAGATGACGGCAGGCGTTTTACCCTCCGCCGTTGTCGCCGCCTCCTCCGCCGCCTGACGGGCATTTGCCAGCATCAGCTTGATTCGGTTTTCCTGATTGATCTTTGTGGCGCCGGCGTCGTAGTCCACAGCCACAATGTTGACGCCGGGATTGCGCTCTTTGATCTGCTTCATCATGCCCTTGCCCACAATATGGTTGGGTAAGCAGCCGAAGGGCTGGGTGCAGACGATATTCTTCACGCCGCTGTGGGCTAGCTCCAGCATTTCGGCAGTGAGCAGCCATCCCTCTCCCATTTTAGCCCCAACACCCACAAACCCCTCCGCCAGATGGCGGGTGGTTTCAAAGGGCGTCAGCGGACGGAAGGTTCCCTCTTCCCGCATCAGGCGGATCATATCCGCCTGCTTTTTCAATAGAAAGCGATACAATGCCGCGAACGCTTTTGCCTTTACAACTCCTGTTCCATAAAGAGTATGGTCTGCGATGGTATTGTAGACACAATAGAGGCAGAAATCCAGCAAACCGGGCACCACACTCTCGCAATTTTCCGAGAGCAGGAACCGCTCCAGATTGTTGTTGCCAAGGGGGGAGAATTTCACAAAGATCTCGCCTACGATGCCCACCCGGAGTTTCTCCTCCCCCTGCCGGGGCAGGGCGGCAAAATCCGTCAGCATAGCGCGATAGTTTGCCAGCACAGATGGGTAGCGAATCGGCCCCCGACCCTTCATCTCCTCCAGCAGGCGTGCCGTCCACCGCTCCACCAGTCCATCCACGGCTCCCACCTCCTGCTCATAGGGACGGCACTGATTTTGCAGCGTCATCAGCAGGTCTCCATAGAGCACCGCATAGAGCATACGGGTCAGCATGGACGGAGAAATGTGGAAGCCGGGGTTTTTCTCCATATTATTGAAGTTCAGGGAAATCACGGGTACAAAGCCGTACCCCGCTTTTTGCAGCGCCTTGCGCAGCAGGAAAATATAGTTGGAGGCCCGGCAGCCGCCGCCGGTCTGGGTAATCAGCAGCGCCACCTTATGTATATCATACCCGCCGTGCCGAATGGCGTCGATCATCTGTCCGATGACCAGCAGCGCCGGATAGCAGGTGTCGTTGTGGACATATCGCAGTCCACAGTCAATGACCTGCTGCCCTGCGTTTTCCAGCAGCACCGCCCGGATGCCGTAGGATCGGAAAATACCGGTCAGTATCTTAAAATGGGTGGGCAGCATGGTGGGCACCAGCACCGTATAAGTTTTCCGCATCTCTTCGGTAAATATGACGCGGTTTTCTTCTCTCATCGTGTTTTTCCCCTTTCAGAGGACTGTTCCTCCAGCGCCTCAAGCAAGCTCCGCACGCGGATCTTCACCGCCCCCAGATTGGTGATCTCATCAATTTTGATCTGGGTATACAGCCGCCCCCGTGCCTCCAGAATGGAGCGCACCTCGTCCGTGGTGATGGCGTCTACGCCGCAGCCGAAGGACACCAGCTGCACCAGCTCGCAGTCCTTGTGCTCCGCAGCGAATTCCGCTGCCCGGTACAGACGTGCATGATAGGTCCACTGGTTCAGCACGCCTACCCGGGGCGTATGCGCCATAGGGCTGACACTGTCCTCCGTCACCACCACAAGACCCAGCGAGTTCATCAGCTTGTCAATGCCATGGTTGATCTCCGGGTCAATATGGTAGGGGCGGCCCGCCAGAATAATGACCCGCCGGCCATGGGAGCGGGCATAGGCCAGCGCTTGCCGGCCCCACTCTACGGTCTCTCTCTGCCAGTTGTTGTAAAGGTCATATCCTTTTCGCACCGCGGCATGGACTTCCCTTTGGGTAAACCCGCCGAATTCCCGCTGCAGCATGGCATACAGCTCCCGTGTCAGCTGCTTTTCATTGTTGATGTTCAGATAGGGATACAGGAAATGGGCGGTCTGCAACTTTTCGTCATTGGCATGGAGCAGTTCGGCGTAATAAGCCACCACCGGGCAGTTGTAGTGGTTATTGCTCTCTTTTTCGTCAAAATTATAGGTAAGGCAGGGGTAAAAAATGGTATCCACTCCCTGCTCCAGCAGCGTTTCAATGTGGCCGTGCATCAGTTTGGCCGGATAGCACACCGTGTCCGACGGGATGGTATACTGTCCCTTGGCATACACCTGCCGGGAGGAATCCCCCGACAGCACCACCGAAAAGCCCAGGTCCGTAAAAATGGCGTACCAGAAAGGCGCCATCTCGATCATGCCCAGTGCCTGGGGCAGGCCGATGGTACCTCGTTTTCCCGGCTTCGGCAGCAAAGAGTGGAGCCGCTGTTGCTTTTGGGCATATAGGTTGGGCAGATCACTCTCCGCCCGGCGGCCCGCCCCCCGGTCGCACTTATTGCCGGAGATATACCGGCCGCCATCCTGAAAGGTGTTCACCGTCAGGGGACAGTGATTGGTGCAGCCGTTGCAGGTAACAGCCCTGGCCGTATGGGTAAAGGCTGTTAGCTCTGGCAGCGTTAGGAGTGTGGAGGTCTCCTTTTCAATGGTTTTGGCGTACAGCGCCGCGCCGTAGGCACCCATCAATCCCGCGAGGGTGGGACGGATCACCTCTTTACCCAGCTCCCGTTCAAAGCTGCGCAGCACGGC
>JAAXZS010000094.1 GCA_012719745.1 Clostridiales bacterium | reverse complement strand
GTATATTTATGTGGATCTTTCGTGGCGTCATCTCTACTGCGGCCTTTTCTCACTGGAGGAAGACGGCGTGACCTGGTACTTTGTGGATAACGAACAGTTTTTTAACCGGGCGCATCTTTACGGTGAGTTTGACGACGGAGAACGGTTTGCCTTTTTCTGCCGCGCGGTGGTAAATCTGCTGCCCAGTATGGATTTTATGCCGGAGGTGGTGCACTGCAACGACTGGCAGACAGCGCTGGTGCCCATCTATCTCAAGGATGCCGCCGTCCGCTGGAACGACATCGGCTCCATCCACACGGTTTTTACCATTCATAATGTGGAGTATCAGGGCATTTTCGGTAAAGAAGCCGTGGAGGATCTGCTTGGCCTGCATTGGGGCTGGTTTAACGATGGTACGCTGGCCATGAACGGGGATGTGAACCTGATGAAAGGCGCCATGCTCACCAGCGATGCGGTGACGGCGGTGAGCCCCACCTATGCCAAAGAGCTGCGCTATGCCTATTATGCCCACGGCATGGAAAGCATCGTGGGTATTTGTGCCGGGAAGATGCACGGCGTTTTGAATGGCATTGACATGCGCCGCTATGACCCCGCCCGGGACGAAGCATTGCCCCAGCGGTATTCGGCGGAGAATCCTGTCGGCAAGGAAGCCTGCAAGGAGGAGCTGCTGCGGGATCTGGGTCTTGAAGCCGGCGGTCCGGTGCTGGCCATTGTCAGCCGTCTGGTGGCCCATAAGGGACTGGATCTCATTTGTGAGGTACTGGACGGTATCATGGAAACAGGCGCCCGTCTGGTGGTATTGGGTCAGGGTGACCGGCAGTATGAGGACTTTTTCCGCTGGGCGGAAAGCCGGTACCCCGGGCGCATGGCGGCCCGGCTGGAATATTCGGAAACGCTGGCCATGCGGATCTATGCCGGGGCGGATCTTTTCCTGATGCCCTCCAAGAGCGAGCCCTGTGGCCTATCCCAGATGATTGCCATGCGCTACGGCGCGGTGCCCATCGTGCGGGAGACCGGCGGATTGAAGGATACTGTGCAACCTTACGAGGCGTGGCGTGACAGCGGAAACGGCTTCACATTTGCCAATTACAACGCTTTTGACATGCTCTTCGTGATCCGGGAGGCAACGGAGCTGTACCGGAATGAGCCGGAGGTCTTTGCCCGCCTGCGGCAGCGGGGCATGACAGGGGACTACAGCTGGAAAAAGAGCGCGGGTGCCTATGCGGACATTTACCGAAGCCTGTTTTAAAAGCACACCTGTGTACCCCGCGGTATGACCGCGGTTTTCTGCCGCAGATGCTGGGGCGGAATAAAAAGGCGATTACACTGCGATTCCCGGCGAAGAAAAGCCTTTGCCGATAAAGGAGATAATAAAGAGTATGACCTATACCAAAGAAACATTGAAAGAAGCCATCATCCACAAGCTGCGGCTCAACTACGGATGTACGGTGGAATATGCCAACGAAGCGGAAATGATGAAAGCCGCCGCTCTGGTGCTGCGGGACGTCATGGCCGAGCGGGAGCTGGAGACCCGGGAGGAAACCCAAAAGGAGGAAAAGCGGCAGGTACACTATATGTCGCTGGAGTTCCTCATGGGTCGGAGCCTGATGAAAAACGCCTACAATCTGGGTGTCCTGGACGCCCTGAAGGGAGCGTTGGAGGAACTGGGCTTTAAGGCCGCCGACGTTTTCGAGATTGAGCCGGACGCCGGCCTTGGCAACGGCGGCCTGGGCCGTCTGGCCGCCTGCTATCTGGACAGCCTCACCACTCTGGAAATTCCTGCCACCGGCTATTCCATCTGCTATGAGTTGGGCATCTTCAAGCAGAAGATTGTGGAGGGTCAGCAGGTGGAGCTGCCCGACAGCTGGGAGACGCTGGGCGACGCCTGGCTCATGCCCAAGCCTCAGGAGACGGAGGAGGTGCACTTCGGCGGCACCGTCCGTACCGTCTGGGATAAAAGCGGTATGCATGTGGTCAACGAGGATTATACCCGCGTGCTGGCCATTCCCTGCGATATGGAGATTGCGGGCTACGGCACGAAGCATGTGAATACGCTGCGGCTGTGGGATGCCAAGTCTCCTAAACCCATTGACATGAAGCTCTTCAGCGAGGGTCAGTATCTCCGGGCCGGGGAGGAGCAGGCCATGGCGGATGTGATCTCCAAGGTGCTCTATCCCGAGGACAATCACTACGAGGGCAAGTCCCTGCGCTTAAAGCAGCAGTATTTCTTCGTCTCCGCCACGGTGCAGTCCATCACCCGCAAGCATATCGAGACCTATGGTACACTGAAAAACTTTCATGAGAAAAATGTGATTCAGATCAACGATACCCACCCCGCACTGGTGATCCCGGAACTGATGCGGATTCTGGTGGACGATGCCGGTCTCAGCTGGGACGAAGCGTGGGAGATCACCACCCATTCCGTGGCCTATACCAACCATACGGTACTGGCCGAGGCGCTGGAGCAGTGGCCCCAGAAGCTCTTTGAAACGCTGCTGCCTCGGGTCTGGCAGATCATTATGGAGATTGCCCATCGTTACGAGCGCAAAGTCCGGGACTTCTGCCACGACGAGAACAAGGTGCGTGAGATGGCCGTGGTGTGGGACGGCACGGTGCGCATGGCCAACCTCTGCATTGCCGGCGGCATGGCCGTCAACGGCGTTTCCGCCCTCCACTCCCAGATCCTGCGGGACGATGTGTTCAAAAGCGCCTGTGAGATGGAACCTGATAAGTTCAAGAATGTGACCAACGGCATTGACCACCGCCGCTGGCTAAGCGAGATCAATCCGGGTCTTGACACGCTCATTGCGGAACTCACCGGCAGCCGCGATTACCTGCTTCAGCCGGAAAAGCTTGCAAAGCTGGATGTCTTCGCAGACGATGCCGCCGTGCTGCAAAAGCTACGGAATATCAAAAAGACCAATAAGGAGAGCTTTGCCCTTTATGCCAAGAAGACGCAGGGCGTGATACTCAATACCGATGCCATTTTCGATGTGCAGGTGAAGCGGCTCCATGAGTATAAGCGGCAGCTTTTAAATGTGCTGCATATCATCTACCTCTATCAGCAGCTGCAAGATCATCCGGGCCTTGATATGCGGCCCCAGACCTTCCTCTTCGGCGCCAAGGCGGCCCCCGGCTACGCGGTGGCCAAGCGGATCATCCACCTCATCAATTCTCTGGCTGATGCCATCGACCACGATCCGGTCTGCAAGGATCGTCTGCAGGTGGTGTTTTTGGAAAACTACCGGGTGTCGCTGGCGGAAAAGCTGATTCCCGCCAGCGAGGTGTCAGAGCAGATCTCCACCGCCGGCAAGGAGGCCAGCGGCACCGGCAATATGAAGTTCATGATGAACGGCGCCCTCACCGTGGGGACGCTGGACGGCGCCAATGTGGAGATGCACCAGCTGCTGGGAGACGAGAATATGTTCCTCTTCGGCCTTCACGCCGACGAGGCCGCCCATCTGGCCACCGATCACTACCAGCCCTACGCTCTTTATCAGAGGGATCCCGTGCTTCATCGGGTGCTGGATCAGTTGAAGGTGGGCTTCCGGGACGGCGTTTCCTACGAGGATATCTACCGGCGTCTTCTTTTCGGCGACGGCTGCCCCGCTGACCAGTATCTGCTTTTGGCAGATTTTGCCGCCTATTGCGAGGCCCAGCAGCGTATGATGCGCACCTACGGCGATCCGGAAAAATGGAACCGCATGAGCCTGCATAATGTGGCTCGCTCCGGCGTTTTTGCCGCCGACCGCGCCATCCGGGAGTATGCCGATACCATCTGGCATGTACCCTATAAGCAGGAAACAAAGTGATACAGCAGGGGCTGCCGCTCACACTGCGGCAGCCCCTGTTTCTCCCTGCTGTCTGCCCCTGCTGTTGACACATATGGTATACTATAT
>JAAXZS010000013.1 GCA_012719745.1 Clostridiales bacterium | reverse complement strand
GCCTGCTGTTTCTCGGCGTAGGCGCCTTGCTGACTGTAAAGGAGATTCTTGATCTATGGATGCATCCTCAATTGTTTTGCTTGTATTAATGATCGCAATTTTCTATTTCCTGTTGATCCGTCCCGAGAATAAGCGGAAAAAGCAGGCGGAGGAAATGCGCAGCAGTCTGAAAAAAGGTGATTATATCACCACTATCGGCGGTATCTATGGACGAGTTGTTACTGTCACCGATCGCACCATTGTGATTGAAACCAGTGATGATCGCGTTCGTATGGAGTTCATTAAGACTGCCGTGGCCACTGTCGGTACGCTGGATGAACAGGCTGCAGCTGCCGCCCGTCCCTCAAAGAAGTCTAAAAATGACTCCAAGGAAGATCTGAAAGCGGAAGAAAAACCCGCTCAGGAGGAAGCACCCGCCGACGAGGCCGAGTCTTCCGACAGCAAGGAATAAAAAACATATACAATACCTCCTCCGCATATGCTGAAATAGCATATCGGGGGAGGGTTTTTTATGCCTGAAACAAAACAGATGAAGAATCCGTTGGGAAAACAAATCTGGGTCGGATTGCTGATGGCGGTGGTGCTGAGCCTGCTGTTTCTCGGCGTAGGCGCCTTGCTGACTGTAAAGGAGATTCTGCCGGAGAATGCCATGAGCCGATGGCTGTATGGTTCTTATGGACTGGCGGTCTTTATCGGGGCTCGCTTTGCCGTGAAAAGATCGGAGGGCGGGACGCTGCTGCCGGCGGCTGTTGTGACGGTACTGCTCTATGCGCTGATCTGGATTCTGGGATTGACTGTGTTTGAAAATGGTTCTTTCAGAAACGGCGGCCTTTGGATATTGCTGTCGGTGGCGGCAGGTGGACTGCTGGCGGGACTTCTGGGGAGAGGGAAAGGGAAACGAAAGCAATCCCACAAAGCGGGAAGAAAAAAGCTTTCCGAGAAAAAACATGGTAAAAATCACAAAAATAGATAAAAATACAAAAAAGACTTGACCAACGTATTTTCTACATGCAAAAAAGCCGGAGTTTTTGACTTCGGCTTTTTTGCATGCAAGATATTGAAATAATGAATGGATTGTTAACAACATCTTGTAGTATTGGACTGTACTGCATGGCGCCAAAAAGAAGGCGGTTTGCCATGTTTACATAATGCAGTTTACATAATAATTTGACATAATTGACAAAAATAATTTAATTCCTTGAAATTCCTTGCGAAATCTGATGTTTTGCAATATATTAGTAGTTGCCGCTTAATGAAATTCTTCTAAAATGCGTGCTTGTCTCATAAAATACCATGAGGTGAGTGCCTTTTATGAAGATGCATAGATACATCCGAAAAGAAAAGAAAAGCGGGTCAAAGGAATTTCAGATTTCTTTGCTGCTGCTGTGTGTTTTTTTTGTGGTGGGCGCTGGCTTGGGACGGCTGGGGCACTCCTATGTGACGGCATCCAATAATGCGGAGCTGTCCCAATACATCTGTGGCTATGCCGAGCTGGTAAGTGGCAGCAAAAATGCCGCAGCAAATATCTATAGCGTACTGCTTCTGTATTTTCGGTATCCGCTGGTATATTTTCTGCTGGGCTTTACATCTGTGGGCATAGCGGCGATTCCGTTCCTCTCTGCGGTGCAAGGCTTCTTTTTATCGTTTTCTATTAGCTGTTTTGCTTCATCTCTGGGGAAAAGCGGCGTTTTACTGGCCTTTTCGGCTTTTGGCATCAGAAGCCTGGTGACGCTACCCTGCTGTTTCTTGCTGGCGGCGTGGTCTTTTTTGGCCGCTAAAAACAGGGGAATGCCATCTGCCCTGCCGGCAGTAAAGGGCGGAAAACGCGGCGCTCGTTTTCCACCGGAATATTTTTGGCGCTTTTTAATCTGTGTGGTTGTTCTGCTGGTAGGGTGCGTGCTGGAGTTGTCCGTTGTTCCACGGCTCTTTGCGCTGGCCCTGACAAAAATATAAAAGAGGGGAGAGCTTTTTGTGACTGACTATATTGCATCGTTTCAATCCTATTTGACGCAGGAAAAGCACTCCTCCGCCAATACGGTAAGCTCCTACATACGGGATTTGACCCAGCTTCAGTGCTGGCTGCGGGAGATGGGAAATCCGGACCTGAAAAAAGTAAAAAAAGATTGGCTGGACGACTATGTCCTGTCACTCAAAAGAAAGGGGAAGTCCCCTGCGACCATCACCAGGTCGGTGGCTTCCATTAAGTCCTTTTACGGATACATGCTCTCGGCCGGCCATATCAAGACAAATCCCACTAAAAACATGACAGCGGTGAAGGTGGAGCGAAAGTATCCGGAGATACTGACCAACAAAGAGGTGGAGCTGTTTCTGGATCAGCCCCAGTGCGTGGATGAAAAGGGCTTCCGCGATCATGCCATGCTGGAGCTGCTCTATGCTACCGGAATACGCGTTTCGGAGCTTATCAACCTCAATGTGTCTGACATCAATCTAAGCGTGGGCCTGATTCGCTGTAGCAGTAAGGGCCGTGACCGGGTGATCCCCCTTTACCATACGGCCGTCAAGGCGTTGCAGGACTACCTGATGGATATACGACCCAGGATTGTTGCGTCAGAGGACGAGCCGGCTCTCTTTGTCAACATGAACGGCGAACGGATGAGTCGTCAGGGTTTTTGGAAGATTATCAAGTATTACCAGGAAAAAGCGGAGATCAACAAGGACATTACGCCCCATATGCTGCGCCATTCCTTCGCGGTGCATCTGCTGGAAAACGGCGCCGATCTGCGCTCCATTCAAGAGATGCTGGGTCATGCCGATATTTCCTCCACCCAGATCTATGCCCATGTGGTGGAAAAGCAGCTCAAGGACGTTTATCGAAAAGCACATCCCCGGGCCTGAGGACTGCCTTCTATATGCTGAAACGGCGGTCTTTTTCGACATAAATCAAAAAGAAAAGCAAAATGATAAAAGGTGTTGACAGGGCGGAGGAGAACTGTTATACTAGTTAAGCAAAACAAAGAAGGTCGGTGCATCCGCCCTCACCTCCCGCCCTGTTGGCAAAGAGGTTAAAAGCGAAAGTTTGGGAGTGTATGCTCCTTGCTGTGTTGCGCGGATGCTGTTATAGCATTCGCGTTTTGTTATTTTTGGAATGGAGGTGCTTCGGTTATTAGCAATGTAGTGCATCAACTGAACGAAGAGATCCGCGATAAGGAGATCCGCCTCATCGGTGAATCCGGTGAACAGCTGGGGATCATGTCGTCAGACGAGGCGTTAAAGGCGGCAGAGGATCAGGGACTGGATCTGGTTAAGATTTCTCCGCAGGCTGTCCCGCCTGTCTGCAAGCTCATGAATTACGGCAAATACCGTTTCGAGCAGAGTAAGCGCGAGAAGGAAGCCAAGAAAAACCAGCACGTGGTGGAGATCAAGGAAATTCGCATGTCTCCGGGCATTGACGTGGGTGATTTTAACACCAAATTGAAAAATGCGCAGAAATTCCTCGCAGAGGGCAATCGTGTCAAGGTATCGGTTCGCTTCCGCGGCAGAGAAATGGCACATACCGAACTGGGAAAGGAACTCCTGAATCAGTTTGCAGAACAGTGCGCCGAGGCAGCAACATTGGACAAGGCCGCAAAACTGGAGGGCAGAAATATGTCTATATTCCTGTCCCCGAAGATCGGCAAGTAACGCGCACTTTATTTTTTGCATCTTGCAAAAACATATGGAAGGAGATTTATTATGCCTAAACTGAAGACTCACAGCGGTGCTAAAAAGCGTTTTAATCTGACAAAATCCGGTAAGGTCAAAAGAGCTCATGCTTTCAAGAGCCATATCCTGACCAAGAAGGATACCAAGCGCGGTCGTCGTCTGCGCTCCACCACTTATGCAGAGGCTACTACCGAAGGTACCATCAAGAAGATGATTCCTTACAAATAATTGACGCGCTTTACGTTAGAAATAGGAGGCTTTTAATATGGCAAGAGTAAAAGGCGCGATGATGACGCGCAAAAGAAGAAATAAAACACTGAAGATGGCCAAGGGCTACTGGGGCGCTAAGTCCAAGCACTTTAAGATGGCCAATGAACAGGTGATGAAGTCCCTGACTTACGCTTACAAGGGACGCCGCCTGAAGAAGAGAGATTTCCGTCAGCTGTGGATTACCCGTATTTCCGCTGCCTGCAAGATCAACGGCATGAACTATTCCACCTTTATGCACGGTCTGAAGATGGCTAACGTTCAGATCAATCGCAAGATGCTTGCCGAAATGGCGATTAATGACACGGTGGCTTTCACCGCCCTTTGCGAACTGGCCAAGAAGGCCTGAAATGGATACATGATTCCCCGGTGAATTTTCGCCGGGGAATTTCTTATAATTTAGACGGCAATTGAGAAAAATTACTTGTGCAAACAGCTCCGGTGTACTATCATAAAAATATGGAATACCTGCGGGGGACAGGCAGGTTGAGGAAAGGAAGACAGTTTATGTATTGCGTCAGAAAAATCAATGAGGATTATACATGGATCGGTGCGGATGCGCGCAGGCTTCCCATGTTTGAAGGCGTGTTTGGCGTTCCCAACGGTATCTCCTTCAACAGTTATCTGCTGAAGGACGAGAAAACGGTTTTGTTTGATACCGCCGACCACGCCGTGTCGCGCACCTTTATGGAGAATTTAGCCTATGCCTTACAGGGTGCGGCGCTGGACTATATTGTGATCCAGCATATGGAACCTGATCACACCGCTATGCTGGAGGATATTTTGATTCGCCACCCCCATCTCCAGATTTATTGCAGCGCGATGGCAAAAACGATGATCGGACAGTTTTTCGGCGATGCATGGAATGACTGCATTCAAGTGGTTAAGGAAGGGGACACCCTTTCCACAGGCCGCCACCAGCTGACATTTGTGGCGGCTCCCATGGTTCACTGGCCGGAGGTCATCATGACCTATGACACCACAGATAAGATGCTAATGACCGCAGATGCCTTTGGCTGCTTCGGCGCGCTCAACGGCAAAATTTTTGCCGATGAAGTGGACTTTATGCACGAATATCTGGATGAAACACGGCGCTACTATGCCAACATTGTGGGTAAGTATGGCCCTCAGGTGCAGGCGGTTCTCAAAAAGCTGGCGACTTTTGATGTGCAGATGCTGCTGCCTCTCCACGGCTTTGTCTGGAGAAAAGATCTGCCGGCTATCATTGAAAAGTATGACCTGTGGAGCCGCTATGAACCGGAGGAGAAGGGTGTCATGATCGCCTACGCTTCCGTTTACGGCGATACGGAAAACGCAGCCAATATTTTAGCCTGCCGTCTGGCGGAAAAGGGGATCAAGGTACAGATGTACGATACCTCCGTTACCCCCGCCTCCTACATCGTCTCCGATGCATTTCGGTACAGCCATCTTGTCTTTGCGGCTACCACCTACAACGCCGGGGTCTTTATCACTATGGAGGAGCTGCTACACGATATTGCGGCGCATAATCTGCAGAATCGTCGCTTTATGCTCATCGAAAACGGAAGCTGGGCACCGGCCAGCGGCAGCGGGATGAAGAGAATTGTGGAACCTTTGGCCGGCTGGGAACTGCTGGAGGCGCCGATGACACTTAAATCCGCCCTGAAAGCCGATCAGGTGACCCGCTTGGCGGAAATGGCGGATACGCTATCTGCCGATCTTGATAAGAAACCGGGGGAGCAGAAAGCGGAAACAAAGCGTCGCTTTATCTGCAAGGTCTGTGGCTATATCTATGAGGGCGACGAGCTGCCCGCTGATTTCAAATGCCCCCTGTGCGGAGCCGCTGCGGAGTACTTCAAGGAGGTTCCGGCCGTTGATAAGAAGAAGTATGTCTGCAAGGTCTGCGGCTTTGTCTATGAAGGAGTAAGTCTGCCCACCGACTTCAAGTGTCCCATCTGCGGACGAGGCTCTGAATTTTTTGAAGAAAAGGACTGACAGTAAGAAAGAGCCCACCAATGCGGCGGGCTCTTTCTTATGAATATATGTAAACCTAAAACGCCTTACAGATTATCTGCATCAGGCAGCTGTTTTTCCCAGGGAATCATCGTTGCCACACAGCGATTGATGGGTATACCCTGCTGGTGAAACTTGGACTCGTAGTCGGTCATGATGCCCACCGGTCCGCTTTCGTGAAGATTCCGGGTGACCTCAGAGAGAATGAAGCCATACTGGGGAATTTCCTCCAGTGAGAACGCAAAGAGAGGGTTATTGTCCGTTTTAAAATGGATTTGACCATTTTCCTTGAGAACCTTGCGATATTGCAGAAGAAAGTTGCCGTGCGTCAGGCGGCGCTTTGCGTGACGCACGCCGGGCCAGGGATCGCAAAAGTTGATATAGAGGCGATCCACTTCTCCGGGGGCAAACATGTCCGGCAGAAGGGCGGCGTCACCCACCACAAAAAATACATTGTGCACCTGAGCGTCCCGGGCCCGCTCCATGGCCATCACCATGGCATCAGGAACTTTTTCAACGGCAATCAGCAGTATATCCGGCTCGGCCAGAGCGGTTTCAACAGTGAAGTGACCCTTGCCGCAGCCAAGCTCCACACGAATTTCTTTTGTTTGTGATGCCAATTC
>JAAXZS010000177.1 GCA_012719745.1 Clostridiales bacterium | reverse complement strand
CTATGATATTGATAAATACAGGAAAGGAGTCAAGTGGATGGAAAAAGCAAATAGCATCACGTTCCGCGTCTGGGGGCGATACGCCCTTTTCAGCGACCCGCTTTTGCGGGCGGGCGGTGAAAAAAGCAGCTATGCCTGTCCCACATACCAGGCGCTGAAGGGCATCATGGAATCGTGTTACGCGAAACCGACCATCAGGTATATAGTAGACGCGGTGCGCATCATGCATACCATGGAGCCGGAAACAAAGGGGATCCGCCCCATCCGGTACGGCGGCGGCAACGACCTGTCCTACTACACCTATTTAAGAGATGTGGACTATCAGGTGCAGGTACATTTCGAGTGGAATGAGAACCGCCCGGATCTTGCCTGCGACCGCAACGAAAACAAGCACTGGCAGATTGCCCGGCGGGCGCTGGAGCGGGGCGGCCGGCGGGACATCTTTCTGGGTGTGCGGGAGTGTCAGGGGTACATTGAACCCTGCGATTTTGGCACAGGGACGGGTGCCTACGACACAAGCGGGAAAATTCCGCTGGGCACCATGTTTCACAGCTTTCTTTACCCCGACGAAAATCCCGGTCATGACCTGATCGCCAATCTCTGGCAGCCGGTGATGGAAAACGGCGTCATCCGCTTTATCCGCCCCGAGGATTGCCGACTGCGGCGGGTGATCCGGAGCGGCTACAAAGTAAAATCCTTTACGCCGGGTGAAAACTATACCGGTGTGGAGAATACCTGGCGGGAGGTGGAGCTATGAGCTGGATGGAACGGCTGGCCGAAACCTATGACAACTGTCAAGGCGAGATCGGCCGGCAGGCGCTGGATAATCCGGTGCTGCTTCCCGTGGGCCAGACCACCAACAATGTCCAGATCGAGGTCAATCTCTCCCTGACCGGCACGCTCCTGTGGGCCCGTGCGCTGCAAAAAGAAGAGCCCACCATGATCCCGTGTACAGAGACCTCCGGCAGCCGCACTTCCGGCGTAGAGCCGCACCCTCTTTTTGACAAGCTCCAGTACATCGCCGGGGATTACCTGCTTTTCGGCGGAAAAAAGGGCTGGGGCTACGAGAAGTACATGACGCAGCTCAATCGTTGGTGTGATTCCGCCTTTGGCTGTGAGGAGCTGCAGGCGGTGCGGGATTATCTGCAAAAAGGGACGCTCATTGCCGACCTTGTGGCAAAGAAGGTGCTTTTTACGGACGAAGCGGGCCGTTTGCTGGAAACATGGAACGGCCCGGCTGAGGACAAGCCGCCCATTTTTCGCTGCTCCACCGCCACCCGGCCCCCCGACGCCTTTGTGCGCTTTTTGGTGGAGGATACCCCTCTGTGGCAATCCCGGAAGCTGTGGGACAGCTTTGCCGCCTTTTACCGTCAGTCGGGAGATCCGCCGGCATTGTGCTTCGCCACCGGACATATGGAAATGCCCGCCCGCCTCAGTCCCGCCAAGCTGCGCAACAGCGGTGATAAGGCCAAGCTGATCTCCGCCAATGACAACACCAATTTTACCTTCCGGGGGGAACGGTTCGCAGAGCCTCAGGACGCCTACTGCGTGGGGTATGAGACCACCCAGAAGGCTCACAACGCCCTGCGCTGGCTCATTGAGCGGCAGGGCTTCCACAGCGGCGATCTGGCTGTGGTGGTGTGGGGCACCGACAATCAGCCGCTTCCCAAAGCACTTCCGTTTCAAAGTACGCCGGGTCTTGTCTGGTCGGCGGAGGAGGAACCGGATTTCTGCACGGAGGAGGTCTTTGCCCAGGCTTTCAATCGGGCTTTGGCGGGATACCGCAGCCGGCTCAAGCCCTCTGATACCGTGGTGGTCATGGCCGTGGACGCCGCCACCACCGGACGGCTGGCCGTCACCTATTACCGGGAGCTGACAGGCTCCGCCCTCTGGGATCGCATCCAGAAATGGCACGATCCCGTTCTGGGATATACCTACGGCCTGCGGATGCAGAAAAATAAAAATACCCGCTCCTACCGCATCGTGGCCGCTCCGTCACCCCGGGATATTGTACTGACCGCCTACGGTGATAAATGCGACGACAAGCTGAAGGGGGCTTCCCTGCGGCGGCTTCTGCCCTGCATAATGGACGGCCGCCCCCTCCCCTCCGATCTGCTGCGTGCGTGTGTCGTGCGGGCCTCCCGGCCGGAGGCCATGGAGGGATGGCTCTGGCGCAAAACAGTTGACTGTACCTGTGCTCTGCTGCGCGGGACATACAATAACAAAGAAAAAAAGGAGAGATGGAAAGTGGCCTTTAATGAGAAAGAAACTGACCGTGGGTACCTTTTCGGCGCCGCCTGGGCCTGTGGAGAGTATCTGGAAAACATTGTCCTTTACCGCGCCGGTGAAGCGCGCGCCACCAACGCTGTAAAACTGCAAAGTCGTTTTTCCGTACGGCCGGCCAGCACACTAAAATTGCTGTATGACAAGCTGCAGCCCTACATTGTTAAGATGGGGAATAATGACTTCCTCAAGCGGGTTTTAATTACGGCTATGGACAAAATTCCCATATCCGATATGACCGATGCACCGCTGCCCCCCACCTATCTTTTGGGCTACAGCGCCAAGCTTATTGATCTGAACACAAAACCGCTGCCCGGTAAGGCAGAACATTGAAAGGAGAATGCATGATGGAGGCTCTTCAGAATAAAATTGACTTCGCTCTGGTCATCAGCGTTAAAAACGCTAACAGTAACGGGGATCCGTTAAACGGAAACCGCCCCCGGGAGACAGATGCGGGCATCGGTGAAATTTCCGATGTCTGCCTGAAGCGTAAAATCCGCAACCGTCTGCAGGATATGGGGTATCCCATTTTTGTGCAGTCGGAGGACCGCTCGGACGACGGCTGCGGCAGCCTGCGTGAACGGGCGGACGGCTGTGCTGCCCTTAAAAAGGCGGGCAAGGACAAAACCGCCTACGCCGCCGCCGCTTGCCAGCAATGGATGGATGTGCGCTCTTTCGGTCAGGTATTCGCCTTTAAGGGCGGTAAGGACGACGGCGTGTCCGTGGGTGTGCGCGGGCCTGTATCCTTGCAGCCGGCTTTCAGCATCAGTCCCATTGAGATCGTTTCCACACAGATCACCAAAAGCGTCAATGGTGAACCGGGGGAAAAGAAAAGCTCCGATACCATGGGCATGAAGCACCGGGTCAACTTCGGCGTCTACGTGACCTACGGCGCTATCAACTGTCAGCTGGCCGAAAAAACGGGCTTTACCGATCAGGATGCCGACGCCATCCGGCAGGCCCTGCAGACCCTTTTTGAAAACGATGCCTCCTCTGCCCGCCCCGAAGGCTCCATGGAGGTGGTGCGGCTCTATTGGTGGAAGCACAGCTGCAAACTGGGGCAGTTTAATTCCGCCAAAGTACACCGCAGTCTGAAAATCACACCCAATACCGATACCCCCGTCTCTGCCTTTGACTATACATATGAGGTTGAGCCACTGGAGGGTCTGACCCCCAAAATCTACAATGGCCTTTGAGGAGGAAGATTTTCTCCAGATCGCCGGACTGCAGCATTTTGCCTTCTGTCGGCGGCAGTGGGCACTGATCCATGTGGAAAACCTATGGCGTGACAATCTGCGCACGGTGGAGGGGGAACTTCTTCACAAAAATGCCCACGACGACACCTATACAGAGCGCCGGGGCGACACCCTGACTGTCCGGGGAGAGCGGGTCTTTTCCCGGACGCTGGGCGTCTCCGGCGCCTGCGATGTACTGGAATTTCGTCTGCATCCCGATGGCGTGACCCTGCCGGGACAAGAGGGGCTGTGGCTTCCCTACCCGGTGGAGTACAAACGCGGTTCGCCCAAGGAGCACAGCGCCGACGAGCTGCAGCTTTGCTGTCAGGCTATGTGTCTGGAGGAAATGCTCTGCTGTCCCATCCCGGAGGGCAGTCTCTACTATGGCGAGACGCGGCGTCGGGTCAAGGTTCCTTTAACGGAGGAGCTGCGCCGGACGGTGCGCGACGATCTGACCGAAATGCATCAGTATGCCTCTCGGGGTTACACACCCCGGGTAAAACCCTCCAAGGCCTGCAATGCCTGTTCTTTAAAGGAGCAGTGCCTACCCGCTCTTCTGCGCCGCCGCTCCGTGCAGGATTATCTGGAAAGGAGCTGTGAAGAACTGTGAGGCGTCTGCTCAACACACTTTTTGTCACAACCGAGGACATCTATCTGTCACTGGACGGAGAAAATGTGGTGGCAAACCGGGACAAGCAGGAGGTGGGGCGCTATCCGCTCCACAACCTGGAGGGCATTGTGTCCTTTTCCTATGCTGGGGCCTCTCCCGCTCTCATGGGAGCCTGCGCCGGGCAAAATATCAGTCTCTCCTTCTGCACGCCTCGGGGGCGGTTTCTGGCGCGGGTCAGCGGGGAGAGCAGCGGCAATGTGCTGCTGCGCCGCACCCAATACCGCGTGGCGGACGATCCGGAGGAAAGCTGCCGCATTGCCCGAAATTTTATCTTTGGAAAGCTTTATAACAGCCGCCAGAGCATCGAGCGTACCCGCCGGGATCACGGCGCACGGCTGGATGGGGAAAAACTGCAAAAGGCCTCCGAGCAAATAAAGGATTTTCTGCCCACCGTGTCTGCTGTCACCGCATCAGATACGCTCCGAGGGCTGGAAGGTACCGCCGCCACCGCCTATTTCGGCGTGCTGGACGACATGCTGCTCTCCCGAAAGGAGTCGTTCTTCTTTCACGGGCGAAGTCGCCGCCCGCCGCTGGATCGGGTAAACGCCCTTTTGTCCTTTGCTTACAGTCTGCTGGCTCACGACTGTGCCGCAGCACTGGAGAGTGTGGGGCTGGACGCCTATGTAGGGTTCCTGCACACCGACCGGCCGGGGCGTCTGTCTCTTGCCCTTGATCTGATGGAGGAACTGCGCCCCTGTATTGCCGACCGTTTCATTCTCACATGTATCAATAACCGGGTCATTTCTCCCGATGATTTTCAACTGCGGGAAGGCGGTGGTGTGCTTTTGACAGATGACGCGCGGCGTGTCTTCCTGAAAAGCTGGCAGGAGAAGAAGCAGGAGGTTATCACCCACCCTTATCTGGGGGAAAAGCTGCCCTGGGGCCTTGTACCAACTGTGCAGGCGCTGCTGTTGGCCCGATATCTGCGGGGCGATCTGGATGGCTATCCGCCCTATCTGTGGAAGTGAGGGCACATACATGCTGGTGGTTATTACTTATGACGTCAACACAGAGGATGCCGCTGGACGACGCCGGTTGCGGCAGATCGCTAAGCAGTGCGTCAATTACGGTCAGCGAGTGCAATGCTCCGTTTTTGAATGCCTGGTGGATGCGGCTCAGTGCCGCCTACTGCAGGCCAGACTCTGCTCCATTATGGACGCGCAGCGAGACAGCCTTCGGTTTTACTATCTGGGAGACCATTATGAAAAGCGGATCGAACATTTTGGCGTCAAGGATACCTATCATCCGGAAGAGCCGCTGATTATTTAGGACTGCGAAGATACAGCGACCATAAAAAGTCTGGGCGGTTCGCAGCACACGATTGCAGGAAAATGACCATCCGGGCGCTGAATCGTGTTATTTTTCCGGTCTCATTTAATATTTTGTGAAAATAGTTAAAATATTTTGTAAAAACAGTCAAAAGTCTATGCGGGTTTTTGTCTATTTTTGCTGTCGCTCCCCTCACGGGGAGCGTGGATTGAAATGGCGGCGGCGTCTGCGAGAGCCTTGTTGTAATCGTCGCTCCCCTCACGGGGAGCGTGGATTGAAATATTTCATGACTCTATTATACGCGTTATATTTCGGTCGCTCCCCTCACGGGGAGCGTGGATTGAAATCGTTCTGGCGGTGCTTCAGGATCTCAAACCGTGCGGTCGCTCCCCTCACGGGG
>JAAXZS010000047.1 GCA_012719745.1 Clostridiales bacterium | reverse complement strand
CTATTCTCCATGTGGGAAAGCTGTCGCTTACCGTAATGGTTTTTACCCTTCTCACCTGCTTCGGTGGCGGGTATTTCATCGGTAAAGCGCTGGGTCTCAACTGGAAGCTGTCCAATCTGATCTCCGCCGGAACGGGTATCTGCGGCGGCTCCGCCATTGCCGCCATTGCCCCCGTTATTGATGCGGAGGATTCGGATATTGCCTATGCCATGTCAGCCACCTTCCTTTTTGATATGGCCATGATTGTCCTCTTTCCCATTATCGGTCAGGCCATGGGTCTATCCGATATGGCTTACGGATTGTGGGCGGGCACGGCGGTCAACGATACCTCCAGTGTGGTGGCCGCCGGTTACGCCTTCAGCGAATCGGCCGGTGACTTTGCCACCATGGTTAAGCTGACCCGCACTCTTTCCATTATACCCACTGTGATCGTGTTTGCCTTCGTCAATATCCGTCTTAAGCGAAAAGCGGCCGCCGAAAACAGCGCCGCCCTCCGTCTGAATGTCAAATCCATTATTCCCTGGTTCATTCTGGGATTTCTGGCTCTGGCTCTTCTTAATAGCGCCGGCTTTATCCCTGCGGCGCTGGCCGAGGGGATGAAGGAGGTCAGCAAATTTCTCATGGTAGCCGCTCTGGCCGCCATCGGTCTGAACACGAATTTTACAGATATGAAAAAATCCGGTATCGCCCCCATGGTCCACGGCTTCATTATTTCCGCCCTGGTGGTAATCGTGGCCATCGCCGTGGAATATATGATGGGCATCGTGTAGTTTTTTTACTTCGGCCCGAAAAATTACCTGCAAGGAATCTTTGCGTGACAGGCGGGTCGTTTTGCTGTATGCTGAGTGCGAGGTGAAGCATATGGCAGCCGTTGGAAAACAGATCCGCCTACTGCGAAAGCGAAAACATATGACGCAGGATGCGTTGGCCGAAGCGTTGTTTGTCAGCCGCCAGACCGTATCAAACTACGAAACCGACAAGACACGCCCTGACATTGATACACTGATCAAGCTGGCTGATCTGCTGGATACAGACGTCACCACACTGATTTACGGTGAACCGGTACCTCCAGAGCGAAAGCGGGCCTATCGCCGCCTGGTTGTCTCCTCCACCGTTTTCTTGCTGCTGCTTGCCGCTGCGCTGGTCATGCAGCCATTGGTAAATCGTTGGCGGGTACAGGATTTTATCCTGTCTCCTTCCCTTTGGATGGACCTGATGCTTAAGCCCTGCCTTTATATGACACTGGGCTGGACTGTCATGCAGGCGGCGCTGCTTCTACTGCGGGCCGCGCCGCTGCGGCAGCGAGCCGCTAAAATCTTACACACAAGTCTGTGGGCAGCTTTGGCCTTGCTGGCGGCCATACTCGTGCCCACCCTGATTCTCTGTACGCAGCAGGATATTACGATGCAGGCGTATACAGCTGTGCATGATTACGCTATTACCACAGATACGAATACCACTTTTTCCTTTCTCTTATCCTATCTGCTGCGGTACCCGGCGCTGTTTTTATTGCCGGGCGCGGCACTGAATCTGACAGGCCCGCCCCGACGAATGAAAAAGCAGACAGCAGTCAACCCGGGCATAAAGGGTTCCGAAAAATAATTGGCAGGAAGCAGAAAAGCGGCACTTTGCATAAAAGCAAAGTGCCGCTTTCCTTTAAACCCATTTTTATGTGTGATCTGAAGGGATGGTGTCCTTCAGTTTGTTCCAGATGGTTTTTGTCGCCTCAAATTCAGCGGCATGCTGCTCCACCGCGGCGTCGTACTGATCCAGCTCGGCGGCGATCCGCTCAAAGTCTGCGGAGTTGAAAAAGGCGCAGATGCTGGGAATGGTTTGCTGGAGCTGCCGGCGTGTTTCATCCATGCGCTCCCGGTAGGTATCATGGCAGGTGAGATAGGTATACAGCGGCTTATAACGGATCCAACCGATGCAGGCCCGGTAGAACCGCTGCATCACCGCTCTTGAATCATAGAAACTCACCGCCTTGAGATTGGTGGGCAGAACACCGTTGAGCAACGTGCTATAGATAGAAAAACCGTCGTGGAAGGTATAGGTGGGGATTCGCTTGACGGTGTGGTTCTGGAGGCAGGTGCTTAGGAAGCTGTCCTCCCCCCGGGCGCCGGGCGGATTGTAAAAGGGCAGCACCTTTTCCCGTTTGGTGAGGTTGATGCCCAGATTTCCGCCGGTGATGAACTTGGCGTTGTTCTCCTCCTCCACCAGCTTGGCGGTGCGGTGTACCAGCATTTCTTTATCGGCGTAGGTGACGCCGCCGTTGGCCATCACCTGCATCACATTGTCCCATTGCAGCACGTCGCTGCTCATTGCCTCCACAAAACGGCGGAAAACGGGCTCGTCCACAATATCGTCAAACTCAATACAGGGCAGCGGGGAGATGTAGCCGCAGTGGTAGCCGTTGGTTATATCGGCAAACTGCAGATATTTCACATGGCTTTCGATCACGTGCTGGCCGCTCCAGAGCGCTCCGTCGCCGGACTGGGTCACCGCCATGGGATATTCGTCGTCGTCCATAAAAATAAGATAGTCCACCTGATCGCGCATGGCCTGATACAGTACCACATTCCGCTGAGCCGCATACCCGTTTCCAAAGCAGTGGGCAGCCTCCCCGGCATTTAAAACGCCCTGTTTTTGCAGCTCTTCCTGCATGGCATGAATATCCTCAGGCCCTATCAGCCGACACAGCTTAAAGCTTTTTTTGACAGGCGTCTCAATAGCCTCGTAGTCCTTGCGCGTTGTCTGCATATAGCTGGGATCATATGCCACAAATAAAGACAGTGCAACCTGCTGCGAAGCCAGGAATTCCGACTCCTTCAGGTGAAAAATATAGGAACGCAGGACGTTTTGAAAGCTCTTGCGCCCTGTGGAAAAGCCAATCCCCACGTGCAGTTTTCCTTCTATCATGGTTTACTCCTTTCCTTGTTACAGACTTCTCTGTGCTTTTCCGTTTTTAGGTTAATGGTCTTATTATAGCAGAAAAATTATGAAATTTGTGGAAATTTTTTAATATTTCCCGATTTTCCCATTGAAAACGATAGTATTATAATTAGTCCCGCTCGCTCATAAAAAGCCACAGAGGCTCTCCGGCTGGAAATTCTATGCTTCCTTTGTTAACCAGCCTGAAATCCCACCAACGGCCACTGCCAAAGCAATCCAAACAGCATAGGCTTTCCATGTTTTCT
>JAAXZS010000145.1 GCA_012719745.1 Clostridiales bacterium | reverse complement strand
TGATGCCAATTCATGCCAGGGTCCGGGCATCTGATAGGGTTCACGAATCAGGTATGGGGAACACGCCTCCATCCGGGGAAGCAAATTTTTCTTTTTTCGCATACGCATGGGTACAGACCTCCGCCTAATAATGTTTTTCTGTGTCTTATTTATAGCATAAATCATTTCTTCCTGCAAATGATTCTGGGTAGTTTCCCTAAAAATTTTTAAGATAAACCAAAGCCTGCACCAAATTAAAAAGGGCAATGGGCCAGTCCATTATAAAATTGTCAAATTCTTATCATTGGTTTTGTGAATTGTTATAAAAAATGGCTGGCTCTGTTGGTTACACTTGATAAAAATCGTTTTACATATTATAATAAGTGCCGTATGAGGAGGATTCTGACAAGGGTATCCACTTTATACAAAATCCACACGGATATTGTGGCGCACGGAGCAGCTTTGCTCCGGCGAAACGGATGAAGGAGGAGTTATCGTGAGGAATGTTCTGCTGGAAAAAAAGGAACATATTGCCATTGCCACGATCAATCGCCCGCAGGCGCTCAACGCCCTCAATTCTGAGGTGCTGACTGACCTGGATGAGCTGGTGGCGGAGGTAACAGCGGACAAGGACATCTACGCTCTCATTTTGATCGGGGCAGGGGAAAAGGCTTTTGTGGCCGGCGCTGACATCGGTGAAATGAGCGGATTGACCAAGGAGGGCGGAGAAGCCTTCGGAGAACACGGAAACGGTGTCTTCCGCAAGATAGAAACACTGCCGATTCCCACTGTAGCCGCTGTCAACGGCTTCGCTTTGGGCGGCGGATGTGAGCTGTCCATGAGCTGCGATATTCGTATCTGCTCGGAAAATGCTGTTTTTGGCCAGCCGGAAGCAGGCCTCGGTATTACGCCGGGCTTTGGCGGCACCCAGAGACTGGCCCGTCTGGTAGGCGCCGGCATGGCAAAACAGATGATTTACACCGCCAAGAACATCAAGGCGGATGAGGCACTGCGTATCGGTCTTGTCAACGCAGTCTACCCCGCGGAGGAACTGATGGCCCAGGCCGAGAAGCTGGCAGGTGCCATTGCCAAAAACGCTCCCATCGCGGTTCGGGCCTGCAAAAAGGCCATCAATGAGGGACTTCAGGTCGATATGGATCAGGCGGTTGTCATCGAAGAAAAGCTTTTTGGAAGCTGTTTCGAGACGGCAGACCAAAAAGAGGGAATGGGTGCTTTCCTTGAAAAACGGAAGCACGCACCCTATCTGAACAAATGAGTTAATTTACAGATCTTTTATGGTCTGCTTGAATTAAACAGCAAAATAAAATTTATTAGGAGGAACAAAAATGAAAGTAGCAATTTTTGGCGCAGGCACTATGGGCAGCGGTATTGCCCAGGTTTTTGCAGCTAATGGCCACACCGCTATGATGTACGCTTCCAGCGTGGCAAGCGCACAGCGTCATAAGGATAAGCTGGCTGCTTCCCTGAACAAGAAGGTAGCACGGGGCAAGATGACCCAGGAAGCTGCCGACGACCTGATGAGCCGTGTTGTCGTTGACGAATTCGAGGCTGCCGCTGATGCGGATCTGGTGATCGAGTGCGTTGCCGAGAATATGTCTGTTAAGAAGGAACTGCTGGGCCGTCTGGATGCAATCTGCAAGGAAAGCGCCATCTTCGCCTCCAACACCTCCTCTTTGTCCATTACCGAGATCGGTGCCGATTTGAAGCATCCCATGGTTGGTATGCACTTCTTCAATCCCGTGCCTGCTATGAAGCTGGTGGAAGTCATTGCCGGCGCCAATACCTCCAGTGAGCTGGTTGAGAAGATCAGCAATCTGTCCAAGGAAATCGGCAAGACTCCCGTTGTTGTCAACGAGGCTCCCGGCTTTGTCGTCAACAAGATCCTGATCCCCTATTGTAATGAAGGCGTTTGCGTTCTGCAGGAAGGCGTTGCCTCTGCAGAAGATATTGATATTGCCATGCAGCTCGGATGCAACCACCCCATGGGCCCTCTGCACTTGGGCGACCTGATCGGCTGGGACATCGTACTGAACATCATGGATGTGCTGTTCAATGAGACGCATGACAGTAAGTATCGCGCAAATGTACTCATTCGCAAGATGGTTCGCGCCGGAAAATTGGGCATGAAGACCGGCGAGGGCATCTTCAACTACAATAAGTAAATTTCTGTAAAGGAGTAAAAAGTATGGATTTCCATCTGACTAAGGAACAGCTGCTTGTTCGCAAGATGTATCGCGAATTTGCAGAGAACGAAGTAAAGCCCCTGGCAGCAGAAATCGACGAAGAAGAGCGTTTCCCCATGGAAACCGTCGAGAAGATGGCTAAGCTGGGTATGATGGGCATTTATTTCCCCAAGGAGTATGGCGGTGCAGGCGGCGACGTTCTGTCCTATGCCATGTGCGTTGAGGAACTGGCCAAGGTTTGCGGTACCACCGCTGTTATCGTTTCTGCTCACACTTCTTTGTGCTGCGCTCCCATCTTTGAGCACGGTACCGAGGAGCAGAAGAAAAAGTATCTGCCTGACCTGTGCTCCGGTCGCAAGATCGGTGCTTTCGGTCTGACCGAGCCCAATGCCGGCACGGATGCTTCCGGCCAGCAGACCACCGCCGTTCTGGAGGGCGATCACTATGTCCTTAACGGCTCCAAGTGCTTTATCACCAACGGCAACGTTGCTGATACATTTGTTGTGTTTGCTATGACTGATAAGTCCAAGGGCAACCACGGTATCACCGCTTTCATCGTTGAGAAGGACTTCCCCGGATTCTCTCAGGGCAAGCATGAGAAGAAGATGGGCATCCGCGGTTCCTCCACCTGCGATCTGATCTTCGAAGATTGCATCGTTCCCAAGGAGAACCTGCTGGGTCAGGAAGGCAAGGGCTTCAAGATCGCTATGCAGACCCTGGACGGCGGCCGTATCGGTATCGCTTCTCAGGCTCTGGGTTTGGGCGAGGGCGCCATTGACGAAGTTGTAAAGTATACTCAGGAGCGCGTACAGTTCCATAAGAGACTGTCCCAGTTCCAGAATACCCAGTTCCAGATTGCCGACATGCATACCCGTATGCAGGCTTCTCAGTTCCTGGTGTATTCCGCTGCTATGAAGAAGCAGAACCACGAGCCCTACTCCATGGATGCTGCTATGGCCAAGCTGTATGCTGCCGAGTCTGCTTCCGATGTGACCCGCCGTGCTGTACAGCTCTTCGGCGGTTACGGCTATACTCGTGAGTATCCCGTTGAGCGCATGATGCGTGATGCAAAGATCACCGAGATCTATGAAGGCACTTCCGAAGTGCAGCGCATGGTGATTGCCAGCCATCTGGGCGTAAAGTGATAGAGGAGGTAAGGAAAAAATGAAAATTATTGTTACTGTAAAGCAGGTTCCTGATACCTCCGGAAAGGTCGCAGTGAACCCCGATGGTACGCTGGATCGTGCTTCCATGCAGACCATTATCAACCCCGATGATATGAATGCCGTTGAGGCCGCCCTGAAACTGAAGGACGAGCTGGGTTGCAAGGTCGTCGCTTTCACCATGGGGCCCCCTCCCGCAGAGGGCATGCTGCGTGAGCTGATGGCCATGGGCGTGGACGAAGGCGTTCTGGTTTCCGCTCGTGAATTCGGCGGTTCTGATACCTATGCTACTTCCCAGATCATTGCTGCCGCTATCGACACCTATGGTGTGGATGACGACGATATCATTCTGGCTGGCCGTCAGGCTATTGATGGTGATACCGCTCAGGTTGGCCCCCAGATTGCTGAAAAGCTGCATCTGCCCCAGGTCACCTATGCTGGCGAGATCAAGAAGGAAGGCAATACCCTGACTGTCAAGCGTATGCTGGAAGACGGCTACATGACCATCAAGGTTGGGACTCCCTGCATGATTACCTGCATCAAGGAGCTCAATACACCTCGTTATCTGTCCGTGGGCGGTGCTTTCGAAGCTTATTCCAAGCCCCTGTCCGTGATGGATTATAACGCTCTCAAGGATCATCCTCTGATCGATGCTACAACCATCGGTTTGAAGGGTTCTCCCACCAACATTTTCAAGTCCTTTACGCCTCCTCAGAAGGGCGTGGGTCTGATGCTGGAAGGCGCTGACAAGGGTACCACTGATAAGCTGGCTGGCATTCTCGCCTCCAAGCATATTATCTGATTGAAAGGAGAAATATTGAAAATGGCTGCTAATTTTAATAGTGCTGATATTGCTGCTTTCAAGAATGTTTGGGTATTCTGTGAACAGCGTCAGGGCAAGATGATGCCCACCACTTTTGAACTGATCTCCGAGGGCCGTAAACTGGCCGACGAGCTGGGTGTGCAACTGTGCGGCATTCTGCTGGGCGACAATGTCGACGGCATCGCCAAGGAACTGGGCGGATACGGTGCGGATAAAGTTTATGTCTGCAACTCTCCGCTGCTGAAGAACTATACCACCGATGGTTTTACCAAGGTGATTGTTGACACCGTGGAAGATCTCAAGCCCGAGATCCTGCTCTTCGGTGCTTCCAACATCGGCCGTGACCTGGCTCCTCGCTGCGCAGCTCGTCTGCACACGGGCCTGTGCGCCGACTGCACCCACCTGGACGTGGATCTGGACGGTTATGTCAATTTCCTGCGTACTGGTTCTTCTCTGGATGTCGACAACATGAGCTTCGAGAGCAAGTTGTTTGACGTCAACAAGAACCTGAAGATGACCCGTCCCGCGTTCGGCGGTCACCTGATGGCGACCATCGTTTGCCCCCGTTTCCGTCCCGCTATGGCTACTGTTCGTCCTGGCGTTATGAAGAAGCGCGTATATGATGAAGCTCTGGCCAATAAGGTTGAGATTATCCATCCCGCCTTTGAGCTGAACGCTGAAGATGTTCAGACTGAGGTTCTTGAAGTTGTTAAGGCTGCCAAGAAGATGGTCGATCTGATCGGCGCTGACTTCATCGTTTCCGTCGGCCGTGGTATTTCCAAGGACGTTGAAGGCGGCATTAAGCTGGCTGAGCAGCTGGCTGAAGAGCTGGGCGGCGTTGTTGGTTCCTCCCGTGCCTGCGTGGATGCCGGCTGGATCTCTGCTGACCATCAGGTTGGTCAGACCGGCAAGACTGTTCATCCCAAAGTGTATGTGGCTCTGGGCATTTCCGGTGCTATTCAGCACAAGGCCGGTATGCAGGATTCCGAGTGCATCGTGGCTGTGAACAAGAATGATACCGCTCCTATCTTCGAGGTAGCTGACTATGGTATCTGTGGCGATCTGTTTAAGATCGTTCCGCTGCTGATTGACTCCATCAAGGCTGCTAAGGCTGCCAAGTAAGATCAATTTACAGTGATTGAAAACAGGGCTGTCCAAAGTGGACAGCCCTGTTTTTTGCAATGAAAAGTAATAGGGGAGAAGTACAAAGGCTTCTTGACATAACAGCAAATAACCGATATACTGAATATGAAAACAAAGGGAGGTATTTGTAATGGCATATGTAGCAATGGCGGGCTTACTTTTTGTGCCTCTAATTTTGTTGATGCTTTCCGGATGGAGTCTTGTAAAGTGCAAGACGGAAACAGATGCTGATATGGCTTCCGGATATAAGAAAAAAGCAAGAACATTTTTATATTTTGCGATTGCAGCAGCGATTGTTTTTGGCCTATTAAAAATTATTTTTCCTTTTGCGTAAGCGATTATTGACGGCAGGGGAGAAGAACCACTGGCTCTCCCATGCACGACCACAAAATTTTCTTTGCTATCCGGCTGTGAATTAACCCGGCCTTTGAGGCCGCTTAACTACTTATAATCTGTTTGATTGTAAAAAGACGCTTGCAGATTCTTGAGTGCATACGACTTTTGCAGAAGAACCCGGCTTCGGGAGAAACCTTAGATCCGGAATCTACGCGAGCTCATCTTTAAACATAGCTAATAACCCGATTGTGCTTTCTAATTCACATAGCAATATACTGAGGCCCTCCGGAGAGGAGGGCATTACCTATATACAAAATATTGAACAAAATAAAAATTTTGTTCAATATGGGGGAGGAGAATTGGTTATGAATCGAATTGCCATTATCTTTAATTTTTTCGGCTTTATATGAGATTGCGATTACCCACAAAAAAATTTCATGCCACTGATAAATGCTTGCTTGTTTTCCACTGAGCGCAAAGATACTAATGCATAATTGAATTGTTGCCCCGCCCAGTTTTAAAAAAATAAATGCGGAGTTGGTATTGGCTGTGTTATAATCAATAGTAGCTGCTTCTCCTACAACTGCTATTGATGAGATATCTTTCGGCTCCTGACCATGACTATTTTGGAGGATGAAAAAATGGCGATCAATTATCGTGCGGATGCACCATCTATTTTAATTGATTTTTTATCATATCATGAGACGATACGCGCCCATTCTCAAAAAACAGTTGATGAATATTTTCTGGATATGCGGGGATTCTTTCGATATATGAAGTGGGCGCGAAATTCCAGTCTTAAAGAGATTCCGATGGATGAGATCAGTATTGCAGACATAGATCTCAACTTTGTTAAATCCATAACACTCTCTGACATTTATGGTTATATGACATACCTTAGCAGAGACAAAGTGCTCCATCAAAATAGTAAAGATTCTGAAAAAGGGTTAAATCCTGCATCAAGAGCCAGGAAAATAGCGACAATCAGATCATTCTATAACTATTTGTGTAATAAACGCCATATACTGGATAACAATCCCGTCAAGGATTTGGACTCGCCGAAGTTGAAGAAGACTCTGCCCAAATATTTGACATTAAAGGAGAGCCTTTCCCTGCTTGAAGCTGTCGATGGCAAAAATAAAGAACGTGATTACTGTATACTGATTATTTTTCTGAATTGCGGGCTGCGTATCTCGGAACTGATAGGTTTAAATACTGGCGATATACAGGACGATGCACTGCGCGTATTGGGCAAGGGAAATAAGGTGCGAATTGTCTATCTGAACGACGCCTGCAAGGACGCGCTGCACCACTATTTGCAGGTACGCCGGCCTATTTCGGGAATTGAAAAAAATGCGCTGTTTCTTTCTTCCCGCAATGAGCGCATCAGCAAATCAACTGTACACGCGCTTGTTAAAAAATATCTGGCAATGGCAGGTTTGGACAGTACACAATACTCTTCCCACAAACTTCGCCACACAGCGGCTACACTGATGCTGCAAAATGGCGTCGATGTAAAAGCGGTGCAGGAGGTTCTGGGTCATGAACACCTGAACACGACCGAAATTTATACGCATATTGACAATGAATCTCTGCGAGTTGCTGCAAAGGCAAATCCCTTGTCACATGTTAAAATGAAAGAAAAAAACGAAGATTGATTACTTCCCTATTCACGAATACCTGTGATGTGCACAAACCGCATTGTGATAGCCTCATAGGTGTCCAACGGCCGGTTATCGGCATCGTAGCTATGGGCGGCTACTTTGATATTTTGGGGCAAAAATGGCGGTTCAGCCGTCACAACAATGGGACAATGCTGATAAGCATTGCCATTGAAGGAAATTTGAACGATATCCCCCGGCTGCAGATCATGGATGTCACATTCTTCGCCCACAGGGCCGGGGGTCAGCTTCCTGCGCAGCAAGTATTGATATAGATACGCAACACCTGTCCAGGCCGGCGACTTGTCATTGGCATACCTGTAATACCAGCCAAAGGTGTGTGTGTAGTCCATGATGCCACCGCCCGCAAAGAGACACTGAGAGGCAAAATTGGTGCAATCGCCACCGATCGATTCATAATTGTAAAAGGCCGGATTTCGGCCATATGCCCATTGATGCGCATATGCCACAGCCTGATCCCGCTGATAAGACTTTACTGCCATAAAAATCCACCCGTTCCTTTCTGCATATACAAAAGTATATGCGAGGGACGAGTGGATTTTTCGTGCTCTTTCAGGAGAGACGGCGAATGCGCAGTGTGTTGAGGATCGCCAGCATACAGACGCCAACATCTGCAAATACGGCAAGCCAAAGGCCCAGATTCAGAAACAGGCTCAGCAGTAAAATAATGATCTTAATTGAAATGGAAAAAACGATGTTCTCCTTGGCAATTTTCATCGTTTTTCGGGCGATTCGGATAGCAAGCGCAATTTTAGACGGTTCATCTGACATGATAACCACATCAGCTGCTTCCATAGCTGCGTCAGATCCCAGACCGCCCATGGCAATGCCCACATCGGCAGCAGCTAAAACCGGAGCGTCATTGATTCCGTCACCCGCATAAAGCAGTGCGCCGGTGCTTTCTTTCTTAAGAGCCAATACATGATTGACCTTATCCTCCGGCAGCAGTTCGCCATAAGCCTGATCCACACCCACTTCCTCACCAATCCGCCGGGCAATATCCTGACGGTCGCCGGAAAGCATCGTCAGATGATGAACACCCAGCTTACGAAGAGCGTTCATCGCCTGTTTTGCATCCGGCTTTACCACATCATTAAGGCTAATATAACCGGCGTAGACACCATCACAGGCAATGAAAACGGAGGTGGCTTCATTGAAGACAGGAGGAACAGAGATGCTGTGTTTCTCTAAAAGTTTCTTTTTTCCGGCAAGAATCACTTTTCCATTCCATAGAATTTGCACACCATAACCGGAAAACTCATGCGTCTCCTGAATTTTTCCGCTTTCAATCGTTTTTCCGTAGGCGTCTCGGATGGACTTGGCCAGCGGATGTGTAGACTGGCTTTCACAATAAGCGGCCAACTCTAAAATCTGTTCGGCCGTGAAGTTGTTGGTCGGTTGGATCTCCGTTACCCGAAAGCAGCCTTGCGTCAGCGTACCTGTTTTATCAAAAGCGGCCACATCCGCTTTGCTCAGCGCTTCCAGATAGTTGCCGCCTTTCATTAAAACACCTCGATGAGAGGCATATCCTATGCCGGAGAAAAAAGACAGCGGAATGGAAATGACAAGGGCGCAGGGGCAGGACACCACCAAAAAGGTCAGTGCTTTATGGATAAAGGAGGAAAAGCTGCCCCACCCCAAAAGAGGCGGTACCAAAGCTACCAGGACGGCAATGCTCACGACAACAGGTGTGTAAACGCGGGCAAACCGAGTGATGAACTGCTCTTCTGTGGCTTTATTTTCGCGGGCGTTCTCTACGAGCTCCAGTATGCGGCTAACGCTGGACACACCATATTCTTTGGTCACCCGGACCTTCAGGGTGCCGCTCTGGTTGACACAGCCCGCAAGGGCCATGTCGCCCACAGCTACATCCCGGGGCAGTGATTCGCCGGTCAGAGCCGATGTGTCAATGGTGGAGGTGCCCTCCTCCACGGTACCGTCCAACGGAATGCGATCACCCGGGCGAACCAGCAGCAGATCACCCACTGCCACCTCCTGCGCTTTCACCTCGCGTACATCATTTCCAGAGATGAGATTGGCGCAATCCGGTCTAATATTCACCAACGCTTCGATGGACTTGCGGGAGGAATCCACAGCTCGATCCTGCAACAGCTCACCGATTTCATAAAGAAGGATGACCGCTACAGCTTCCGGATACTCGCCGATAAAAAACGCACCCAGAGAGGCAATGGCCATCAAAAAGTTTTCATCAAACCACAGACCTTTGCCGATGCTTTCAAAAGCCTCTTTCCAGACGGTGAAGCCTACGGTCAGATAAGCGGCGATATAGACAATCAGTTGCGGAATACCTTTTAGTATCAATAAAGAGATAAGAAATAAAACCGCGGAAACAATGATCTGAGGAAGCCGGCTTCCCTCTTTTTCCTCGTCTTGCTCCTTGGAATGTGAATCAACTTCACAGTGATTGCAATTAGACACTTTCATTCCCCCTCATTCCTCTGTCACGTGTGTAAACGCCAAGGCAAATATTTGCCCGATATGACTGTCGTCCAGCGAATAATAAACCACTCTTCCCTGCTTTTTCGATTTGACCAACCGGGCTGCTTTCAGTATACGCAGTTGGTGTGAGATGGCGGACTGGGTCATGTTCAGCAGAGCTGACAAATCGCATACACACATTTCTGCCAAATTTAAAGCACAAATAATTCGTGAGCGGGTGCTATCACCAAATACCTTAAAAAGCTCGGATACTTCATAAATAGGCTCTTCATCCGGCATTTCTTCCCGGACGCGCCGCAGTGTATCTTCATGGATGACAGTTGCTTCACAAAATTCATTTTCTATCACTGCTATAGCCTCCTTTAATATATGAACGTATGTTCATGTGTTCATATGACTACATTACGCCCTTTTTTGATTTCTGTCAAGCAAAAATTGTGGATGACAGCTTCTTTTTTTACCCCTACGCATTGACTTTATCAGGAAAATGCTTTAATCTAAACCAGTAATATTATATAGTAACGGAGGTTTTCCAATGAATACGGCAGAACTTACCAAAGTTTGCAGACAGGTTCGCAGGGACATTATTAACATGACGGCAAATGCCGGCAGCGGTCATCCCGGCGGTTCACTGTCCGCGGTGGAACTGATGACCGGCACTTTTTTTACGCAGATGCGCGTTGACCCCAAAAACCCGAAGAATCCGGATCGTGACCGTTTTGTACTGAGCAAGGGACATGCCGCTCCCTGCTACTATGCGGTACTGGCTGAGATGGGTTTTATTGATCGTTCGGAATTCAAAAATTTTCGGCAGCTGCACAGCATACTCCAGGGTCATCCCGATGCTAAAAAAGTGCCGGGCGTGGATGCATCCACCGGTTCCCTGGGTCAGGGCTGCTCTATTGCCGTGGGCATGGCACTGGGTGCCAAGCATCTGAAAAAAGACACAAAGGTCTATGTGCTGGTAGGCGATGGAGAGTGCCAGGAAGGTCAGATATGGGAATCCTTTATGGCAGCTGCCAACTTTAAACTGGACAACCTGACCGTTATGATCGATAACAACGGACTGCAGATTGATGGTACCAATGATGAGGTCATGTCACTGGGAGATCTGTGCGCCAAGATGAAGGCTTTTGGTTTCGAGGTAATTGAGCTGTCCGACGGCAATGACGCGGCGGCCGTTATGGCGGCGCTAAACGCCAAGACGCCGGCCGGTAAGCCAAAGTGCATTCTGGCACATACCGTGAAGGGCAAGGGCGTGTCCTTTATGGAGAATCAGGTGGGCTGGCACGGAAAGGCACCCAATGAGGAGCAGCGGCAGCAGGCATTGAAAGAATTGGAGGACTGATACCATGAGTGATAAGATGGCAACACGCGAAGCATATGGCAAGGCGCTTGTGGAATTAGGCGCCGACAACGATAAAGTAGTGGTGCTGGACGCAGATTTGGCCGGCGCCACCATGACAAAACATTTCAAAGCAGCTTATCCCGACCGTTTTTTTGACTGCGGTATTGCGGAGGCCGACATGATGAATATAGGAGCGGGTCTGTCTACAATGGGCCTTATCCCCTACTGCTCCACATTTGCGATGTTCGGAGCGGGCCGCGCCTATGAGCAGATCCGTAACTCCATCGCTTATCCCAAATTTAATGTGAAGATCTGCTGCTCTCACGCCGGCGTTTCCGTGGGCGAAGACGGCGGCAGCCATCAGGCTATCGAAGACATCGGCCTGATGCGCATGATTCCTGGTATGACGGTGATCGTGCCGGCCGATGCGAAGGAAGCCCGCAAAGCAACACTGGCACTGGCGGAATTCCAGGGCCCGGTCTACATGAGACTGGCCCGGCTGGCTACCCCAATCTTTGAGGAAGACTACCCCTTTGAAATCGGAAAAGCCAACGTGCTGCGAGAAGGCAAGGACGCGGCGGTATTTGCCTGCGGACTGATGGTAACCGAGGCGCTGGAAGCGGCTAAGTTGCTGGCGGCGGAGGGCATCGAAATATCTGTTATTAACATGCACACCATTAAGCCCATTGATGAGGCCTGTGTTACCGATTACGCCCGGAAATGTGGAAATGTGGTTACCGTTGAGGAACACAGCATCATCGGCGGTCTGGGCGACGCTGTGGCGTCTGGGCTGATGGGAAAGGTCAACTGCAAGTTCCTGAAAATCGGCGTCAACGACCAGTTCGGCCAGTCCGGCAAGGCGCCGGAAGTGCTGCGCGAATACGGTCTGACGGCCGACCAGATTGCGGCTAAGATCAAGGAAACACTATAAATTCAGCAAAAAATTATAAAAAGGATCCGCACGGGACGTGCGGATCCTTTTTATTGATGCAATGTTAATGCCTGTATTTTTGCCGGAGGATCTTTTAAAATGCTTTGCCGTCGCAGCCCAGCACATCCACCAGCTTGTGAGCAACCATCTGCTTGATGGCCTCGCGGGCAGGCTTGAGGTACTGCCGGGGATCAAAGTCGGCGGGATGCAGGGCAAAATGTTCCCGGATGGAGGCTGTCATAGCAAGACGCAGATCGGAGTCGATATTGATCTTGCACACGGCCATGGAGGCAGCCTTGCGCAGCTGATCCTCCGGTACGCCGATGGCACCGGGCATATTGCCGCCATACTGATTGATCTTGGCCACAAAATCCTGAGGCACGGAGGAAGAGCCATGGAGCACGATGGGGAAACCGGGCAGCTTCTTTTCCACCTCTTCCAGCACGTCAAAGCGCAGCTGAGGCTTGGAGCCGGGCTTGAACTTATAGGCCCCGTGGGAAGTGCCGATAGCGATGGCCAGGGAATCGCAGCCGGTGCTCTTCACAAACTCTTCCACTTCTTCAGGGCGGGTATAGGAGGAATCCTCAGCCTTTACCTTTACATCATCTTCAATGCCGGCCAGGGTGCCCAATTCAGCCTCGACAACCACGCCGTGATCGTGGGCATACTTGACAACCTGACGGGTCAGCGCAATATTCTCGGCAAAGGGCTTGGAGGAAGCGTCGATCATGACAGAGGTAAAACCGTCGTCAATGCAATCCTTACACAGCTCATAGCTGTCACCGTGATCCAGATGCAGGCAGATAGGCAGACCGGTTTCAATAACCGCCGCTTCCACCAGCTTCATCAGGTAGGTCCGGTTGGCATAGGCGCGCGCACCCTTGGATACCTGCAAAATCAAAGGAGCCTTCAGATCGGCTGCCGCTTCCGTGATGCCCTGAATGATTTCCATGTTGTTGACGTTGAAAGCACCGATGGCATAGCCGCCATGATAGGCCTTTTCAAACATTTCTTTTGAAGTTACCAGTGGCATAATAGTATTCCTCCATTCAAAACTTATGATCAAATTGTAACACAATGCGTAATTATTGCAAGTACAAAATGGTTTACTTCCCTGCGTTTTCATGGTAAAATAAATACAAACTGTTCGGGAGGGTTTAACCAATGAATGAATTAAAAGGCGCTTGTATTATCGGCCAGTCCGGCGGCCCTACATCTGTCATTAATGCCAGCGCTTACGGCGTAATCGATACCGCTTTGAAATCCAACCTTATCACCCAGGTTCTCGGTGCGGAATATGGAATCAGGGGCGTTTTGGCAGATCGCCTTTTCGACATGGGACTGGAAGATTCCCACGAACTGGAACTTCTGAAATACACACCGTCCTCCGCTTTGGGCTCCTGCCGGTATAAGATCGCTGAACCCAGCAAGGACGACACAGATTATAAACGCATTCTGGAGGTCTTTCGCAAGCACAATGTCCGCTACTTCTTCTATAACGGCGGAAAAGACTCTATGGATACCTGCAATAAAATTAACCAGTATATGCAGTCTGTGGGCTATGAATGCCGCGTGATGGGCGTTCCCAAGACCATTGACAATGACCTGTTTGGAACCGATCACTGCCCCGGCTACGGCTCTGCGGCCAAGTATATTGCCACCTCCATGATGGAGGTCTACCAGGACGCCCATGTTTACGACACAGGCATGATCGTGGTAATGGAAATTATGGGACGTCATGCCGGTTGGCTGACGGCCGCGGCCGCACTGGCTTCCGAATACGGAGCAGGCCCGGATTTGCTCTATCTGCCGGAAACTGATTTTTCCATGCAGAAGTTCATTGACAGCGCAAAAAAGATCTACGCCGAGACAGGCAAATGTCTCATTGCCGTTTCTGAGGGTATCCATTACGAAGACGGCGACTTTGTCTCCGAGGCTAAGAAATCCGCTACAGATGGATTCGGTCACGCACAGCTGGGCGGGCTTGCCACCATCTTGGCCGAAGTCCTGAAGGAAGAAACCGGCGCCAAGGTGCGGGGCATCGAGCTGAACCTTTTGCAACGCTGTGGCGCTCATCTGGCATCCAAAACGGATATTGAGGAATCCTATATGGCGGGAAAAGCCGCTGTTGAAAACGCGCTGAACGGCATCAATGGCCGTATGATCGGCTTTGAGCGGGTCATCAAGAACGGACGCTATGCCTGCAAGACAAAGCTGATTCCCCTGATGGAGGTCGCCAACGCGGAGAAGAAGATCCCGAAGGATTGGATTAATGAGACGGAAGACGGCGTCAATCGTAAGTTTATCGAATATGCCCTGCCGCTGATCCAGGGCGAACCGGATCTGCCTAAGGTAGACTCTCTCCCCCGCTTTGCCCATCTAAAAAAGATCCTGGCCAAGTAAATAATACCAAATAAAAAGAGGGACACGGATGTGTCCCTCTTTTATTTTAACTATAAGAAAAATTTGCGGTGCAGAGATTCCTGCAAAGACTTGCAGCTACCGATGACGATCAGCATACCACCCAGCAGCACACCGGCGGCCAGAGGATAAAACGACCAGAAGAAAGTTTCGTGGAGACGGAAGGTCAGATTCAGCAAAAATTCCACCAGCACCATGAAACCGCCGGCGGCGATCAGCGTACCGCCGTAGACAAAGAGATGCCCGTGAGAGAGATAACGTGTCAGGGTCACCAACGCCGTGCAAATTACCATGGCCCCTCCGGTAACCGGAAGGGCAAAGGATAAAAACCAGTGTCCGCCGGTGGCAAAGTTGATATAAAGGAGATATAAGCCGACGCCCGCAAAGGCAACCGGCACAAAAATGACAGGATTAGGCGATTTGAACCAGTAAGGCAGCACAAAGACAAGATAGGCAACGATCAGCGCGCCTGCCACATATCCTGACCATGTAACGCCGCCGTTGATACGCCAGTCGCACAGCAACGTAATGACCAGCGGCAGCGCAAAGAGAATCGTGATGACGAACAAAAGACCGGTGGGGTTGACCTCCTCCGCGGTATGAACGGGCAGCGGATAGGGCGGATCCACCTCAGGACGGGTGATTTCCGGATGAAACGCCACCGTTCCGCACAGGGGACACCTTTTCTCGCTGTCAGCCAGTTCTACACCGCACTTTACACAATACATGCAAAATTCCTCCTCAACGTGTACCAAAAGGCAGAGAACTTCTTTGATTACTTTCCACTTTCACATGAAGTCCCTCCCCCTGCAAAACCGCAAAAAAGTGATTTTCCAAACTCGGCTCTCGTATATTGCGGATCAGATTAATAACTAGTGTGTCGCCGTAAGAGACAATGCCGCAGTTGTGGGGCGCCTTAGCCTGCACACCGATGATGAAGTCCATGCGTTCCACATAAGGACACATGACCTCCGGCAGGTGTACTGCGCCCAGATTGGACAGGCACAGGCAGGACTTGCACTCCCCCACCGCGTCAAAGACGGCTCGCATAGCCGCATTCTTCACGAATAAAGGCATGACCTTTAATATAGGAGAGCTTTCACTTTTTACATTTGTGGAGATGCGGGTTCGCATTTGCTTGGCGTTGACCTCCATCCCCATACGGTGATGGACATTGTCGCATAGCTCCTGCAAGGTGTAGTCCCCCAGGCGGGGATCTACCTCGGGCGTTACGAAAAGGGCAAAATTTCGCAGCGTTTTGCTGGGGAAAAGACGGCGCAGATTCACCGGAAGCAGCACCTTCACTGGCTTGCGCCGCCGGCGGCTGGCTACTTTTTCACTTTGCAGATTCAAGATGGCTTTCATCATTACGGCACACAGATACTCCGTAAGACTGACCTGATGTCCTTTGGCAGCGGCCAGAACTTGCTGTACGTCCATCATCATGGTGGTCAGCGTCTGATAGCCGTCCGGCTCCCGGGTGCCACTGAGGTGATAGGCGGTATTTTCCTGACGGCTGGCTCCGATGGTGCCGGCGTATTTCAGGAAGCTATCCTCCAGCTCCTCCTCATCCGGCTCCTCCAGCCGTCCCTTTACGCCCTTTTCCGCCGGCACGGCAATGCCGTACTTTTGGGTCAAATACTCCGCCACCAGCGTCTTGAGAAAAATAAGACCGCCGGTGCCATCCGTCAGTGCGTGGAACAATTCAACCGCGATGCGGTTGTGATAGACCAGCACGCGAAAAGCACACTGGTGCATCTCGGGAAAGGTCATGTGAAAAAGAGGGTAGCATTTCTCGTGCTGTACCTTGGGCGCCTCGGAGATCTGTTCCAGATAGTACCAGAACACGCCCCGGCGCAGACGCACCGCAATGGAGGGAAATCGACGCACCGTCACATCAAGAGCGGACTGGAGTACCGCTGTGTCCACCGGCTCTGTCAACGTGGCGGAGAGACGGAAGACATTGCTCCAGTTCCGACGGCGGGCGGCGGGATAAATTTTGGCCGCATTGTCAAGGCGCATCCACCGCAGCTTCTTTTCAGCGGACATGTTGGCGTTTAAAAAGTGGTCCATCTCGTCAAAATCCGACATGTTTTCGTTGAGATGGTACAGCACATAGGCGTGCCAACGCTCCGGCGATACGATCATGCGGCTTTTGCAGCCGCTTTCCAGCAGCTTTTGGTGGAGGGAGCGGGTATCGTCCAGCAGTATCTCATCACCGCCCACAAACAGCAGCGACGGCGGAAAACCACTTAGATCACCCAACAGGGGTGAAACGTGGGGATTCTTGACGTCAACGGAGTCCTTCGTATAGCAGTCGGCATAAAAGCGCAGCAGTTCCTCTGTCAGCGAGGGGTCAGCCTCTTTGTTTTTTTCATAGGAATCGGCTGTAATGGTCAGATCCACCCAGGGAGAAATGGCAATAATCCCGCAGGGTAACGGTATTTCTAACTCTCGGAGACGCAGACAGAGGGCGTACAAAAGGCCGCCCCCGGCGCTTTCGCCACAGAGCGTAATCTGATGAGCCGCATAGCCCTTTCCCAGCAGATACTGATAGGATTCTACAGCATCTTCCAGCGCCGCCGGATAGGGATTCTCCGGCGCCAGACGATAGGCTGCACAGAAAACGCGGACGCCGCATTCACTGGCCAGCGTTGCGCCAAAACCCTTGGCATAGTCCAGATCGCCACAGGTGTATCCACCGCCGTGGAGATAGAGAATAATGCCCTGCCGTCGCTCATCCTTGGGCAGGATCCAGGCACCGGTAAAAGCCGCAAAGGGATGATCTTTGATCATGACTTCCCTTTTAAACATGGCTTCCATCAGCTCCCCAAGCTTGTCCTGCCCTTTACGGGTGGCTTCCAGAGAGCAATTGGACACGAAGGGTTTAAAAAAATTCAATTGTGAGCGGATAAATTTGGCGGGAAAACCCATATTGAAAGAGTCCTTTCACATGTATCGGCAGCAGAAAATATTGGGAAAGGCGGCTTATTTATTCTTCTGGTAGATCTGATAAAGGCCCTCCATCAGCAGGTATTTATCATAGACCACGCGGTTGCGGCAATATCGGACGATCACCGGCGCGTTGCTCCCGGTGGCCACGATAGTAGGAGATTGACCCGGCATCGTCTCCTTCAGCCGATCAATGAGGCCATCCAGCATACCGGCTGTCCCATAGACGATGCCGGAGCGCATACAGTCCTCTGTGTTTTTCCCAATCAGGTTTTTCGGGTGCTGCAGAGCAATATCCGGCAGCTGGGCTGTATGGTCGGACAGCGCGTCCAGCGATAAGCGGACGCCGGGAAACATCATGCCACCTTCATAGCTGCGCTGTTGAGAAATATAGGAGACGGTGGTGGCCGTTCCCATGTCGATCATAATAATGGGCGCCGGATACTTTTCAAGAGCGGCCACTGCATTGGCCACAATATCCGCGCCCAACTGGTTATGAACCTCCATCCGAATGTTGAGACCTGTCTTGACCCCGGGTCCCACAATCATAGGTGGCTTGCCCAGCAGCTTTGTCAGCGCTTTCTCCATCATAAAATTGATGGGCGGTACTACGCTTGAAAAAATAGCCCCAGTCAGATCCTTTAAATCATACCCATATAATTGGAAGAGATTCATCAGATCAATACCAATCTGATCGGCCGTCTTGCGGCTGTCCGTATCTATGGAGGACAAAAATTTCAATTCCCGGTTGCGGTCAAAAAGACCGATGGAAATGTTGGAGTTTCCCACATCAATGGCTAACAGCATATCGCATCCCCCTTTTTAGCATTTTATTAATTGTAACACTATCAGAAAAAAGTAGCAACCGTTTGCAAGGCATTTCAACCCGCAGATTGTTTCTATTTTACGCTGATTGATGGTGTAAAATTTTCGTTGGTGCCACAAGTACACAAAAACGGTGGGCCATCGTTTTCCGAATTGCCAGTAAACCGAAAATTATTATGATGATATCTCTCCTTACTTTTTTCATTGTATCATAACTGCAACGGTAAATATATTTCTCTTTTAATGACGTGAGTAAGCTTTTCTTTGCTTCTGAATTTCTATGCATATACTTTACTACCCCCATTCTTATTTCTTCGACGCACTTCAGTTTTCCTTGCCAACGATTTTCCTACACATACCCCGCTGATTTACAAATTTGACTTTTGCCGGACTTTTGGGTATAATATCTTTGCGAGTAAGACAGACAGTCGCGGGAACAAGGCGAAAGCCTGTTCATGAGGAAAGTCCGGGCTCCATAGGGCAAGGATAACGGGTAACGCCCGCCGAAGGCAACTTCAGGAAAAGTGCAACAGAAATATACCGCCGCGCCTGCGCGGTAAGGATGGAAAGGCGAGGTAAGAGCTCACCCGCCGGTCGGAGACGAATCGGCGCTGTAAACTCTATCCGGAGCAACACCGCTATGGGAGCATGAGGCTTGCCCGGCCGCTCCCGGGGTGGCTTGATCTCATTGGCAACAGTGAGGCTAGATAGATGACTGTCAAGACAGAACCCGGCTTACAGACTTGCTCGCAACCCATATGAAACCGTCGGCGTAACACGCCGGCGGTTTCTGTTGTTATTGAATGCCGGCCTAAATGACGGGTTCTGTGTAATACGCCCAATACATGCCGTGAAAGATAAGCATAAGTTGTAGAAAATGCTTATTTACATTACCGCGCTAAAGTGGTAGTCTATTAGTGTAATAAATAAGCAAACGCCAAGCGTTGAAGATGGAGGAAAAGAGAATGAAAAACGCCACAAAGATTTTGTGTATGGTTCTGACTTTGGTTATGAGCCTCTCCCTGCTGGCCGGCTGCGGCAGCAAAACCGAAAGCGGTGATAAGACAACCGATGACACCAGCAAAAAGCAGACCTTCACCGTCGGATTTGACGCCGAGTATGCCCCTTACGGCTATATGGGCGACGACGGCCAGTACACCGGATTTGATCTGGAGATGGCACAGGCTGTCTGCGATCTCAACGGCTGGGAGCTGGTGAAAAAGCCTATTGACTGGAACTCCAAGGATATGGAGTTGTCCTCCGGTAATATCGACTGCATCTGGAACGGATTTACCATCACCGGCCGTGAAAATGATTACACCTGGTCAGAACCCTATGTGGATAACAGCATTGTCTGGGTCGTGAAAACGGATTCCGGCATCAAGACCGAAGCGGATTTGACCGGCAAGAACGTAGTGACCCAGTCCGGTTCCTCAGCCTACACCGCCCTCACGGCGACCGAGGAAAACGACAAGAACCTGGCGCTGGTCAAGACCTTTGCCCAGCTTCAGACAGTGGCAGACTACAACACTGCTTTCGCCAATCTGGATTCCGGCATGGTGGACGCCATCGCGGTGGACATCGGCATTGCCAAGTATCAGTTGGCATCCCGCAACGACAATACATTGACGCAGCTGGAGGAGCCCCTTTCTACCGAGCAGTATGCCATTGGCTTTAAGAAGGATAACACCGAGCTGCGCGACAAGGTGCAGGAAGCCTTCAATACGCTGGTGGAGAATGGCACGTTTATGAAACTGGCTGAAAAATATGAGCTGGCCGACATGGTCTGCATGGGAAAATGAGTACCTGAACTGATAGAGGACGGCAGGAGCTTCTCCTGCCGCCCTTTCCTGGGTTTTTACGGAAAGGATTTAAGGATTTATGACATTTCAAGTGATGCTGCAGCAGCTGATGAACGGTTTTTCCAAGACGCTGCTGATCTTTGTTCTGACGCTGGTGCTGTCCATGCCACTGGGATTGCTGGTCTGCTTTGGCCGCATGTCCCGCTTTGCGCCGCTGAAGGGGCTTATCAAGGACGGTACGCCCCGGTTCTGGAAAACGGTTTGTGGCTTCCGGCCGGTGAGCTTGCTCTTCCGCTTCTTTATCTCCATTCTGCGGGGAACGCCCTTGATGCTGCAGCTGCTGGTAGTCTGCTTCGGCCCCTACTACCTGTTCCACACAAAGCTGGCACCCAGCTGGACCTTCACGGCACTGATTCTGGGCTTTGTTATCAACTACGCTGCTTATTTCGCGGAGATTTACCGCTCCGGCATCGAATCAACGCCGGTGGGTCAATACGAGGCGGCGGAGGTGCTGGGTTATACCAAATCACAGACCTTTGTTAAGATCATTCTGCCTCAGATGTTCAAGCGGGTCCTCCCTTCCGTTACCAACGAGGTAATTACGCTGGTAAAGGACACCTCCATGGCTTTCGTGCTGGCGTATGCGGAAATGTTTACCATTGCCAAACAGATCTCTGCCGCCAAGACCACTTTCATGCCGCTTTTCGTGGCGGGCCTGTTCTACTTCATCTTCAACGGTGTAGTGGACTATGTGATGGGCCGCATTGAAAAACGGATGCGGTATTACAATTAAGGAGGGCGGCAACAAATGAACATACTGGATTTAAAAAACGTACAAAAGATTTTTGACGGCTCTCTGGAGGTCTTAAAGGATATCAGCCTGTCCGTTGACAAAGGTGAGGTGGTGGCCATCATTGGCCCCTCCGGCTCCGGCAAGTCCACCCTGCTGCGCTGTGCCACGCTCCTTACGGAGATGAGCAGCGGGGAGCTGAGTTATCTGGGCGAAAAGGCTGCCTGGACCGACCAGCAGACGGGCAAAGCCGTGTATGCCGACAAAAAGCAGCTGAAAAAAATTCGCAGCTATTTCGGCCTTGTGTTTCAAAATTTTAACCTGTTCCCCCACTACTCCGTTTTGAAGAATCTGACGGATGCACCGGTTCATGTACTGGGCATTGACAAGGACACCGCTGAAAAAACCGCCACGGAGCTGTTGGAAAAGATGGGTCTTTCCGACAAGGCGGACGCCTATCCCTGCCAGCTTTCCGGCGGACAACAGCAGCGGGTAGCCATTGCCCGGGCGCTTGCCATGAATCCGCAGATTCTCTTTTTTGATGAACCTACCTCCGCGCTGGATCCGGAGCTGACCGGTGAGATCCTCAAGGTCATCCGCCAACTGGCGGAGGCGAAGATGACCATGGTCATCGTGACCCACGAGATGGCCTTTGCCCGGGATGTGGCCGACCGTGTTATTTTTATGGATGGCGGTGTCATTGTCGAGCAGGGCGACCCCAAGGACGTGATCGGAAATCCTCAGGAGGAACGGACAAAACAGTTCCTCGCCCGCTTTTCCAAGCAATAATACCCGCGAGCCTGCCGGGAATCATTCGGCAGGCTCTTTTATTTTCTCTTTTCAAAAGGGCGCAGTTCGTATATAATGGGGAAAATACGACAGACGGAGGACTTCCTATGGCAAACTTACTGGATTATCTTGACTGGCGCGGGGATTTATCTCTGACGGCAGCTCCTTTTAACGAAGTAGACAATCTGATTTTGGCGGAACTGTCCTTCGTCGACTTCAGGGGCATCGTCCCCGGTCCCGGTGAGGGCGAAAGCATTTCGCTACAGGTGGCGGCAGAGACATTTTTTGACCGGCACAAAAGCAGCGGCGGAGCCATTGACATGGGCGTTCTGGTACCGGGCGCTATCCCCACCATGCTGGAAAAAATGGCGGGCTGTCCCCGTTTCCGGGATATGAAGCTCAACTGCTTTGTGGACTGGCTGGATGTGGAGAAGGCGGAGCAGTTTGCGGCGCTGACCATCGAAGTGGACAGTAAGACCCTTTACCTATCCTTCCGAGGCACCGACGATACCATTGCCGGCTGGAAGGAAGATTTTATGCTGGGCTGCGTTTCGGAGCTGCCCACCCAAAAAAAGGCTGTGCAGTATGCCAAAGAGGTGGCGAAGCAGTTTTCTCATCGAAAGCTGATGCTGGGG
>JAAXZS010000060.1 GCA_012719745.1 Clostridiales bacterium | reverse complement strand
GATCGTCGATGCCGTCAAATCCGGTGCGATCAAAAAGTTCTTTGTTATGGCCGGCTGTGACGGACGTATGAAGTCCAGAGAATACTACACCGAGTTTGCGGAGAAGCTCCCGAAGGACACGGTGATTCTTACGGCGGGCTGCGCGAAGTATCGCTATAATAAACTGAAGCTGGGCGATATCGGCGGCATTCCGAGAGTTCTGGACGCCGGGCAGTGCAACGACTCCTATTCTCTGGCGGTCATTGCCCTGAAACTCAAAGAGGTGTTTGGACTCGACGATATTAACAAGCTGCCGATTGCTTTCAATATCGCCTGGTACGAGCAGAAGGCCGTCATCGTTCTCTTGGCTTTGCTGTACTTGGGCGTGAAGAACATCCACCTCGGCCCCACGCTGCCGGGCTTCCTGTCTCCCAATGTGGCCAAGGTGTTGGTTGAAAAATTCGGTATTGCGGGTGTCGGAACAGTTGATGATGACATCAAACTGTTCATGAATGCCTGATTTAGAAAGGAATATCAGCATATGAATGCGATGATCGATAGAGAGGGCTGTATTTCCTGCGGACTATGTGCATCCACCTGTCCGGAGGTATTCCGGATGGCCGATGACGGACGCGCGGAGGTATGCGCGGACCCTGTTCCTGAATCTGCGGAAGACTCGGCAGCAGAAGCGCGTGATAACTGTCCCGTCTCTGTTATCACGGTAGAATAACCATGAATCAGCGCCCTTCTGAAAGGTTTTAGCAGTTCAGAAGGGCGCTTTATCATTTAATCATTAATTAACATCGCACTGATTATGGTATAATTATTATCATCAACTTTTTATGTTGGGAGGCTGCAAAATGAAAATTGGGGTTATTATTGAAACCAAGGAATTTGAGAAGTCCTGGAACGCGATGCGTTTTGCCGTTACAGCCAGAAAGAACGGGAATGAAGTGAAGGTTTTTCTTATGGGGGAAGCCGTTGAAATTGAGAGACTTCACCACGAAAAATTTGACGTGGCTGCTCAGGTTGAGGCATTTCATGAGGCAGGCGGGGAAATTCTCGCTTGCGGTACTTGCCTCAAATCAAGGAATATGGACGGCAGCGAAGTCTGCCCACTATCAACAATGATTGATTGCCTGAAGATGGTGGAATGGGCGGATAAAACGGTAACCTTTTAAAAAGAGGCAGGGGGTGCGAAATGAACCTTATTGGGCAGATAATCAACGCTATGATTGCCTATTACGCCGGGGATGTTCGGCGAATCAACCATTTTCTGAAGGTATATGGTTTTGCCAAGGCAATTGGCGAGATGGAAGGTTTAGACGAAAGCACGCAGGAGATTCTTGAAATTGCGGCGCTTACTCATGACATTGGGATTAAAAACAGCGAGAAAAAGTACAACAGCTCGGCTGGAAACTATCAGCAGATCGAAGGCCCGCCTGAAGCAAAAAAGCTTCTGGAGAGGTTAGATGTCGAATCGGGTATTATTGATCGCGTATACTGGCTTATCGCGCATCATCACACCTACACAGACATTCAGGGAATCGATTATCAGATACTGGTTGAGGCGGACTTTCTTGTTAATTTTTATGAGGATGATATGTCGAATGACTCCGTTCACAGTGCCGGGGGTAAAATGTTTAAAACATTGAGTGGGAAAGCTATTCTAAACGCAATATATGCCTAAAGAAAAATTAGATCAACAATTAGTATGAATACGAAAAAAGCGGTCTTGGCAGCATTTACTGCCAGACCGCTTTTAATCTATTATCTGGAGGTTTTATAATGACAACGGATGAAAAAAAGCTTGATTCTCAACAAGTAGCTCCGCCCTTACCTGACAACATCGGAATAACTCAATCCTCGGGATTAGACCATCACGCAGTCTTCAATCGGCAGCGCGTGGATCAGTTCGTGGAGCAGGACGTCGCCAGTACGGAAAGCGCGCGCCAGCACAAGGACGCCACCGATCTCATCTGCCGGCCGGATACCGAACAGCGGCAACTCATCCGTCGTCTGACGCCTCTGGAGTGTGAACGACTCCAGGGCTTCCCGGACGGCTGGACAGATATTCCCGGCGCGTCGGACAGCGCCCGTTATAAGGCGCTGGGCAACAGCGTGGCAATCCCATGCGTGACCTTCGTCCTGCGCGGCATCGCCGCCGTACTGAGAGAGACGGTCAGTGGGTAATATGCTTCACTTAGCCCGTATTCTTGGTTGGTTCTGGTCATAGCTATTGTGCCGCGCTCCCGCTATACTTGGCTTGCAAATCAGGAAAGGAGCTGTCACCGTGGAAACGACAAAAAACCTCTGCGCGCAGATTCCAGAATCTCTGCACGCCAGAGTTCGTTCTGAACAGGAGCAGTCAGGCAAAACGCTGAGCCAGTACATTACAGAACTTATCACAAAATACTATGATTATCAGAAAGAAGGAAAGAAAATGGATGGAAACAGGACAATGGCATTCCAGATCTCCGAGGAACTCTTCCAGAGGCTGAAGCGTTACCTCGACAGCGAATCCGAGCGCACCGGCCACAAGGTCAGTCAAAAGGAGTTCGTGCTGGGACTTATCCAGCAGTCGTTGGATGATGCGGGCATCGAGTAAAGAACAACAAATCATTGGGGCTGCCGTGAGGTGGCCCCTAACTTTTTGGAGGTGATCATTTGTATATCTACCCCGATAACCTCAAGGCCAAGGCGACGCTCTGGCTGTGGGAACTGCGGGATGTGGGTATTGTCGGCGTAGGCCTTTTGCTTTCTGTTTTTGCGCTGGCCCAACTCCATTTCGCCGTTCCTATTGTCATGACTGCGGTATACGCCTTTCTCGCCATCCGCTTTGAGGGCACCAGCATTCTGGATTTCATAAAAAACGCTTTCGGCTTCTTTTTCGGGAAGCCGCAGGTCTACGAATGGAGGATGTAGCCTATGGGCAGAAAAGAGAAAAAAGCCGCGAAGGAGAAGCTGTCGACCCGGCAGCTCCTTGCCATCGACGGCATCACCGATTACAGCCTGCAGACCGCTCACGGGGAGCTGGTCTTTTTTTCTATCAAGCCGACCAACATCAGCGTCCTGTCTGATGCCAGCGTCGCAGCTCGGATCTATGCGCTGATGACCGTCCTCAAAGGCATGACCGAGCTGGAGATGCTCTGCATCAATAGCCGTGAGAACTTTGAAGATAACAAGCGATATCTCAAAGAGCGCATTGATGCGGAAAATCTCCCGCCCATCCGAAAGCTGCTGGAGCAGGACGCATCCAACCTCGACCGCCTTCAGGTACAGATGGCGACCGCCCGTGAGTTCCTTATCATCATCAGACTCAAGGATGAAAAAGAGTCGGAGCTGTTCCCTTATCTCTCCCGCATCGAGAAATCCCTCAAAGATCAGGGTTTCACCGTGCGACGCGCTGACAGTTTCGATATCAAGCGGCTTCTCGGCGTCTATTACGAGCAGAACGTGACTACAGAAGTCTACGAGGATTTCGACGGTGAGCGTTGGGTGATTCTCGGAGAATAATCGGTATCAAGATCCATCAATAAACTAAATCATGGCCGTGGGAGTATCCCATCGGTCATGCGGCATAGGGGCTCCCTCGGCAGAAGGAGGCAGATAACCCCTATGGCTAAAGGCAGAAAAAGAACGACGGCGCCGGAGGCGAAGTCAAAGGACTTCCTTGACATGATCGCTCCGTCCGTCATCAAGTTCAGTACCGACCACATCATCTGTGGCAACACCTTCCGATGCGTCTGGGCGCTCAGAGAGTATCCCACCGCCACTGAGGAGCAGGCAATCCTCCGCCACCTCGGAGAAAAGGACGGTGTGACGCTCCGCATCTACACCCGTCAGGTCACGCCCAACGAGGAAAAAAAGATCATCCACAATGCGGCCAATAAGAACCGCATGAGCAAATCCAACACCAACGACCTCCAGCAGACCGTCACTGCCGAGAGCAATTTGCAGGATGTGGTGACGCTGGTCAACGGCATGCACCGCAATCGCGAACCGCTCCTCCACTGCGCGGTCTACGTCGAGCTCATCGCTCATGATTACGACGCGCTCAAGCTCCTCCAAACGGACATCCTCACCGAGCTGGTGCGGAGCAAGCTCAACGTCGACCGGCTCCTGCTTCGCCAGCAGCAGGGCTTCCTCTGCGTTGGCCCCAGCGGGTACAACGCCTTCGGCAGCCAGTTCGAGCGCGTCCTGCCGGCCAGCTCCGTCGCCAATCTCTATCCGTTCAATTATTCCGGCAAGACGGACGCCCACGGTTTTTATATCGGCAGGGATAAGTTCGGCAGCAACATCCTCGTGGATCTGGACAAGCGTGACGACGATAAAACCAACCCCTGCTGTCTTATCCTGGGCAACAGCGGCCAGGGCAAGAGCTATCTGCTCAAGCTCCTGCTGTGCAATCTCCTCGAGTCGGGGAAGAATGTTCTCTGCCTCGATCCCGAGCATGAGTATATCGACCTCGCGGAGAACTGCGGTGGGTGTTTCACCGACCTCATGTCCGGGGAATATCTCATCAACCCCATTCAGCCCAAGTCATGGGATGAGGATGGCGGCGGGGACATGGACGCTCCACAGGCGTTCCGGCAGAGGACGAAGCTCTCCCAGCACATCTCATTTCTCAAGGACTTTTTTCGCTGCTACAAGGATTTCGATGACCGGCATATCGACGCCATCGAGATCATGTTGGGCAAGCTCTACGCCAAGTGGGGCATCAGCGACCGCACCAATTTCAGTCGAATGCAGCCCGAGGATTACCCCATCCTCTCGGATCTGTACGAGCTCATCGAAACTGAATACAAGGGCTACGACGAATCGAAATACCAACTCTACACAGCCGAGTTGCTGCAGGATATTCTGTTGGGGCTCCACTCCATGTGCCAGGGCGCCGAAAGCAAGTTTTTCAACGGACGCACGAACATAAAGAGCGACCGCTTTATCGTGTTCGGGGTGAAGGGCGTGCTCCAGGCCAGCAAGAACGTGCGAAACGCCCTGCTGTTCAATGTGTTGTCCTTCATGTCGGACAAACTGCTGACCGAGGGAAACACCGTCGCGTCAATAGACGAGCTGTATCTGTTTCTCACCAATCTGACGGCTATCGAGTATATCCGAAACTTCATGAAGCGGGTCAGAAAGAAGGAGTCCAGCGTGATCCTCGCCAGTCAGAACCTTGAGGACTTTGCCATCCCCGGCATCGCCGAGCTGACCAAGCCCCTGTTCAGCATCCCGACCCACGCATTCCTGTTCAATGCCGGCCAGATCGACAAGCGGTTTTATATGGATACGCTCCAGCTTGAAGAATCCGAGTACAACCTCATCCGCTTCCCCCAGCGGGGCGTATGCCTGTATAAGTGCGGCAACGAGCGATACAACCTCGCCGTTCACGCCCCGGCATATAAAGAGAAGCTGTTCGGCAAGGCTGGTGGACGGTAATGGCGCTCACTGCGGCAGCGGCAGCCAAAATTGCCGCAACCGTTCTCACTAACGAAAAGCTGCGCAAAACTGCTGGCGAACTGGTCGGGGTTGGAAATCCTTGATGTTCAGTCAGATTTGTTCGAAACAGCAATCCGGCTTGATACCTGCGGTGAGCGCACAACGCTGTTTAACATGGCACAGGAAATCGGTGAAACGCAGAACCTGCTGGACTGGATTGAGCAGACCCCGGCTGAAAAGCAGGCATGGATGGCTCCAGCCTACTAAGCTCAGTCACAGCGACAAGGCCGTCCCACACGCTGGGACGGCTTCGCTCGTTCACCACGCCTTGCGCCTGTGTTCGCCCCGTGTGGCGCTTTTCGGGCAAGGGAGGCATCCGTACCCCTGCGCGCCTTTGGAACGCCGTGTCGGGGGCTGTCGGGAAGGGTGAACCCCCCTATCGAAAAGAGTACAGGATAAAGAGGTGGCGTCAAAAACGCCGCCGCCTCGCTTCACACCGCCCCGCAATGCGGGTCGGGGAACGGTTTTCGAGAATAGAGCCATGATGTCATTTTTCGCAGATTTGGTCAACCGTGATATCATCGCCGCCCGAAAGCACAGCCATAAGAGGATTTCCCGTGCGCCATCCCCGGCGTCACGGGCTTTTTTATTGAAACGGAGGAAGCACAATGGCAGAAGAAAAATACAGATTTCCGCTGCGTCTCACGCCCGAGGTACAGCACATGATGAAAGAGGCCATGCCGCACGACAACAGCCAGAGTCAGAATGAGTATATCGAGAAGGCCATCCGCTTTTACTCCGGCTACCTCATGACAAAGGACAGCACGGAGTATCTCACGCCGACGCTGGTGGAATCGCTGCGCGGTACGCTGGACAGCTTCGGCGCGCACATCAACCGCAGCCTGTTCCGGCTGTGTGTGGAGAACGCCATCATGGAAAACATCCTCGCCGCCGGTCTGGAGATGCGGGACGATGAACTCAAGAAGCTTCGCGCGCGGTGTATCGCGGAGGTCAAGCGCACCAACGGCCGCCTCTCCTTCGAGGACAACCTCCGCTTCCAGCAGGGCGAGGATATGGACTAAGCCATGCCGCGGCTCATCTTTATCTCACCATACCTCAAGGGCGGCGGTGGGAACGCGCCGCATCTTTCGTATCTCGTCAAGTACATCGCCACACGCCCCGGCGCCGCTCCCGCGCCGGACGAGAGCGGCAAGCTCCCGGCTACGGTGAAGCAGAAAGAGCTCATCGCAAATCTCGCCCGTGACTTTCCGCTCACCAAGCGGCGCTTTGAGTACGAAGACTTTCTGGCGAACCCGACGCGGGAAAACGCCTCGGACTATATACAAGTTGCCTTGGAGCAGAACCTCGACCAGCTCGGCAAGCGGGAAAACTATGTGGACTACATCGCCACACGCCCCGGCGCTGTTCGCTCCGGGGCGCACGGCCTGTTCAGCGGCGGCAGCGACAAGCTGGTGATCGCTCATGTGCAGAACGAGGTGGCGAATCACTCCGGCAATGTGTGGACGCCCATCGTGTCCCTGCGGCGGGAGGATGCGTCGGCCATGGGCTACGAGGACGCGGAGAGCTGGAAAACGCTCCTGTCCTCCTGCGCCTCCGACTTCGCCAAGGGCTACAAGATCAAGCCGGAGAACCTCAGATGGTACGCTTCGTTCCACAACGAGTCACATCATCCCCACGCGCACATGATCATCTACTCCGCCGACCCCTCCGAGGGCTTCCTCACAAAAAAGGGAATCCAGCAGATCAAGTCCGGCTTGGTGGCACGGATCTCCCCCGAGCAGCTCCAAGAGCTGTACACGGCGCAGACCCAGCGGCGGGACGCACTGGTGGCAGACGCCCGCACAGTCATGCAGGGGCTGACGGAGCGCATGGAGAGCGGTGTCCTTCGGAACGAACGCATCGAAAAGCTCATGGTGCACCTCGCCGGCCGTCTGCAATACCTCTCGGGGAAAAAGCAGTATGGCTATCTGCCGGCCAAGCTGAAAGCTGTGGTGGACGAGATCGTGGGTGAGCTGGAGAGGGATGAGCGTATCGCCGAAGCCTATCGCCTGTGGTATGAGCTGAGAAACGAGGTGACCGCGTCCTATCGCGACACGCCGGACGCGCCGCTCCCGCTCTCCCAGCAGAAGGAGTTCAAGCAGATCCGCAACGCCGTGGTCACGGAGGCTGTGAAGCTCATGGGACGGCAGTTCACCTTTGAGGAATCGCCGCAGGCCGACGCGCTGTTCCCGGCTGAGAATACAAACGCCGTACCTCCTGACGATGCCGAGCCGGTTGAAGCGGTGGACGCGGCACAGCCGGAGCGCGACGCCGCTCCCGTCGTGGAATGGAGCAGACGGTATAAGCAGGCGCGCAAATATCTCTACGGCTCTGACAACACGCCAAGAGATTTCGCAAAAGCCTACGCCCTGTTTTTATCCGAAGCCGAGCGCGGCAACGCCCTCGCCATGCACGACCTCGGCCAGATGCTGGCGGATGGGCTGGGCGTGGAAGCCGACGCGGAGCTGTCATATGAATGGTACGCAAAAGCTCTGGCGGCGTTTACTGCCGCGGAGCAGGCCGAACCGTGGGACTATCTCGAATACCGTATCGGCAAGCTGTACGCGGCGGGGCTGGGTACGGAACAGGACTATGGAGCGGCGGCGCGCTGGTTTTCCATGGCCGCGCCGGAGAACAAATACGCCGCATACTCTCTCGGCGGGCTTTACTATCATGGGCATGGCGTGGAGCAGAGCTTTGAACGGGCGCTGGCGCTCTACCGGCAATCGGCTGACAGTGGCTTCCCATACGCCGCCTTTTCTCTCGCCAAGATGCTGCGGGATGGGATCGGCACAGCGCCGGACGCCGCCGAAGCGGACAAGTATTTCCGCATGGCTTTCTCCGGCTTTCGAACTCTCGAAAAGAAGAATCATGACGATAAGCTCCAATACCGGCTTGGCTGGATGCTCCTAAACGGCGTTGGCACGGAAAAGGATATCCCCGCCGCGCTGGAATACTTCGAGGAATCCGCAAAGCTGGGAAACCCCTTTGCGTCCTATCAGCTTGCGAAGTACATCCTCGCCGACGAAAGCTCCGCGCCCATCCGTGTGCGGGAGGCTGTCGCTTATCTGCGCCGCGCCGCCGACTGCGGGAACCCCTTCGCCCAATACGCGCTGGGAAAGCTCTATGCCGAGGGAAACCGCATCCAAAAAAACATCCCCGAGGCGCTCCGGCTTTTGAAGCTCGCCGCCGACCAGGGCAGCGACCTTGCCATGTACCGGCTCGGCAGGCTGTATCTCTCCGGCGAGGATATCCCCAAGGACACGGCCGCCGCCATCAGGTGGATGACGGCCGCCGCGGAGAAGAACGATGAGTACGCCCAATATGCCCTCGGCAAGCTCTATCTCACCGGCGAGGGTGTGCAAAAGGACAAAGACGCCGCCGTGGGCTGGTTCACGCTCTCGGCGGCGCAGGGCAATGTCTATGCTCAGTTTTTCCTTGACCACATAGACAGCTTCCGTGATCCGTCCATCTTCATGGCGGCGACGAGGCTGCTGCATCACATGAGCCGGGTGTTCAGTGACGCGCCTCCCGCACCGAGAACCGGCCCCGGCGTTAAGCTCGACCGCAAGCTCCTGCGGAAGCTGCGGGAGAAGAAAATAGCCCAGGGTCACAAGCGGGACGATCACGAACAGGAAATGACAATGTAATAATCGCTTCAGATGAAATGAGCGGCACGCGCATTTGTGATTTCAGCTTCACTTTTGATTCGATACACTGTGTGTAGTGAATCAAAAAGCAATGAGCATCCACGGATCATATAGATTCGGCACACAGCGTGTGCCGATTATACGACAAGGAGGTGTGCGTCATCGCACAGTATATTCATTTCACAGACGAGCAGAAGCTCCGGGCCAACTCTGTCGACCTCACTGAGTTTCTGCGGCGGCAGGGCGAGAGGCTGATACCGTCCGGAAGGGACAAGCGACTCGCCTCCGACCACAGCATCACTGTGCGGGGCAACCAATGGTTCGACCATGCCACCGAGCAGGGCGGCCTCGCCATCGACTTTGTTCAGAGCTTCTACGGCGTTTCCTTCCCCGAGGCGGTGACGAGGCTCCTTGGCGGCGAGAGCGGCGTCGTTTATGAGCAGGCAAAGAAAGAGGCTGAACCGGAGCGCAAGCCCTTCGCCCTGCCGCCAGCAAATGGGGATATGCGCCGGGTCTACGCCTACCTTCTGCAAAAGCGCCGCATCGACCGGGAGGTGCTGAACGCCTTCGTGCGGGAGAAGCTGGTGTACGAGAGCTGCGAGCTCTCCAAGGATAAGACAAAGGAATACCACAACGCCGTGTTCGTCGGATTCGATGAACACGGCGTTCCCCGTCACGGGCATAAGCGGGGACTCTACACCCAGGGGCAGAGCTACCGCGGCAACCTTGAGGGCAGCGACCCCCGGTACAGCTTTCACCTTGCGGGGACGGGCGACCGGCTCTATGTGTTTGAAGCGCCCATCGATCTTCTGTCCTTCATATCGCTCTATCCCAAGGACTGGCGGGAGAACAGCTATGTGGCGCTCTGCGGCACAGCGGAGCACGCCATGCTCTGGATGCTGGAGCAGAATCCGCAGCTCCAAAAAATTGCCCTTTGCCTCGACAGCGATGACGCCGGCAGAAAAGCCGTCGACAGGTTGACCGGCATCCTCGCCGAGCGAGGCTACACACAGGCCGTCCCTCTGCTCCCCGAGCGGAAGGATTGGAACGATATGCTGGCAGCTCCCGCAGACGAACAGGAGCAGGGACTGACGATGAAAATGGGATGAGGTGAACAGAGAATTGCAGTCACAAGTTTTATTGCTGATAGGGATCGCCGCAGCCATGTTTGCTGTCATTGGCGGGCTGTCCCTGCTGGCGCATTATTATACCCTCAACGGCATCAAGAGCAAGACCGTGGGCGACGGCCAGCACGGAACGGCGCGCTGGGCAACAAAAAAGGAGATACAGCAGACCTACAAGCATATCCCGTTCAGACCCGAGGCGTGGCGGCAAGGCAAGGAGCTGCCCACAGACCAGGGCATCATCCTCGGGTGCACGGGCAGAAAGAACGAGGTAACGGCGCTGGTAGATACCGATGACGTCCACTGCCTCATGATCGGCGCGTCCGGCGTGGGCAAGACCGCGTTCTTCCTTTACCCCAACCTCGAATACGCCTGCGCCACAGGGATGTCTTTTTTATGCACGGACACCAAGGGGGATCTGTTCCGGAACTACGGCGCCATCGCCAAGGAGCATTACGGGTACAGCATCTCCGTCATCGACCTCAGAAGCCCAACCCGCTCTGACGGCAACAATTTGCTGCACCTCGTCAACCGCTACATGGATATCTACCGCAGGGAGCCAGAGAATCTCTCTGCCAGAGCCAAAGCGGAGAAGTACGCCAAGATCATCTCCAAGACCATCATCAACTCCTCCGGCGACAGCGCCAACTACGGACAAAACGCATTCTTCTACGATTCCGCCGAAGGACTTCTGACCGCTGTTATTTTGCTCCTGGCAGAGTATATGCCGCCCTCTGACGAGGATCACACCGAGCGTCGGCACATCATCAGCGTGTTCAAGATGGTGCAGGAGCTGTTGGCGCCCTCCCGCATCAAGGGAAAAAATCAGTTCCAGCCCTCATGGACAAGCTTCCCCCGGAGCATAAGGCGAAATGGTTTGCGGGCTCTGCCCTAAACAGTGCGGAACAGGCTATGGCTTCGGTCATGTCAACCGTACTATCTCGACTCAACGCTTTTCTTGATAGTGAGATGGAGCAGATCCTCTGTTTCGATACAGCCATCGACGCCGAGAAGTTCTGCAACGAAAAAAGCGCCATCTTTATCGTACTGCCCGAGGAAGATCTGACAAAGTATTTCATGGTCAGCCTGACGCTGCTTTGTCCATTATATTTGATTTTATCTGACGGCAAAATCAAATAGCACCGGCAAACAGCGGTGAGATGATTCGTCACTTGCCGCCTTGCCGGTGCTTCTTTAATATCACGGATTCTGGTGCATCAAGTACTCCACCAGCTGGAACACGGTTGTGCAGGGATTGCTGTCTCTGCTCAATACCGCGGTCCCTTCTTTCCCAAGCTTCTCGATACGCTTGGAGGCGCGTTGGATTGCGGCATCCTGGCTGCCGAATAGTGCAGCAAACACATCATGCGCTTTCTCGTAGTTCTCAAGACGCCCAGGCTCTCGGAGCAATCGCAATGCCTCGGCAGCATCGCCAATATAGCCGACATGGTCTATGTAGTGGAGCAGGAACCAATATTCAAAGCATGGATTTGAAAAGGCAATGCCATACTTCGCTGCCGCCGCATACTTTTCCGCATTGGATAGCATCTCATTGGTATTGCTGTCCCGGTCGAACACGCACCAGATCGTATCACCATCCTTTGGCGAGAAGGACTGCTTCACCAAGTCTTTGGCGTGGCGCACCAAATGCTCTGCCGCCTTGTGCTTGGACATCCGCTGCCCACTGGAATACGGCATGGAGCTGTTCGGCGGCAAATGGAACTCCCGCATTATCTGCGTGCTGGCGGCATTGGGAACGCTGCGCTACAGCGAGCTGCGCCGGGAAATGGGCAATATCACCGATGCAGTGTTGGCCTCCACACTGAAGGGTCTGATTGCCAACGGCATTGTGGAGCGCAAGTCCTACAACGAGATCCCGCCTCGGGTGGAGTATTTTTTGACAGAAAAGGGGCTCTCCGTGGTGCCAATTTTGCAGAGCATCTGCCAGTGGGCCGGTGTATTCTACAAGGACGAGGGAGACACGCCCATGATTCAGTGCCAAAGATGCGACCATCACTGAAAAGAGAAAGGAACAATCGCTATGACTTACAATTTTGATGAGATTATCGACCGCCGCAACACCAACGCGCTGAACACCGATGGCTTCCGGGGCTATATCTTCCACGCCGGGCCTGAAAAGGTATTTCCCTATAAGGACGATGAGTTCGTCCGTATGTGGGTAGCCGACATGGAATTCGGCGTAGCGCCGGAAATTCTGGATGCCTTGCGCCAGCGCATTGACCGTCGCATTTTCGGTTACACCGGCTTGTATGATGACGAGTACTACAATGCCTTCTCCAAATGGTGCAAGGATCACTATGATTGGAGTTTTCCCAAGGATCAGCTGTGCGTAACGCCGGGCATCATTCCTGCCCTATATCAGCTGACGGAGACACTATGCACCAAGGATGAAAAGGTGCTGGTGAACACCCCCGCCTACGGCTACTTTGTCCACGCGGCGGAGTACGCCGGTGTGGGCGTTCTGACCTCGCCGCTGCATAAGAAGGCCGACGGCACCTTTGAGATGGATTTCGAGGACTTTGAGCGCAAATGCGCCGATCCCGCCTGCAAACTGGTATTCTGGTGCAATCCCCAGAACCCCACCGGCCGTATGTGGACGGAGGAGGAGCTGCGCCGCGCAGGAGAGATCATGCAAAAGTATAACCTGTGGGTGGTGTCCGACGAGATCCACTGTGACCTGATCCGCTGCGGCCGCCGTCATATCCCCATGGCCAAGGTCATGGGCGACTATCCCAAGCTCATCACCTGCATGGCGCCCAGCAAGACCTTCAATCTGGCGGGTCTGGCCTTCTCCAACATCATTATCCGTGATCAGGCGCTGCGAGCCCGCTTCAAGGATCGGGACAAGCTGTTCGGCATGGTGAATCCCCTGTCCCTGACGGCGGCAAAAGCCGCTTATGAGCATGGCGGCGCGTGGCACGAAGCGCTAAAAGAATATTTGGACGGGAACTTTGCCTTTGTGAAGGAGTTTCTCGCCCGGGAACTGCCGGAGGCGGTCATTTATATCCCGGAGGCCACCTATCTTGCTTGGGTGAATATGGATAAATGTCTGCCGGATGGCACTGACTTGCCAGACTTCTTCGCAAATAAGGCAGGCATCCTGCTGGAAGGCGGAAACGCATTGTTTGTGGACAATGCCGCCGGATACATCCGTTTGAATCTATCCATGCCCCGCAGTATCATCGAGACTGGCCTTACCCGCATGGTGAAGGCAATTCGTGAGGAACGGTAATTTATCAGGAACTCATGCTGCAATATTGCAGGAACAATCAGCCTGTTTTGGTCGATATACGCATCACTTCCGATAGCTCTGATTATTCCCTGCCGGTCGGAATAACAAAAACGAGGTCGAGCCTGAAAGCTCGGCCTCCTTTGCAGCCTCGTTTTCAACTTGATCAATCTGCTTTTTTCACAGTTTTCAATGGGATGCCTCGCGTCATCCCTGTCCCGAAAAACGGACTTAAGCAAATATCTTTTTTGCTTGGACATGAAAATTGCCCTAAACGCAAAAAAGGACCGCTTGATACGGTCAAAACGGAGGGAGAAAACCCGGAAAGCCTTGAAAATAAAGGTTTTCCCGAAATATCTTAATTACTCGCACTCGCCATAAATCCTGACAGAAAAAATTCTGTCAGGATTTTTTTGTGGCGGTGATAGGATGGATACAGAATATTCTATGGGCCGGCCAAAGGCCGATGTGCAATAAATAACACCGCGTGTTATTTAGTAGACATTAATTAAAACTATAATGCATCACACACAGAACCGCTCCCTGCGCTTTTTTGTCTGTGGCCCGACAACGTCGGGATCATTGGAGCAATCATATTGGGATGCATCCAGCCCACTTTGCAGTTTATCCGTAAGCCTAAAAAACACTGCTGATATGGATGCAAACTGCACGCCCTCCCGGATAATCCGAAAAGCATCTGCTGTTACGGAAATAGAATACGGTGGCTACCGCATTTGCTTTTGGCGTATGTCTAAATAGTACAAAATAAGATTGATAGATCCACACCAAGTGCAAAGCAATACGGGACAGGACTTGCTTTCTTTTCATCAGCGAGATTAAGAATTGATTTAATAAGCCCACAGAGTAGAAACGGAGCAACAAGGGAACAAATGCAGATAATGACGGATTGCAATTTCATGCCACTTCCTTTAGCTAAAAAATGGTGGTCAATAGCCTTGTTTTGCAGTCAATTGGTGTTGAGCCGCCAGATGTTACGGAAAATCCGGCGGGATAGCTCAACGATACAATGGGAGTAAATCCTGGAATGAGTTGTGAATTCCCGAAAATATTAAAAGAGCCGCCGGGAGTATTTACATTGCTGTTATCGCCATAACAGCTCAGTCGGAATACTGAACTACTACTATCCACATACGGCGCTGGTTCGGTATTAAATTTGCATCCAATTCCGGATCCAGCGGCATCCGAGACTTCATAAAAAAAGTTTGGCAGCTCAGTATAGCGGTAGTATCCGTTTTTGTTTGATAGATGATTTCCCGACGAGTCAGTTGTCCAATAATTATAAAATAGTCTTGCCGTTGAATAGTCGATTGCAAACCCCTGGACGCATATACTATTTGCCCAGTTATAGGCTGCACCCACTCCGTCAACTTCAACGGTAAAATAGTACCTATTTGTTGTATATCTGACATAAGTCAAAATCGTGGACCAGTTTGCATAAGAGCTTGTTGTTGAGTCCGCATACTGATTTGTTGAGAGCGTCGATACCAGTTCTGTTCCGCCAATTAACGCCAATTTTTCAGAACTACTCATGGTAGCTACAGATGCCTCTGAAAAACCGACATTTTCCAAAACAAATTCAGCCACTGCTATTTTTTCAGAAAAGGTCGTTAACTTCGAAACTTCTGACAAATTCACGCTGGTTGTAACGGACAATAAATCTTTTTCAATTCTCATCGGTAAAGTAATAATTTTAATAATGCTATTATTTGCTAATTTAACAGACTCATCATTAATACGGTTGACGTCCTCACCTTATATTTCCAGTCGCTCAATTTTCGTGAAAATATTACGGAAAATTTGAGCGTTTGCTTTTTCAGACGATGCATATG
>JAAXZS010000123.1 GCA_012719745.1 Clostridiales bacterium | reverse complement strand
GTGGCTTGAAGCATGGCGATATGCTCAATTATCTGGACGGTTACCCGCTCTTGCTCCCCTGTCGGTATTTTAATCGTCAGGCTTGCTATACAAAGGTGTTTATCATTACCAACGTTCCGCCCGATGAACAGTATGCGAATGCTGGCCATTCGTATTCTTTCATTTCTTTGCAGGTTGGATTTTCTGTTTCCTCCGTTTATACTGAAATTAAGCATGGCCTTTATCCGCATTTTGGCGCTGAGTTGACGAAACGACCATTGCATTATTCCGCAAAAATAGCCCAGGATTACGCTGATATACAAGCTACCTCTAAGGGCATAGAAATAAAGCTGGGTCACAATTACGCTTATGCGCAATTTGTAGCCCAGCAGGTGAAGCACGGTTCTTCTCTTGATGTAATTGTAAACACTCTAAGGAAAAGCGGTAAATGGACTGTTAGCACCTCTACGCTTTATCGTTATGTTGACCGTGGTTATATTCCCGGAATAACAAATAAGTTGCTCCCAGAAAAATCTAAGCGGAAATGTAAAAAAGATTATGTTCGTCCCGCTGCAAGACCACCAAAGGGACAGTCTATTGAGCGCCGCCCATATGATATAAGCCGCCGTCTTTCTTTCGGTCATTGGGAAATGGATAGTGTCATTGGTAGGAAATCGGGTGAGCGTGAATCATTGCTTGTTCTGACAGAGCGTAAAACGCGCTTTGAAATTATTCTTCGTACCAAGGCCAAAACAGCTGATGCAACAATACGTTCTTTTGAATATGCACTTTCAAAATTTCCACCATGCCTTTTCAAGACAATTACTGTTGATAACGGCTGTGAATTTTCTGACTGCTATAATCTCGAACATGACAAGGCCGGTAATAAGCGTTTGACCGTTTATTATTGCCATCCTTTTTGTTCCTGTGAGCGTGGCAGCAATGAACGTGCTAACCGTATCGTACGCCGTTTTTTCCCAAAGGGTAAGAGTATGTCAAGGGTCACTCAAAGGGACTGTGATCGGGCAGCAAAGGCCATGAACGTAATGCCTCGGAAAATCCTTGACTATGCTACTTCTGAACAACTTTTTATTGAGGAATTAAAAAGCATAGATTCCCCCGATGTAAAAATTTTTTTAAAGAAATTTTCGAATGGGCTTGACAATTAACAAGAGACAGAACAAAATTTCCGGCAGCATACAAAGGGAATATTTTCCGGAAAAAGGTTGAAAATTTGGGAATGGTAAGGCATCCTATACAATATATATTCACAAAGAAGCCAAGGGGCCAACCATCTGCGCAAACGAAATAAATGGAGGGGATTTCATGAAAAAAAAGTGCTTTCTCTGCTTTTGTGCCTGCTGCTGGCGCTGTCCATGCTGCCGGTGACGGCCATGGCGGAGGACACCTACAATCCGGGTGATGTGGCGGCCATCAATGCCATCATCACAAACAACGGTCTGGCGGCCACAAAGGACGATCCGGCGGGCTGGGCGGCCGCGGACCTTGTTACCTGGACGGGCGATTCTTCAAGCCGTGTGAGTGAGTTGCGGTTGTATGACAAAGACCTGACCGGTACGCTGGATGTCAGTGCGCTGACAGGGCTGACCAACCTGTTCTGCGACGGCAACAAACTGACGGCGCTGGCGGGTCTGCCTGTCACGCTTAAAGCTCTGAGCTGCACCCATAACCAATTGACGGCACTGCCGGATCTGAGAAGCTTCACGGAGCTGTATGATCTGTTCTGCGGCAATAATCCACTGACTGACGCGGCAGGGGATCTGACAACAAAAATTCCGACAACGCTGAACACATTGGACTGCAGCAATTTGGGACTGACCACGCTTGACACGATCGTATCCCGGCAGACAAGACTGGTTAATCTGATGTGCGAAAGCAATGGATTGGCATCACTGCCGACGCTGCCTGCCACGCTTGGAGTTTTGTACTGCTCCGATAACAAACTGACATCACTGCCGACGCTGCCTGCCACGCTTATTATACTGGAC
>JAAXZS010000093.1 GCA_012719745.1 Clostridiales bacterium | reverse complement strand
CCCTGTATTGGGCAGGATATGGACAAACAGTATCCGCAGCCAGCCCGCGCCCATGAGCCGGGCGGAAGCCACATAATTCATCTCTTTTTGCCGGGCAAATTCACTGCGCACCACCCGGGCATAGCTGGGGATGAACACAAGACCCAGCGCCAAAATAATATGATATTTCCCCGGCCCCAAAAGGGAAATCAGCACCAGGGCCAGCAAAATGCTGGGGAAGGCAGTCATGGCGTCATTGATGCGCATCAGCACATCATCCACCCAGCCGCCGAAGTAACCGGTAAGGCTGCCGATGACAATGCCCACGGACGCACCGATGGCCACGGTGCAAAGGGAAATAAAGAAGGTGGTACCCGCCCCCTTCATGACGCGGCTAAAAATATCACGGCCGAAATTGTCCGTACCGAAGAGGTGGCTCACAGAGGGCGCCAGAAATTTTTCACTGCCGCTCATGGCCGTGGGAGGATAGGGCGTCCAGAAACAGCCCACCACCACCAGAAGTGCAATCAAACCCGCCAATATAAGACCCACCATGAGGGATGTATTTTTCTTTTTCATACCGTCCCCCCTATTGCAGACGCAGACGCGGGTCAATCTGCTGATTGACGATGTCCGCCAGCAGATTCACAAGCACCACCCAGAAAGCCATAATGACAATAATGGCTTGCACCACCGGGAAGTCCCGGGTGGAAATGGAGCGCAGCAGCAGCTGGCCCAGACCCGGAATGGCAAACACCTGCTCAATGACCACGGAGCCGGCCACAATGTCGGCCATGGTCATGGCCAGAAAGGTGACCACCGGCACAAGGGCGTTGCGAAGCACATGGCCGTAGAGTACCCGACGGGACGTATCCCCCCGGCTGTAGGCCGTGCGGACATAGCCGCCCCGCCGCAGCTCGCTTTGAATGCTGCTGCGAAGCATCTTTACCGTCATGGCAATTCGGGGCAGCGCAATGGCGATGGCCGGAAAGATCAGATACCGGATGCAACCACCCAGATCCTCGCCCGGCGACACAAAGGTGCCAGGGGTGAACCACTTGAGCACAAGCCCAAACACAAAGGTCAGCAGAATACCGGTGAAAAAAGGCGGCACCGCCATCAATACCTGATTCACCGCGTCCAGCACATGGCTGGAGCGGCTGTTCTCCCGGCGGGCTGAAAGAAGACCCACCGGCACGGAAACCGCCACAATGAGCACAAAGGCCATCGCCGTCAGCAGACCCGTAATGGGAATCTTGCCGCCCACCATGCTGCCCACAGCCATGCTGTAGCTGTAGGAGGTACCCATATCGCCCCGGAGAAAGCCGGCCACCCAGTTGCCGTAGCGCAGCAGGAACGGCTCGTCCAGTCCCAGCTGATGACGCAGCGCCTCCACCCGCTCGGGGGTGGCATCCGTGCCTAAAAGGGTAGTGGTGGGGTCGCCGGGAATGATCTGGAAGGCCAGGAAGGCCAGAAAAGAGACGATCACCATGGTGACCACCGCCAGCAGTAACTTTTTGGCCGTGTATTTCATGGAGATCGCCTTCTTTCAATCAGTTTACGGGATACGGAGGCCACAGGAAATCGCTCTCACGCCACATAGTGGATGGTGGAGAGATCCAGCACATAGATGGGATAGAAATGGAGCCCGTCCAGATTCTTTTTCATGGCCACCAAATCGCTGAGATCCTGAATATACAAATTGGCGGCCGTCTCGGTGAGGGTGCGCTCCATCTGCTTGTAGAGAGCCGTCTGCTCCTCTTCGTCGGAGCAGGAAATGGCCTTTTGATAGAGGGCATCATAATCGGGGTTATTATAATTGATAAAGTTCTTGCCGGAGGTGGAGGCAAACCGCTCCAGCATGGCGCGGGCCGTCATATTGGAGGCGTCCACACCCACCACGGTGGCCTGGAAATTCCGGTTGGTATAAACATCGCTCAGCCAGGTGCTCCAGTCTACAGGCTCAATGGTGGCAGTAACGCCCACCGCCCGCAGCTGCTCCACCACCACCTCCGCCGTGTCCATGTGGGGCTGGTAGTTGGAGGGCACCCGGATGGTCATGGAAAAACCGTTGGGATAACCGGCCTCCGCCAGGAGCTGCTTGGTCTTCACCGGGTCATACTGGTAATAATGGGTCAGAGAATCGTCAAAATACTTGGTAAAGGCGGGATACATGCTGCTGCCCAGGGGGGTACCGTGGCCGTCTGCCACCAGATCCATAATGCCCTGTACATCCAGCGCATAGGAAAGAGCCTGACGTACCTTCTCGTTGTCAAAGGGCGCCACCGCGTTATTGAGATACACTGCCTGCACCAGATTCATGGTCCCCTCCAGCACCTGGAAGGTGTCGGTGGAGAGCTGGTCGGTCTGAGTGGGGGTCAGATGGGCACACAGATCAATGGAGCCGCTGTTCAGCGCCAGTACCAGCGCATCGGCGTTTTCATAGATCTTATAGGTCACCTTATCCAAATAGGCCGCTTCGCCCCAATAATCCCCAAACCTTTCCAACACAATGCTCTCCTGCGGGGAGCGGGACACAAAGCGGAAGGGACCGGTGCCCACGGGGGCCGTGCTCTGCCCGGTATAGTCCTTGGGCACGATGGCCACCGTCAGATAGGCCAGAAATTCATTATTGGGATCCTTGAGGGTAATGACCACCGTCTTTTTGTCCGTCGCTTCTATGCTTTTGACAGCAGAAAGCGCCGGCACCAGAGGATCCTCCCCTGACAAACCGGCGCAGCGTGAAATTGAATATATCACATCATCCGCGGTGACCGGTTGGTCATTATGAAACTTTACACCATCACGCAGGGTGAAGGTATATGTCGTTTCATCTTCTGAAATTTTGTAGCTTTCAGCAACCGCAGGAATCAGTTCTCCATCAGAATTGGGTTTGACCAATCCTTCAAATACGTTGAACAAGACCTCTTTGGTTCCTGCCGCCACCATCTGGTGAGGGTCAAGACTGTCTTCCAGGTCCTGGGCAATGCCGACCGTGATTTCTCCGCCACGGACAGCCGTCCCTTTTACCCCATTATCTCCTTGTGCGCTATCTGTCTGGCTGCCGCCTCCGCATCCGCAAAGTGCAGCGCCCAACATTACAAGCGCCAGGAAAAGAGCCACTTGTCTCTTCTTCATAAGCTTCTCCTTCTGCCGCGTTTTGGCGGCAAACAAGAAATAATGTTCTTGTTATGAAATTGTCAATGTGAAATTTACCACATTTCACGTCATATTGCAAGAGCAAATTACCGGATTTCGCAAATTTGCCCATATAGGAAAAGAGCAGAGCAGCAAAAAAGGAGGCAGCTGCGGACTGCCGCCTCCTCAGCCTGTCAAAAAGCCTCCCCACTGTGGAAAGTTTTCGACAGGCTGCAAAGCGCCGGAGCAGACGCTCCGGCGCTTATATCACGGTTCCTTTTTTCCATCTTCCGGCGGGGCTTCTTCCGCACGGTGCACATAGGTGTAGGCCTCTGTGGGCATATTCTTTTTGGCAAGGCGCCAATCAATCAAAAAGCGCACCAGCGTATAGAGGCAGGCAAAAACGGGCACCCCCAAAAACATGCCCAACACACCCCAGAAACCGCCGCCCACCAAGATGGCTACGATCACCCAGAAGCTGGACAGGCCCGTGGAATCGCCCAGAATCATGGGGCCGATCACATTGCCGTCCAGCTGCTGGAGGGCAATGACAAAGATAACAAAATAAAGGCATTGCAGGGGATTGACCAGCAGGATCAAAAAGGCACTGGGGATGGCACCCAAGAAGGGGCCGAAGAAGGGGATCACATTGGTGACGCCCACCACCACACTGATGAGAGGCGTATAGGGAAATTTGAAAATGGAGCAGCCAATAAAGCACAAAATACCGATAATCAGGGAGTCCAGCAGTTTTCCGCGGACAAAACCGCTGAAAATCCGATCCACCTTCCGGGTGCCGCGAATAACCCAGTGCGCCTGTTCTTCTTTAAAGACGCCGTAGACCAGCTTGCAGCACCGAGCAGTACTTTTTTCTTTCATGGCCAGCAGATACACGGAGATAATAATGCCCACAACCAGGTTCAGGCTAAACTTGACAAAGCCCCAGATGCCGCCGGTAATCAGCATCACCATTTGCTGCGCCTGCGGCAGCACCTGTTTGGTGAGGTAGTCAAGAATGTCCTGATAGTAGGTATTGACCTGCGTGAGCACCCAGCTTTCCACCCCCGGGTTTTTATCCAGCAAATGGTTGACCCAATCATACACCTTGCGGTAGTAGCTCTCAGCGTTGTCGATGAGACTGGTGATGCTGATGGCCAGCTGGGGAATAAGAATATTCATTAAAAGGTAGAACAGCACGCCCACCATGGCCCAGGTCAGGAAAATGCTAATGGCCCGCGCCCAGCTACGCCCCATTTTCCATTTTCCGCTTTTCAGGCCTTTGAGCAGCTTCTGTTCCAGAAAATTGACAATGGGCGCCAACAGATACGCCATGGCACAGCCGTAAAGCACCGGTGCCAGAATGGACAGCAGGCGGGTCAGAAATTTGGGCAGCGTGCCGCTGAGAAAAAAGGTGTCATAAAAGGCCAGAATGGCGCAGACCGTTAAAAAGGCCGTCAGTCCCCATCGGAAGTAACTGTTCTTATTTTTCACAGACTTCTCCTCTTTTCTCTCTTGTGTGTTCTCATCATACTAAAAACACAATGCAATTGCAATACTTCTCTTTCTGTATTATAATAAGCGGACTTATATAACACTCTGTCCGGAGGAAGCGCCATGTCGAAAAAATTGTTGTTCATTGTCAATCTGCACGCAGGGAAAACCAAATCGCGGGCACCTTTATTTGACGCAATTTCTATCTTTTCCGCAGCCGGATATCTGGTTTCGGTCCAGCTCACCAACGGCGTGGGCGATGCCAGACGCTTTGCCCGGGAGATGGGCGACGATTTTGATTTGGTAGTTTGCAGCGGTGGCGACGGAACTCTTAACGAGACTATTTCCGGTCTGATGCTATTGCCCCAGCGCCCGCCCGTGGGTTATCTGCCCAACGGCAGCACCAACGATTTTGCCGCCAGCCTGCAGATTTCCTCCAATCCTACCGCCGCCGCCGAGGCCATTGCCAAGTGGCGGATCCGCACACTGGATGTGGGTGCCCACAATGACCGGTTTTTTGCCTATGTGGCTTCCTTTGGAGCCTTTACCAAAACCTCCTACTCAGCGCCCCAGTCCGCCAAAAACGCACTGGGACATCTGGCTTATATTCTGGAGGGTATGAAAGATCTGGACACCCTGCGTCCTTATTGCTGCCGTGTGGAAGCGGACGGTGAGAGCTTTGAGGGGGAGTTTATTTTCGGCGCCGTCTGCAACACCACCTCTCTGGGCGGTCTTGTGCGGCTTGACCCCAGCCATGTGATACTGGACGATGGGAAATTTGAGATGCTGCTGCTGCAGATGCCCAAAACGGCGCTGGCGCTTCAAAACCTCATTATAGCCCTGATGCACCAGCAGTATAGCGCCCCAGGCGTCATTTTCCGCCACGTCTCCCACGTCACGGTGATTACCGGCGATCATATTCCGTGGTCTCTGGACGGTGAATTTGCCCCCAGCGCGCCGGTGGTCACCATTAGCAATATCCATCAAGGCATTTCTCTGCTGCTGTAAATGGCAGCTGATAATCTGATTTTTTTAAACGCAAAAGCACCGGAGCGATTGCTCCGGTGCTTTTAAAAATGTCGAAAAAGTGTCTACGCACTTTTTCGAGGCCTCACGGTCGCGCCGCTATGCGTCACAACCTTCCGGTTTCGCCGCCGATTGCGGCGGGTCGGGGAATTTTTTCGACGCACATGTCGTCGGAAAAATAATTACATTCATTTCGCTGCCCTAAGCAGCGAAATTGGTACGAGGTTTTCAGCAGACCGCAAAAGCACCGGAGCGATTGCTCCGGTGCTTTTATTTGGCAAGAGACAGATTGTTTTCTTTAGAAGAAGAAGGACTGAATCTGACCCCAGAGGATGAGCAGCATCAGCAGAGGGGTAACTACCTTCACGCAAACATTGAAGAAACCGTAGGCCGTCATTTTATGTCCTTCCGGTCCTTCGATTTCATCCTTGACAACCTTGGGGCCGATTTCCCAGCCGATCATCAGGCACATCAACAGCGCGCCCAACGGCATCAGAACGCCCTCGGAAATCATATCAAAGAAGTCCAGCCAGCAGTCGTTGAAGCCTCTGACGCCCACAAGACTCTGGAATGGTACCCAGATGCCGTTGGAGCCCAGACCATCCACGCACACCAGCGCGCACAGGAAAGCAACCAGCACAGAGGCGATCAGAGAATACTTCTTGCGCTGGTCACCCTTGCCCTCCGATTCAGACTTATCCACAAAGTGGGTCACGATAACTTCCAGCAAAGAGATGGAGGAGGACACAGCTGCCAACACCACCAGCAGGTAGAAGATGATGCCAAAGATGGGGCCTACGCCGCCCATGTTGTCAAACACATTTTGCAGCGTCACGAACAGCAGCTTGGGGCCGGCCATGGAGGCACCTTCGCCGCCCAGAGCGAAAGCCGCGGGCAGAACGGCAAGACCAGCCATCAGAGCGATCATGGTATCGGCAATAACAATGATGATAGCATTCTTTTCCAGATTCTGCTTCTTATCCAGATAGGAGCCGTATGTAATCATGGCGCCCATGCCCAGAGACAGCGAGAAGAACATCTGGCCGCCTGCCGTCGACAGGACATTCATAAAGCTTGGTGCCTTTTCCACGATGCCTGCCGTCACAGCGTAACCGGGAACGAACATGAACTTCAGGCCTTCTACAGCACCGGGCAGAGTCACGGCGCGGATGATCACAACGATCAGCATGAAGAACAGCGCCGGCATACCGATGGTGCAGAACTTTTCGATACCGCCGCCAACGCCGCCCATAACGATGAGCAAAGTAATGACAACAAAGATGAGACCATAAATCACGGATTCAACCTGGTTGGTCATCAGGGCACCGAAGATGCCGTTGCCGTCCAGGCCGTTGGAGCCGAAGCCCGCGTGGAACAGGTTGCCGAAGTTCAGCACCACATACTTGATGCAGTAGCCGCCCAGGGCACAGTAGAAGGACATGATCAGGAAGGCGGAGACAATACCCAGCCAGCCGACCCACTTGAATTTCTTGGACAGAACCTGGTAGGCTGCCACAGCGCCCTTGCCGGTCTTACGGCCCAGCGCCAGCTCACCCACCATGACGATGAAGCCGCACAGTGCGGCCAGAACCAGATAGATCACCAGGAAGGTAAATCCTCCGCTGATACCCATCTTAAAGGGGAATCCCCAGATGTTGCCCAGACCTACGGCCGAGCCGATTGCGGCCATCAGAAAGCCAAAATTGCTTCCAAAGCCCTTTCTTTCTTCCATTGTTTTCTCTCCTTTTAATGGTTTTCCATTCCCCAGCGAAACGCCGGGGAAGCCCCTGGTTTCGTGTCATCACCGGGAATAAACCTATTTTGCCGAAATTTTTTCCTGTAAAATCATAGTTTGAGTATACAAGAAAAGCGCAGGCGGCACAATGGGCAAAATTAATAAAAATTTTACATCATATTTTACTTTTTTAACATTCCATGAACGACGCCCTTTTTTACATTTACATGTAATTAACAATATTATATTCTTTTCGGTTTCTTGCGTCATTGAATTTCTTTCTCTTTGTGACACTATTTTCTTATAAAGAAACAGAGGGGAGCAAATTTGCTCTCCTCTGTTTCTGCCGCAGCAAGCAGCTATGTTAAACTTTTCACCACTTATTTTCGACTTTTTCCGCAAAACCGAAAAAATCCCGAACAAATATGGTCTGTCCGCCGTCCAGCACGGCACGGCCTGTAAACCGGCCAAAAACCTGATGCTGGTCCGACTTCAAAAGTTTCATATCAGTACACGACTGACGATCCAGAACCGGTGCAAAATCCATTTGAAAGCGGTCGTCATCGCTGGTAAATGTCAATGGGCTCATGTAATCCTCCCGGCCGTTTTTTACCGGAATATGGAATTGAATCTGGCTAAGCTTGTGGGTCTTCCCTCCGTAAAACAGCATGTTTTCGCTGGCCGCCGATGTGTCCCCGAAGCCATAGCCGATATTCCATCCAAAAGGAACGCCATCCACCGCCCCGGAAGCGCTGCCCCAGTACCAGGTGTTGTGATAGGTCCAGACTCCCCGGCCCCAGTCCAGTACGCCAAAGGAATCCTCCGGTGAAAAGGTGTAGGTCTCGCCATTTACCTCCACGCGGCCGGAGGCCCGCATACAGTTGATCTTCTGATTATAGTAGAAATGCTTCTTTTTGGAAAAGGGTGTGCAAATCACCATGCTCTCCTCCGGTTCCTCCGAGAGGGTAATCTCCCCTTCGACAGGGCCGCCATTAAGAAAATCGGCCATGTGGAAGGTCAGTACCCGGGTAGCGCCTTCATGGTGGAAGGACAGGGCGTAGTTTTTCCTCCGGATCTCCGTGACGCCGGACGCCGAGGTCTCCGGCAGGCCGGTCTTCCCCATGGGAAAAGCACGCATGGGACTTTTGGTCTTTTCCCATCCCGCTTCAAAATTTAAAAAGGAGACGGAATCCAGTCCCATATAACCGTTGTCCGCAACGGTCAGTGCCACGGCATACCGGCCATTTGTGATGAGGTAATAGTCCCACTCCTTGATCCGCGCCGCCGGGGCCTGAATGTCCGCCCGGCGGTACAGCGGCAAAAGGTGCTTTGCATACCCTTTCTGCCGCAGATTCCCCGTTTCATCCAACAGAGGCAGGCTGCTTATGATCTCATGCTGCATCAAACATCGTCTCCTTCTTTTGACTTTATATCATAATGTATCACATACCGGAAAAAAGTTGAAAATTGCAATAATAAATTGAACACTCTGATAAAATAAAGCAGACGTTAGTAGCAATGGTAAATCAGGTTGAGTTGGGCATCAAACAGTTCCTCCGGTGTTTGATAGTGGAGCCGCTTTCTGGGGAGCGCATTTATCT
>JAAXZS010000046.1 GCA_012719745.1 Clostridiales bacterium | reverse complement strand
TGACTTTGCCGTCCTTTAAAACGGAGAAATGCAGGTGCGGCTCCATTTTGGCCTCCGCCTGAGAGGTGGTGCCCACATAGCCGATGACGTCACCGGCTGTGATTTCCTGTCCTTCCGCTACCGGCGGTTTTTCCTGCAAATTAGAATAGACTGTCTGATAGCCGTCGGTGTGCTTAATGGTAACGGTAACCCCCATCAGCTCATCAGTTTTGACAGAGGCCACGGTACCGTCAGCGGCAGCCTTGACAGGTGCGCCTTCGTCGGCAGCAATATCCACACCGTTATGGGTGCGCCAATCGGCCAGTGTTTCGTTATACATCAGCTCGTCCATGCTGAAAGCGGCCACCGTCTCGCCGTTAAGGGGATCGGAAATGTGAGGGGTGGACGGCTGGGGTTCCTGTACGGCCTGGACCGGCGTGGTCTCCTCCTGCGGCACCGGCGTCGTCTCAATAACAGGGGCAATGGGAGCGGGCTCTTCGTCGGGCTGCACCACGGTTTCCGGGATCATAGCCTCCTGCGTGTTTTTTTCATGATGCAAAACGGCGTAATAGCCCACGGCGCCCACCACAAGCAGGCACACGGCAAGGGCTATGTAAAGCCCTCTGCCACCGAACAGGCTTTTAAATTTGGATGAATTGACTCGTTTCATAAATGCCTTTCTCAACCGGAGAATTTCTCCGGCCGCCGCGATTTTCGGCTCGCGGCCCGCCGGATTGAAAAAAGGAGCCTTTGCCCTTAGTATGGGCAAAGGCTTTTCTTTTTAAACAGAATCCGGCACAAGAAGAAAAAATTTCCTGCCAAAAACTTCTGTTCCGGCAGGAAATCTTACTTTATTTTACAATAAGGGTTTTTCCGGTCATCTCTGGGGGACACTGCAGACCCATCACATCCAAAATGGTGGGGGAGATGTCGGCCAGCTTGCCGCTGCGCAGCTCCGTGCCGGCACCGCAGAGAATGAAGGGGACCAGATTGGTGGTGTGGGCGGTCATGGGACTGCCGTCGCCCTGCATCATCTGCTCGGCGTTGCCGTGATCGGCGGTGACCATGGCAATACCGCCCATACGCAACGTGGCATCCACCACGCGGCCTACGCACTGATCCACAGTCTCCACAGCCTTTACGGCGGCGTCAAAGACGCCGGTGTGACCCACCATGTCGCAGTTGGCAAAGTTGAGAATGATGACGTCATAGGCGCCGGACTCAATTCGCTCCACGCACTTGTCGCACACTTCAAGGGCGCTCATCTCGGGCTGCAGGTCGTAGGTCGCCACCTTGGGCGAGGCCACCAGCACCCGATCCTCACCGGGATACTGGGTTTCCACGCCGCCATTGAAGAAAAAGGTGACATGGGCGTATTTTTCCGTTTCGGCGATCCGCAGCTGGGTCAGCCCCAGACTGCTGAGGTATTCGCCCAGACCGTTCTCAACCCGAATGCGGGGAAAGGCCACCAGCACATTGGGCATGGAGGCGTCATACTCCGTGTTGCAGACATAGGTGGTGGGAAAATACTCGTGCTGGAAACCGTCAAAAGCCGGGTCCGCAAAAGCACGGGTAATTTCTCTTGCCCGGTCAGGGCGGAAATTGAAAAAGATGACGCTGTCGTTGTCGGAGACCATGCCTTCGCTGTCGCAGACAACCGGTTCCACAAATTCGTCGGTGACACCATTGGCGTAGGATTTTGCCACGGCGTCCACCGGATCGGAATTGGGAATACCGTCGCCGTACACCATGGCGTCATAGGCCATCTGCAACCGCTCCCACCGCTTGTCGCGGTCCATGGCGTAATAGCGGCCCATAACGGTGGCAATTTTACCAACGCCGATGGTGCGGCACTTCTCCTGGCATTCGGCCACAAAATCCTTGCCGGAGGTCGGAGAAACATCGCGCCCGTCTAAAAAGGCGTGGATATATACTTTTTGAAGACCCTTAGCCTTTGCCAGCTGCAAAAGAGCCCACAGATGGGTGGTATGGGAATGTACGCCGCCATCGGAGAGCAGGCCGAACAGGTGGAGACTGGTGCCCTTGGCCAGACAATCATCCATGGCCTTGTTGTAAGCGGGATTTTTAAAGAAGGAACCATCCTCAATGGCGCGGGTGATGCGGGGCAGGTCCTGATAGACCACCCGACCGCCGCCGATATTGGTATGGCCGACCTCACTGTTCCCCATCTGCCCTGCCGGCAGACCCACATCCAGGCCGGAGGCGGACAGTGTGGTATGAGCGTATTCGGTAAACAGCCGGTCAAGAACGGGAGTGCGCGCCGTTTTTACGGCATTGCCCTCCATCTGCTCGGTGAGTCCAAAGCCGTCCATAATAATGAGCGTCGTAGGCGTTTTGTTCATGATTATCCTCGATTCTTCCTATATCAGTCCTGATTGGCGGCGGCAATGATCTCCACAAAATCGTTGGCCTTCAGGGCAGCGCCCCCGATGAGACCGCCGTCAATGTCAGGCTGGGCCAGCAGCTCGGAAGCGTTGCCGGGCTTCATGGAGCCGCCGTACTGAATGGTAATGGAACGGGCGATGCGGGCACCGTAAAGATGACGCACGGTGGTGCGGATAAAGGTGCAGACCTCAGCTGCCTGTTCGGCGGTGGCGGTTTTACCGGTGCCAATGGCCCAGATGGGCTCATAGGCGATGACGCACTTGCGCAGCTTATCGGCGGGAATGCCGGCCAAAGCGGACTTCACCTGCAGAGCAATCAGCTCCATGGTAATGCCCAGCTCCCGCTGCTCCAGGGACTCGCCCACGCAGATAATGGGATGCAGGCCCGCCTCCAGTGCGGCGTGGACTTTCTTGTTGACGGTAAAATCGGTTTCGCCGAAGTACTGACGTCGTTCGCTGTGGCCGATGATGACATACTTCACGCCCAGATCCTTGAGCATGTCGGCGGAAACCTCTCCGGTATAGGCACCGTCCTTCTCATAGAATACATTTTGAGCGCCCACGGAAACGCGCATATCCTTGAAAGCCTTGATGGCAGAAGGGATGTTAACAAAAGGAACGCAGACCACCACGTCGCACCACTTGGCCTTAGGCATGACAGCCTTCAGCTCCTCGGCAAACTTCTTGGTGTCCGTTGCGGTCTTGTTCATTTTCCAGTTTCCGGCGATAATAGTTTTACGGTATCTGCGGTTCATATTCTCTTACTCCTCGTTTATGTGAAATTTATCTAAAATAGACTAACAAATTGACAGGGACAGCCGCCGTCGGCTTATTTGTCCTGCAAGCAGGCCACACCGGGCAGTTCCCTGCCCTCCAAAAATTCCAAAGAGGCGCCGCCGCCGGTGGAAATGTGGGTAATCTTGTCGGCAAAACCCATCTGCTCCACAGCCGCCGCGCTGTCGCCGCCGCCCACGATGGTGACGGCGCCGGAGTCAGCCAGAGCCTGCGCCATGGCTTTCGTGCCCTTGGCAAAGGCGGGGAATTCAAAGACGCCCATAGGTCCGTTCCATACCACGGTGCCTGCACCCTTTACGGCGCTGCAGAACAATTCAACGGTCTTGGGGCCGATGTCGAGACCCTCCATATCGCCGGGAATGGCGCTGGTATTCACCACGACGGGCGTGGCATCGGCAGAAAACTCTTTGGCGGCCACAGTGTCAATGGGCAGCAGCAGCTTCACGCCCTTTTCCCGGGCCTTGGCAATCATGTCCAGAGCATAGGTCAGCCGATCCTCTTCACAAAGGCTCTTACCGATGGAGCCGCCCTGAGCTTTGGCAAAGGTATAGGCCATGCCGCCGCCGATAATAATAGTGTCGGCCTTATCCAACAGGTTGTTGATGACGCCCAGCTTATCGGAGATCTTGGCGCCGCCCAGCACGGCCACAAAGGGGCGCTTGGGATTTTCCAGTGCGCCGCCCATAATCTCCAGCTCCTTAGCCACCAGAAAACCGGAAACGGCGGGCAGATAAGCGGCAATGCCGGCCGTGGAGGCGTGGGCACGGTGCACAGTGCCAAAAGCGTCGGAGACATACAGCTCCGCCATATCGGAAAGCTTTTTGGCAAAGGTAGGATCATTCTTCTCTTCTTCAATGTGGAAACGGAGATTTTCCAGCAACATGATCTCCCCGCCCTTGAGAGCCTTGGCCTTGGCCTGGGCGTCGGGGCCGATGACATCAGAGGCAAAGACAACCTCCTGGCCCAGCAACTCACTGAGGCGTTTGGCCACGGGGGCCAGAGACAGTTTCGTTTTCCACTCTCCCTTAGGCTTGCCCAGATGGGAGCAGGCAATGACGTCAGCGCCGTTTTCCAACAGATAACGGATGGTGGGCAGAGCGGCCACAATGCGTTTATCACTGGTGATAGCGCCTGTTTCCTTATCCTGCGGCACGTTAAAATCGCAGCGCAGCAGGACTTTTTTGCCCTTCACATCCACATCTAAGATGGTTTTCTTGTTATAATTCATATGAGCAGCTCCTTTATGAAATATTTTTACGGTTTCATTTCTCCCTGCCCCAAAAGACCCGGAAACCCCAGCTGCCGCAGTGCCTCGTAAGTGACAATGGCCACGGAGTTTGCCAAATTCAGGCTTCTGGCTTCTGTGCGCATGGGAAGACGGATGCAGCGGTCAAAGTGGGCCATGCGGAAATCTTCCGGCAAGCCGGCGGTTTCCTTCCCGAAAAAGAGATAGCAGTTGTCGCGGAACACAGCCTCCTCATAGGAGTGGGGTGCCTTGGTGGTAGAGAGCCAGAGGTCGTCGGCCTCCGGGTTCTTTGCAAAAAAATCCGCCAGATTGTCATACACCAGCACCTCCACCAGATGCCAGTAATCCAGTCCCGCGCGTTTGACGGCCCGGTCGGAAATGTCGAAGCCCAGCGGGCGGATGAGATGCAGGCGGCTGCCGGTAGCGGCGCAGGTGCGGGCAATATTGCCGCAGTTCTGCGGGATCTCCGGTTCCACCAGAACAATATTAAGCATAGTGTAACCTCTTTTGACTGTCACTAAAATGACTTGCCTATTGTAATGCAAAACGAACCAAAATTCAACTATAAAATGAAAGAAATGCAATAATTGTTAGAAAAATACAGAAAATACCGGAATGATTGTGTAAAAAACATAAGTAAACCGTATGGAGAGGCGGCGCGCAATAAAAAAACGGATAAAAAAAGCAGAAAAGAAAGCTGAATACAGTGTATTTAAAAATATTCCCGGAAATTAGTTTAAAATACTGGATTTTCTGCAACAGCCTGTTATAATGAAGGTGCAAAGACGGGCATAACGTAAAAAAGAAGGAGGGGGGATACCGATGGATCAGTTGTGTTATATGATTGCTGTACAAGGGTTTCCCCTTGCCATAGAACCGCTTGAGCCGCTGTGCGGCAGCTTTTTATCCGCTGGGGATGACAGGCTGCAAAGAGACAGGCAGCGCGAAGCGGCTTTTTTCTGCGCTTGAAAAAGTGTGCCCCTTTCCCCCGTGAGATAGCCTTCGGGCTGTTGATATATACATGAATGAGAGAAAGTTTTTTAAAAAAAGGATAGAAAGCGAGTGTGTTGAAAAATGATTTCTCATGGAAAAGACATCAAAATTTTTACCGGCAACGCCAATCCCGCTCTGGCGGAAGAAATCTGCAAGCTCATGGGACTCAAACTGGGTGAGTCCGAGGTCAAGACCTTTGCTGACGGCGAGGTATCCGTTTCTCTGTATGAATCGGTACGCGGCAGCGACGTGTTTTTGATCAATTCCACCTGCAAGCCTGTGAATGACAGCCTGATGGAACTGCTCATTATGATCGACGCCTGCAAACGCGCCTCCGCGGGCCGTGTCACTGCCGTGATTCCCTATTTCGGCTACGCCCGGCAGGATCGTAAGGCAAAAAGCCGCGACCCCATCTCCGCCAAGTTGGTGGCCAACATGCTCACGGCGGCGGGTGCCGACCGTGTGCTGACCATGGATCTTCACGCATCCCAGATTCAAGGCTTTTTTGACATCCCTGTGGACAACCTGTTGGGCAACCCCATTTTTGTAGACTATTACGCCAAAAAATTCGGCGAGCGGGCGGAAGAGATGGTGGTGGTTTCCCCGGACGTGGGCTCTGTGGCCCGTGCCCGCACCTTTGCCCAGAAACTGCATATGAGCCTTGCCATCGTGGACAAGCGCCGCCAGAAGGCAAACCAGTGTGAGGTGATGAATGTCATCGGCGATGTAGCCGGCAAGGAATGCATTCTCTTTGATGACATGGTGGATACAGGCGGGTCTCTGTGCAACGCCGCCAAGGCCATCGTGGAAGTGGGCGGCGCCAGCGGCGTTTATGCCTGCGCGTCCCACGGCGTACTCTCCGGTCCGGCCATTGAGCGCATCAACAACAGCGTCATCAAGGAAGCGGCCTTCCTCAGCACCATTCCCGCTATTGATACCGCTCTTTCAGACAAGATCAAGTACCTGTCGGTGGCCCCCATGTTTGCCGAGGCCATTGAGCGCATCTATCAGGAAATTTCCATCGCAAAGCTCTTTAGCTGAGTTATATCGATAAAAAGCACAGGGCGGGGGATACTTCCCCCGCCCGATTACCCGTATCCGGAGGAGGATTTGCAACTATGCTTTTTGGACACAAGCCGTCCGGTGTTTCCTGGCTTTTGGTGTGTCTCGGGAACTATGGCACACGCTTTGACGGTACTCGGCACAATATGGGCTTTATGGCGGCTGACCTGCTGGCGGAGCGCCGGAATCTGCACTATAATAAGCTGCGGTTTCGCTCTTGGACAACCGTGGCGGAGATCGGCGGCGAAAAGGTGCTGGTGATGAAACCCCAGACCTATATGAACCTCTCCGGCGAAGCGGCGGGGGAAGCGGCTCGCTTTTATAAGGTGCCGCCGGAGCACGTGCTGGTGATTTCGGACGATGTGTCCCTGCCGGCCGGCCGACTGCGTATTCGTCCCGGCGGCAGCGCGGGCGGACATAATGGCCTTAAAAATATCATCGCCCATCTGGGCACGGACAAATTTCCCCGTATCAAGGTGGGTGTCGGATCGCCCCCGGTGCCGGAATACGACATGGCGGACTGGGTGACGGGCCGCCCCCAGGGCAAAGATCAAAAGGCTATTGCCGCCGCGCTGGACAAGGTGCCCGATGCGGTGGAATGTTTGATTTCTCAGGGCTGCGATAAGGCCATGAACCGGTTTAACTGACATAAAACAGCCTGGCAGGCTGTAAGAATAAGATGAGGATGCAAAATAGGCACAGCCCCCTTTTTATCGGAGGCTGTGCTGTCATCCACTGCGTAGATGGAAAATTTTGTAAAAGGAGAAGCCCATGGAAGGTCTGCTGCGGGAGCTGCTGGAAATCAATGAAATAAAGGAAGCCGCTGCGGACATCGAAAGGGGCAGAAGCCCGGTGGCCATTACGGGGCTTGCGCCTGTCCACTGCGCGCAGGCAGCGGCGGCGCTGCACCTTTCGGCGGGGCGGCCGCTGCTGATGGTGTGCAGCGACGAAAAAGAGGCTCGTCGTCAGGCGGCGGATCTGCTGGCTGTAACAGGCGAAGAACCGGTGGTTCTGCTGGGGCGGGAGCTGGAGCTCAGCCCGGTGACGGCAGCCTCCCGGGAGTGGGAGCATCAGCGCATTGCCGCATTGTACCGCCTGTCTGAAACGCCACCGGTGGCGGTGGCCACGGTAGACGGGCTCATGCAGCGCTGCATTCCCCGCCGTGTGCTGCTGGATCTGACGCTGACGCTGCGTGTGGGTGGACAGGCCGACCTGCAAAAGCTGACGCAAAAGCTGGTAAGCGGCGGCTATACCCGCACCGAGCAGGTGGAGGGGAGGGGACAGTTTGCACTCCGGGGTGGCATACTGGACATTTTTTCGCCGGAGATGGACGCTCCTGTCCGCTGCGAGTTTTTTGACGATGAGATTGACGCCATGGGTACGTTTGACCCTGTTACCCAGCGGCGGATTGAAAATATAAAGGAAGTGCGGCTGCTGCCAGCGGAGGAGATTCTGCCCGCCTACGATGAGGGCGCGGCGGAACGCGCGGCTCAGCGGCTGGAGGCGGCCGCTGCCCGTCTGCAAAAGAAAAAGAACACGGCACCCACCGTTGAAATGCTGACCCGCGACGCTGAGGGGCTGCGTCAGAACACCTTTGTGGGTGGCCGCGACCGGTATGCCGCGGCGGTTTATGGCGACCTGACCACGGCGTTGGATGAGCTGGCCACAGATACGCTGCTATTTTTTACGGAAAATGCCCGGGTGACAGAGCGGATCCGCACCTATTTGTGGCAGTTGAAGGAGGATACCGCTTCCGCTGTGGAAAACGGCCTTTTGGCTGGTGAACTGGCGGTTTTTGCCCTGACGGAGCATCAGCTTTCCGAAAAGCTGGCGGACTTTCCCGTTGTGCTGGCGGATAGTCTCTCCACCTCCCGGTATCTCTTACCGCCCCGGTCATTGCTGTCGGTGACGGCCAAACAGCTATCTTCCTATGGCGGCAGTCTGGAGACTGCCTGTACCGACATGGTGCATTATCTCACGACGGGCTATCGGGTGTTGGTGCTCTGCGGCAGTCAGAGCCGGGCGCGGAATCTTCAGCGGCTGCTGGAGGAGAAAAAAATTCCCGTTGTGCTCAACTTCAGCGGTGAAACACTGCCCCCCTCCGGGCAGGTACAGATTTCGCTGGGAGCCCTCTCCGCCGGCAGCGAATACCCCCAGCGGAAGCTGGCGGTTCTGACCGAGGGACAGCTCACCGAGACATTTACAGGGAAAAAATCCCGCCGGGCGAAAAAGCGGGACGACAGCCATCAGAAGCTCCAGTCCTACACCGATCTGACCCCCGGCGATCTGGTGGTGCATGTATACCACGGCATCGGCCGGTTTGTGGGCATCATCCGTATGCCGGTGGACGGCGTGGAAAAGGATTATATTAAAATTGCCTACGCGGGCAGCGACTTCCTCTATGTACCCGCCACACAGCTGGATCTTGTGAGCAAGTATATCGGCAGCGGCGAGGAAGAGGGCCGGACCCGTCTCAATAAATTGGGAGGCACAGAGTGGGCCAAAGCCACCCATAAGGCCAAGGCGGCCGCCAAAGATCTGGCCAAGGGGCTTATCCAGCTCTATGCCCAGCGACAGCGTCTTTCCGGCTTTGCCTTTTCGCCGGATTCCCCTTGGCAGCAGGAGTTTGAAGAAGCCTTTGACTATCAGGAGACAGATGATCAGCTCCGCTCCATTCGGGAGATCAAGGCGGATATGGAGCGTACCATTCCCATGGACCGACTGCTATGCGGTGACGTGGGCTACGGCAAAACGGAAGTGGCGTTGCGGGCGGTCATGAAGTGCATTCTGGATGGAAAGCAGGCGGCCATTCTGGTGCCCACCACGGTGTTGGCGCAACAGCATTACAACACGGCGGTGAATCGGTTTCGCAGTTTTCCGGTACGAGTGGAGGTGCTCTCCCGCTTTCGGACCACTAAGCAAACCCGGGAGATTATGGCTGCGGCGGAGGCAGGGCAGGTAGATCTGCTTATCGGCACCCACAAGCTGCTGCAAAAAGACCTGAAATTCAAGGATCTGGGTCTCCTGATTATAGATGAAGAGCAGCGCTTCGGCGTCACCCACAAGGAGAAGCTGCGGGAGCGGGCCCGCCAGGTGGACACACTGACGCTCTCCGCCACACCCATTCCCCGGACGCTGAACATGGCTCTCTCCGGTATCCGGGACATGAGCACCATTGAAGAGCCGCCTCAGGATCGGCAGCCGGTGCAGACCTATGTGCTGGAGCATGAGTGGCCGGTGTTGCTGGACGCCATCCGCCGGGAGCTCAGCCGGGGCGGACAGGTTTACTACCTGCACAACCGGGTGGAAAACATTGATGGCACGGCCTCCCGTCTGCGTCAGATGCTGGGTGATGAGGTCACCATCGGGGTGGCTCACGGAAAGATGAGCGAGCAGGAGCTCAGCCGTGTGATGGAACAGACAGCTTCCGGCGAAATTCAGGTGCTGATTTGTACAACAATTATTGAAACAGGCATTGACATACCCAATGTCAATACGCTTATAATAGAAGATGCCGACCGGCTGGGTCTTGCCCAGCTGCATCAGATTCGCGGCCGTATCGGCCGCTCTGCCCGCCGGGCCTATGCCTATCTTACCTACCGGCCCGGCAAAGTCCTTACGGAGGTGGCCAATAAGCGGCTCACCGCCATTCGGGAATATGTGGCCTTTGGCTCCGGCTTCAAGATTGCCATGCGGGATCTGGAGATTCGGGGTGCGGGCAATCTGTTGGGGCCGGAACAGTCGGGTTACATGATGAGCGTGGGCTACGACATGTATCTCAAGCTCCTGGAGGACGCGGTGCTGGAGGAACAGGGCCAGTCCAAAAAGATACGGACAGACTGTTCCGCCGATCTCACGGTATCGGCCCATATACCCGACAGCTATGTCCGCTCCGCAGAGCAGCGGATGGACCTGTACCGCCGCATGGCGGCGGTGCGGTCGGAGAGCGATTCTGCCGACCTGCTGGATGAGCTGCTGGATCGGTATGGCGATCCGCCCAAATCCGTGCTGGCGCTGCTGGATGTGGCACTGCTGCGGGCCTCCGCAGCGGCGGTGGGTGTTTCGGATATTACCCAGAAGGGGCGCAGCCTGGTGCTCAGTTTCGGGCCTGGCATGGATGTGCCGTCGCTGATGGCGGTGTGCGGCATGCCCCGGTACCGAAGTCTCCTGATGCTGTCGGCGGGTGAAAATCCGCATCTGACACTGTTGCTGAAAAACGGCGAGGACTCGCTGGAAGCGGCAGGCACACTGGTGGAGGAACTGCGACTCAAAACGGAGGAGCGGCAAAAGGACGGCGAGGGAGCTGCCGCACAGGAAACCTGACGGTTTTACCGGATTCATGGCAGGGACATACGGCCGGAAAGACCGGCCTCTGCCTGAATATAAAAGAAAGGGTCAAAAAAATGAAACAATGCAAGCAATTTCTGATTCGGATCCTGTCCATGGCGGTGGTCACGGCTGTCATCATGACAGCGGTGGTGTATACCGGCAAGCATGGCGTCCGGAAAGACGGCCTGTACTATGAGGTATCGGCTATTCATCCCGATTGCCAGATGCTCACAGTCAACGGCACAGCTGTCAGCGCGGAGGAATATCTCTACTGGCTGGCCTATGACTGTGAATACCTGTCCTACTATGTCAGCGACATTGACTGGAACAGTGAGATCAGCGACGGCATGACCTATGGGGCCTATGCCAAAACGGACGCACTGGAGACGGTGAAGCTCTACTCCATTATTCGCCAGTGGGCTGCTGACAACGGTATCACGCTGACGGCGGAGGATCAGGCGGCCATTGCCGCCGAGCGGGCCCAGTATGTGTCCTACTACGGCGGCGAAGAGGGATATAAGAACCAGATCAAACTGATGGGTGTCTCCGAAAAAGCCTTTACCCAGATCAATTCGGTCTACTATCTCTACAGCCATGTGTTTGAGCAGTTCAGCAATCCCGACAGCAAGCTCTATCCCGGTCTTGATGCTCTGACGGCCTACGGCGAGGACGGCGGCTACATGACCATCAAGGAAATTTTCCTTGCCACCACGGACCTCAGCGATGAGGAGAAAACAGCCAAGCGTCAGCAGGCAGAGGACATAGCGGCACAGCTGAAGGCGGCAGATGATGTGAATGCTTCCTTTGACGCGCTTTCCGCCATCAGCGAGGATGGCCAGGCTCAGAAATATCCCGATGGTGTTACATTTGCCTCCGGCAGCATTGATACCGCGCTGGAAGCGGCGGTCACCCCTCTTAACGAAGGCGAAGTGACCGATGTGGTGGAGGGTACCGGCGGCTATTATGTGGCTGTTCGTCTGGCCATGAATCCCGCCGGTCTGCTGGAGAGCTATTTCAGCGCACAGCTGCAGCAGGCCCGCAGCGATGCCTCTGTTGCAACAAGCAAGGAGTATGAAAGCCTGGATGTGGGTACTTTCTATACCAATCTCCTTTCCAAACGGGCAACGATGCTGACTGGAACCTCCGGTGCATCTGCCGGAACGGATGCCGGCACCGACTCAAACGGATAAGTGACGGCTGTCCGGCGTGGGCCTTTTTGACAAAATGACGGGAACCTACCCGCGAAAATGTGACGAAATGAAGAATTTTTCAAAGGGGTCCGGTTTCTGATTAAATCGGGGTTGACTATTGTTAAAAAATTGACTATTATATAGATAGTTGATTTCAATAATATAACAGGAGGAAAAATTCATGAAAGAACTGTATGTTGTTAATTGCTGCAGAACCGCCATCGGCAGCTTCGGCGGCTCCCTGAAGGGTGTCCCCGCTGCGAAGATGGGCTCCATTGTTGTGAAGGAAGCTCTCAACCGCGCAGGTGTCAAGCCCGAAAATGTGGATGAGGTGATGTTTGGCTGCATCCTGACGGCAGGTCTGGGCCAGAACGTGGCTCGCCAGGTGTCTCTGGGCGCCGGTATTCCCATGAGTGTGCCCGCCTATACGGTTGGCATGGTATGCGGTTCCGGCATGAAGTCCGTGATTGAGGGTGCCCGTTCCATTGTGGCCGGTGATGCCGATGTCGTGGTCTGCGGCGGTACCGAGAATATGTCTGCTGCTCCCTACACGCTGCCCGCTGCCCGCTGGGGTGCCCGTATGTTCAACAATACCATGGTAGATACCATGGTCAACGACGGATTGTGGGATGTGTACAACAATTACCACATGGGCTCCACTGCGGAGAATATCTGCGACATCTGGGGCATTACCCGTCAGGAAGTGGATGAATTTGCCGCCTCTTCCCAGCAGAAGTGTGAAGCCGCTCAGACGGCCGGCAAGTTTGACGATGAAATTGTTGCCGTCCCCATCAAGGTCAAAAAGCAGATGGTGGACTTCAAGGTGGATGAGTTCCCCCGTGCCGGTACGACAGTTGAGACGCTGGGCAAGCTGAAGCCCTGCTTTGCCTCCACCGCCGACGGCGCTCCCGATAAGATCACCGATACATTTGACGCTACCGGCCGCAAGGATATGCCCGAGAATGTGGGTACCGGCCATGTGACCGCCGGCAACGCCTCCGGCATCAATGACGGCGCTGCCGCCATCGTACTGGCTTCCGGCGAAGCTGTCGAGAAGTACGGTCTGAAGCCCATGGCCAAGCTGATCGGCTGGGGCCAGGGCGGCGTGGATCCCAAGATCATGGGCGTAGGCCCCGTACCCGCTTCCCGTCAGGCCATGAAGAAGGCCGGCTTGACCATTGATGATATTGATCTGGTGGAAGCCAACGAAGCTTTTGCCGCTCAGTCCATCGCTGTGGCACGGGAGCTGAAGTTCGACATGTCCAAGGTCAACGTCAACGGTGGCGCTCTGGCTCTGGGTCATCCCGTGGGTTGCTCCGGCGCCCGCATCATTGTGACGCTGCTCCACGAGATGCAGAAGCGTCCCGAGGCCAAGAAGGGTCTTGCCACGCTGTGCATCGGCGGCGGCATGGGTGTTGCCACCATTTTTGAAAAGTGCTGATATAACGACACATAAAGAGAACGCCTTCGGCTTTGCCGGAGGCGTTCTCTTTTCGATTCCTATGCATGTCCGGAGGAGACCAGAAGGCGTAGCTTTTGTACTGCCGCCTTCTCTGCCGTATTTCGGTTGTTACTTTTCCGGCGCCGGCTGACGGATGGTGTCAATCAGCCTGCGAAAATCCGCCTCGTCCCATACCACTGGCACGGGATAAAGGGGATTGGCCTCTTTCATGGCCCATGTAATGATCTGGGGAATATCCCCATCTTTTATCATATCCGCGCCCACAGGCAGATCCATATCCTGTTTCATCTGCTCAATCCACTCGATGAAGGCCAGCGCCTTCTCTCGCTCGTCTGCCCCCTGCATGCCGCACACATCGGCCAACTCCGACAAGCGCTTGTAGACGGCCGGCCCGAACTGCCGCAGTACATGGGGCAGGATCACAGACATAGCAAGGCCGTGGGGAACGCCGTACAGTCCACCCAAAGTGTGCCCCACCGCGTGGACATAGCCCACGCAACCCCGGGTAAAGGCTCGTCCGGCGAAAAAGGAGGCTCTCTGCATGTTTTCCCGGGCCTCCAGATTTTTACCGTCCTGAAAGGCTGTCAGCAGATTGTCATAGATTAGCCGAACGGCATCTTTTGCCAGCTTATTTTCCAGCTTAGTGCAATAGGTGTGGTTTGTGTAGGCCTCCACCGCATGGCACAGAGCATCAAGGCCTGTGGTAGCCGTCACAAAGGGCGGCAGACCCACGGTCAACTCCGGGTCGAGAACGGCATATCCGGGAATGATGGCCGGATCATTGATGGCCGCTTTGCGGTGGGTTCCCGAGATGGTGATGACCGAGGCCACCGTGGTCTCTGACCCGGTGCCGGAGGTGGTGGGAACCGCAAAAAACAGAGGAAGCTTTTTGCGCACCTTCAGTACACCTTGCAGCTGGGCCACAGTTTTGCTGGGGTGAACCACCCGTGCGCCAATGGCCTTTGCACAGTCCATAGGAGCGCCGCCGCCGAAGGCCACCAGTGCCTGACAATTGTTTTCCTTATATATTTTGTAACCGGCCTCCACGTCATTGCTGGTGGGGTTCACCCCAATATCATTGAATACGGCATATTTGATCCCCGCCTTTTTCAGTTCTTCCAGCAGTTTGCGCGGCAGCCCCAGCTTCATTAGCACGGGACCGGTGACCACGAGAACGTTCTGCGCTCCCTTTTCCTTCATCATGGCCGGTAGCCGCCGAATACTTCCGGGTCCTTCGATGTATTCCGGCATCCGGTATCCCATAAAGTAGTTGCCGATCTTCATCATACCCTGAAAGACCCGGCAATAAATTTTGCCCATACAATTTCCTCCCTTTTTTTCGACAATGCTCGCCGGGCGCTGAGGCAGCAGTCCGGATTGTAGCCCCGTTCGCGGCAGCGGATGCATGTATCGAAGGTCATGGGCATATCCACCGCGCAGCGAAACATGTTTGCGTCATGAAATATAAAGCTGTCATTGGCAATCTTCAGCCAAATACGGTCGGCGCATTTTCCATTGAGAATCATGGCGTCCAAGCCCACCTTTTTCAGGTAGTAGCCCCAAAGGTGCCGTCGCCATATTATGCCCTCCTGCTGCAAGGCTATATCCGTCGCTATCAGACGTAAGTGAAAGTGCGTGGCAGCAAAAATGCACACCCCTAAAATCTTTTTTTTATTATAGCCCCCCCGTTCGTTTCCGTCAACGCGCGGCACAAAACCTTTTGATCCTTTTAAATGTTGTGCGACCGGGGACTGAAAACGGTCTCACAAAAAAGCGGAGCTGCCGATGCAGCTCCGCTTTTTTATGTAAGATAACAGGAATATCAGCCAAAGAAGGCAGCCCAGGCCAGGAAACCGAGGCAGGCCACCACGCCAACAAAGAGCGTGACAATCACCAGATAACCCATAATGTCCTTGGCGGACAGCTTGGCAACACCCAGAGCGGGCAGCGCCCAGAAGGGCTGGATCATGTTGGTCCACTGATCGCCCCATGCGATAGCCATGGCGGCGCGGCCCGGTTCGATACCCATTGCCTGAGCGGCGGGCATCACGATGGGGCCCTGAACAGCCCACTGGCCGCCGCCGGAGGGAACGAAGAAGTTGACGATACCGGCGCTGAGGAAGGTCAGCATCGGGAAAGTGACGGAGTTGGAGATGCTCACGAAGAAGTCGGAGATGACGCTGGCCAGAGACACGCCGCTGGCGTTGGCCGCGGTCATCATGCCCATGATACCGGCATAGAAGGGGAACTGCAGCAAAATGCCGGCAGCGCCGGAGGCAGCTTCACCGATGGCGTCCACATAGCGACGCAGATCGCCGTGGAGCAGGATGCCCAGGAACATGAAGAGGAAGTTGACGATGTTCAGATCCAAAGCGCCGGCGATATTTTTGCCGGCCTTGACAACGCCGTAGAAGTAGTAAACGATGTACGCAAAACCGGCCACGACCAGAATGACCCACAGAATGCGGGAGTGTTCCATCTTGTCGGCGGGAGATTTTACTTCATACTCTTTTTCGGTCTCATCCACCAGCAGAGCGGGATCAACACAGATGGTGTTTTCCTTGGTGGGATGCATGGCATAGTTTACAAAAGGCATGGCAACCAGGATCACGCCTACCATAATAAGGTTCATGGGATGGAAGATGGTCTGCGTGGTCAGAGCCTGGAAGGTAGCTTCCTGCGCAGTGCCGGCAAATACAGTGTAGCCGCCGTTAAGCTGCAGGGGGATGGAACCGGAGAGGCCGGCATGCCAGATACCGAATCCGGAGTAAGCGGATGCGATCCGCCGCGGATAGTCAACGGAGGGAACGCGCTTGGCCACTTCCTTGGCCAGCAGAGCGCCGGCGATCAGGCCAAAGCCCCAGTTCAGCCAGCAGCAAATAGTAGAAACGAAGGTGGTAATGACGATGGCCTGCATATTGGTATGAGCCATACCTGCCAAACCGCGCAAAGCCTTTTTGCAGGGCTTGGAGGAAGCCATGGCAGAACCCAGCACCAGCACCAGTGCCATCTGCATGGAAAACGACAGCAGACCCCAGAAGCCCTTGGAGCCACCCCACGCACTCAGCATAGGAATAGGCCCTTGCTTGGTTGCGATCATACCGGCGATAAATACGACGATACTCAAGATAACCGCAAACAAAAACGGATCGGGCAACCAGCGGTTGACTACGCGAACGCAGCCGTTTGTGAATTTCTTAAACACAGTCTCAACTCCCCTTTTAATTATATATATATTCAAAAAATATATATCTACACGAAGTGTCAACAAAGCATCAATAAAAAGACAGACAAGGATTGACAGTTTTTTGACACTCCCATTCTATGACGGCAGGCATAATTTTACAAG
>JAAXZS010000015.1 GCA_012719745.1 Clostridiales bacterium | reverse complement strand
TGGAAACGGTAAACTCCTGCATCCGATCCGCCACCCCATAAGGTTTTAAGTATTCTCTGACTTTTTCCACTGACATATGCGCGACTTCCTTTCTCTTTATCGAATATCTATCCGTACCACAGCCACACAAAGGCCGGTTTGGTCGTCCAGGCCGAAAACAGCGCCCTGGGCCTTGCAGGCTCCCTCCGCCGGACGGTAGCGACCGGGCATTCCGCCCAAAAATTTTTCGATGGACTGCTCAGGTCGAATCCCCAGCACCGATTCCACCGGCCCCGTCATGCCCAGATCCGTGATATACCCCGTTCCTTTGGGGAAAATCCGCTCATCCGCCGTGGGTACATGGGTATGGGTTCCCCACAGAGCGGACACCCGGCCGTCCAGATAGTAGGCCATGGCCAGCTTTTCGCTGGTGGCTTCGGCGTGAAAGTCCACCAGCGTAAAGGTGGGCTTGTCCCCTTTTAACAGGCGGTCGGCGGTGGTAAATGGGTTTTCTGCGTTAAAATCCAGGTCACAGCGGCCGATGAGATTCATCACGCCGATGCGCACCGTGCCGCAGTCATAGACACCCCAGCCCCGGCCCGGTGCCCGGCCGGTAAAATTGGCAGGACGCAGCAGATAGGAATTGTCCTCCAGCATGGAAGCGATCTGCTGGCGACCCCAGGTATGGTTGCCCAAAGTGATGACGTCCGCCCCGGCGCAAAAAAGATCCTCCGCCTGCTCCGGTGTCAGACCAACCCCTGCAATATTTTCACCGTTGATGACAGTAAATGAAATATTTTTCAGTTTTTTCACGCCTCGAAGGTGCTTGGCCAGGTGGCGGACACCCTCCTCGCTGGTCACATCTCCCAGCGCCAGTACATGATAGATCATAGTCTTTGTTTCTCCCTTGCTGCCGGTAAAATCTCACTTTTTATCAATAGTATACCATAAAAACAGCGCCGTGCAAACATATCAGGACTCGCATTTCCCCCATTTATATGCCTTCTTAAAAAAACAGCCGGCGCGGCATTTGCCGCGTCGGCCGACGCTTTGGTGTTGAAGGAATTTTGCCCGGATAACCGGTTTTTTACACTCTGCGTGTCTTTTCCGCCTCGCAGTAGGCACAGCGATAGCTTCTCTTTTGGGCATCGCTGAGCAAAAAAATGGCAGGTAGCTGAGACTCCGCCGTTGTAATGCAGCGGGGGTTTTTGCAGTGGATCACATTGACCAGCTTTTCCGGCAGCGCCAGATGCTTTTTTTCAACGCGGACACCATTGCGAATAATATTCACCGTAATGTCGGGGTCAATGTATCCCAATACATCCAGATCCACCTCCATGGGGGAGTCGATCTTGATAATATCCTTTTTCCCCAGTCGTCCGCTGCGGACATTTTTGATAATAGCCACCGAGCAGTCTAACTTATCCAAATGCAGATATTTATAGATGTCCATACTTTTTCCGGCTTTGATGTGGTCAAGTACCACGCCGTCCTGAATGCTGTCAATTTTCATATTCGTCAGCTCCTTTCTTTTACAGTTGCAGTTCCAACAGCTTCATAATCAATGCCATGCGAATAAACTTTCCATTTTTCACCTGCTTCCAGTAGCAGGCGCGCGGGTCACTGTCCACCGCTATGGAGATCTCATTAACACGGGGCAGGGGGTGAAGAATACACAGATCCTTCTTGGCCGTCTCCAGTTTCTCCGGATCCAGCACATAGGTATCCTTCAAACGGATATAGTCCGCCTCGTTGAAAAAGCGTTCTTTTTGTACGCGGGTCATATAGAGGATGTCCAGTTTGGGCATGGCTTCTTCCAGAGAGGCAGTCTCCTCATAGGAAAGGCCGTTTTTGTCCAGCGTGTTTTCCTTGATATAGGCCGGCATTTTCAGCTCCTCAGGGGAGATAAACACGAAGTTAATCCCCTTCTGCCGGCTCAGCGCGTTGACAAGAGAGTGGACCGTGCGGCCGAATTTCAGGTCGCCGCAAAAGCCAACGGTTAAATTGTCCAGTCGTCCCTTTTCCCGATGAATGGTCAGAAGGTCGGTAAGCGTCTGGGTGGGGTGGTTGTGTCCGCCGTCACCGGCGTTGATAATGGGCACTTCGCTGTACTGCGCGGCAGCGTAGGGAGCTCCTTCCTTGGGATGGCGCATGGCAACGATGTCCACATAGCAGCTGACAGTGTGGACGGTGTCTCCCACGGTCTCTCCCTTGGCGGTGGAGCTGCTGTTGGCCTCGGAAAAGCCCAGTACACTGCCGCCCAGGGAAAGCATGGCGGATTCAAAGGACAGCCGCGTGCGGGTGGAAGGCTCAAAAAACAGTGTGGCCAGCTGCTTGCCTCTGCACACCTGTGCATATTTGTCCGGCTCGGCAATCATATCCTCCGCCGTGGCAATCAATTCGTCGATCTCTGCGACCGACAGGTCTGTGACATCAATCAGATTTCTCATACTTACCTCCCTTATTAACGCATCCAGCTCTCGTCAGCCGGATTGTCTCTGAATTGTTTCAGGCGGGCAATGTCCGCCTGACGAATCCTGCCCTCCTCCGCTGCCACCTGGCACACGGCGTCAAAATTGGACAGGCTCACATTGCTCACATGGGCCTCCGCCAGACGATCCAGACCCTTTTTCAGTCCATAGGTGAAGATGGATACAATGCCCAGCACCTCTGCGCCGGCGTCACGCAGCACATCCACCACCTCGATGCAGCTGCCCGCGGTGGAGATCAGATCCTCCACCACCACGACCTTTTCGCCCTTTTCCAGCCGGCCCTCGATCTGATTGCCCCGGCCGTGATCCTTATGACCCGAGCGGACATAGCCCATGGGCAATCCCATCAGATGGGCGCAGATGGCGGCGTGGGCGATGCCTGCGGTGGAGGTCCCCATCAGCACCTGACAGTCAGGATAGTGAGTGCGGATCAGCGATACCAGTCCCTCTTCCACCGCCGTGCGGACAGCCGGCGCCGTCAGCGTCAAGCGGTTATCGCAGTAAATAGGGCTTTTGATCCCGGAGGCCCAGGTAAAAGGCTCCTCCGGTCGCAGGAAAACAGCGCCGATGGATAGAAGATCATGGGCAATTTCGTGTTCTCTGTTCATCTTTTATACTCCTCCCTTACTCTGCATCCATAAAATCTTGGAGAGCGCGGCGATACGCCGCAACAGGATCCTCCGCCTTGGTGATTGGCCGTCCCATCACCAGATAGTCGCAGCCGTTTTCGGCGGCGCTGGCCGGGGTCATAATGCGCTTTTGATCGCCGGAATCACCGCCGGCAAAACGGATACCCGGCGTCACCGTCACAAAGCCGCTGCCGCACCGCTCCTTCACCGCCTTTGCCTCCAGCGGCGAGCAAACCACACCGTCAAGGCCGCAGTGTGCGGCGTTTTCTGCGTAGCACATCACGGTTTCCGCCATGGGAACGTCAATAAGCAGCTCCTCTTTCAGCGTTTTGGCGTCGGTGCTGGTGAGCTGGGTCACGGCGATCAGCAGTGGGCGGGTGCCATCCGGCCGGGTCAATCCCGCCAGTGCGCCGCGCATCATCTCCGACCCCCCTGCCGCGTGGAGGTTCACCATGTCCACATTCAGATCACGCAGCGCTGCCATGGCACGCTGCACGGTGTTGGGAATATCGTGGAGCTTCAGATCCAGAAAAATCCGGTGGCCCCGGGCCTTGATCTCCCGGACAATAGCCGGTCCCTGGGCGTAAAACAGCTCCATGCAGATCTTTACAAAGGGCTTCTCGTCTTGAAATTTGTCCAAAAATTGCAGCGTCTCCTCCCGGGTGGGAAAATCGAGTGCAATAATGACATCCTTTTTCATGTGTGTGCGCCTCCCGTCAGTTCAGAAATTTTGTTGACGCCCAGCCGGCTGCACAGGGCAGGCAGAGCCTCAATGATTTTTTTGCAGGTGTAGGGGTCTCGCAGGTTGGCGGCTCCCACCTCCACCGCCGCGGCACCCGCCATCATCAGCTCCGCGGCGTCCTCCGCCGAGGCGACGCCGCCGCAGCCGATGATGGGAATTTTGACCGCTTCATATACATCCCATACCATCCGCACGGCAATGGGGAAGATGGCAGGGCCGGATAATCCGCCGGTGCGGTTGGCTAACAGAGGCCGGCGCCGGTCAAGGTCGATACGCATGGCCAGCACCGTGTTGATGAGGCAGATACCGTTGGCGCCAGCCTCCTCGCAGGCCCGGGCAATGGCTCCGATGTCCCCCACGTTGGGCGAGAGTTTTATAAACACGGGCTTGTCCGTAACCGCCCTGACCGCCCGGGTCACTTGGGCGGCGCTCCGGGCGTCGGAACCAAAGTTCTGCCCACCCGCGTGTACATTGGGGCAGGAGATGTTTACTTCCAGTATTCCCACTGGGGCGCAGTCATTCAGCTTGCGGCAGTTGTCCTCATACTCCCTCAGGGAAAAGCCACCCACGTTGGCAATGAGGGGGCCGTGAAAAAGGGTGGCCATGTGGGGCACTTCCTGGTCAATGACAGCGTCAATCCCCGGATTTTGCAGTCCCACCGCATTGAGCATACCGGCAGGGGCTTCGGCAATACGGGGCTGAAGATTGCCGAAGCGAGGTTCCTCAGTGGTTCCCTTAAAGGAAAAGCTGCCCAGCACATTTAAGTCGTACAGCTCGGCGTATTCCCGTCCGTAACCAAAGGTGCCGGAGGCGGGAATAATGGGATTTTTCAGTTTGACCCCTGCCAGGGTGACGGATAAATCTACCATACAATCTCCTCCCGTGTAAAAATAGGGCCGTCCTTGCACACCCGGCGGCTGCCGTGGACGGTGGAAATGGAGCATCCCATGCAGGCACCAAAGCCGCAGCCCATCCGGGCCTCAAAGCTATACTGGCCGTCTGTCAGCCAGGGCAGATCGCAGACCGCCCGCAGCATGGGCGTGGGGCCGCAGACATAGGCGTAGTCCCAGCAGGCCTCTGCCATGCTGTCGGTCACAAAACCCCGGGTGCCCAGGGAGCCATCCTCGGTGGCTGTCATGACACGACAGCCCAGCGCTTCAAACTCCCGAATATAGAGGGCGTCCACAGCGCGGCGAAAGCCCAGTGCCACCGTGGGGGCCGTGCCCACCTGAGCCATCCGCCGGGCCAGACCATACAGCGGCGCGGCGCCCACACCGCCCCCCACCAGTACGGGGCGAGCACCGGCGGAGGAAGTGGCGAAGCCGTTCCCCAGCCCCGAAAGCACATTAAAAACCGTGCCGGGCCGGCTCTGCGTCAGACAGCGGGAGCCTTCCCCCACTGCCCGGATCAGCAGCACCAGCGTGTCCTCCCACCAGTCGCACACGGAAATAGGGCGGCGGAGAAATTTCTCCGGCAGCGCCAGATTGACGAACTGACCGGGCCGCGTGATGGCGGAGGTATCCCCCCGCAGTATCAGCTCACAGGTGTCCTCCGTCAGGGTGCGTATTTTTTCCAGGGTGAAGCAGGATTCCTTCATAGCGCGTTGTTCTCCTTTCCGGCAGCATATACCAGACGCCCATCGCAGAAGGTGGCCGCCACGGAAGCGGAAACCTGCCAGCCGTCAAAGGGGGTGGCCCGTCCCATGGAGGCAAAGGCGGTAGCATCAACGGTATGGGGATCGTCCAGATTCAGCACAGTCAGCGAGGCGGGTTCCCCCGTCTCCACCTTGCCGCCGGGCAGACCGAACAGCTGCCGAGGGCGACAGCAAAGCCTGTCCAAAAGAATTGCCAGCGGCACAAGACCGGTTTTTACCAGATAGGTGTAAAGCACCTGAAAGGCCGTTTCCAGACCCACGATACCGTTCAGGCTTTCCCGCAGACCGCCGGCCTTTTCGGCGGCGGAGTGGGGTGCGTGATCGGTGGCAATGCAGTCAATGGTGCCGTCCAGCAGCCCTTTGCGCAGCGCGTCCCGATCTTCTTTTGAGCGCAGCGGCGGGTTCATCTTAAAAGAGCCACTGTCTTGCAGGTTGTCCTCACATAAAAGCAGGTAGTGAGGCGCCGTTTCGCAGCTCACCGGCAGCCCGGCTGCCTTGGCGTTTCGAATCAGTGCCACGCTCTCCTTTGTGGAAATATGACAGGCATGATACCGGCAGCCCGTCTCGGCCACCAGACGCAGATCACGCTCCAGCTGCTTCCATTCGCTTTGAGAGGAGGAACCAGGCAGGCCGTGGCGGCGAGCCCAGTCTCCCTCGTGAACACACCAGCCGGGTGTCAGAAGGGCATTATCCTCGCAGTGAGCCACAATAGGGAGGCGGAGTGCAGCCGCGTGCTCCATAGCGCGGCGCATCTGCTCCTCCGACTGAACCCCCCGGCCATCGTCGGAAAAGCCCACCACATAAGGAGCTATGGCCGCCATGTCGGCAAGCTCCGTCCCCGCCTGTCCCCGGGTAATGGCCCCGTAGGGGTGAACATGAATCCGGGCGTCCCGGTCAATGATGTGGCGCTGAATCTGCAGCGCCTCCATGCAGTCGGGCACCGGTTTCAAATTAGGCATGGCACATATGTCTGTGTAGCCGCCCCGCGCCGCAGCATCGGTGCCGGATGCAATGGTCTCCTTATAAGAAAAACCAGGCTCTCGAAGATGTACATGCACATCCACGAAGCCTGGAACAAGTAAACAATGATGCAATTCAATGACGGAAAAACCATCCGGGGAAACGGAAGGAGAAACGGAAATAATACGTCCTTTGGAAATAGCTACATCCCGCTGGACAAATCCTCCGTCTAAATACACGCATCCGCCGCTCAGCAATAAATCCATTCCAATCTCCCTTCCCGCATATCTCGTTGTTTGATTCATTATACTATCGGAATATGCCTGCGTTGTCAATCCGTTCTTTTCAAAAGAATGGACAAAAAACAAATCTTGGAGGCCGGTTATTTTAGAAGTTTTCCCTCAGGCCATCAGCAATGCTTCTTTAAAAAAAGCGGAGTGCAAACACACTCCGCTTTTAAAAGCCGGTTTACTTGGCGTATTCCACGCCCTTGGTCTCACGCAGAACATGCACCTTAATCTGACCGGGATACTCCAACTCGTTTTCGATACGCTTGGCCAATTCCCGGGCCAGCAGTACCATTTCGTCCTCGGACACCTGCTCGGGCTTCACCATCACGCGTACCTCGCGGCCGGCCTGAATGGCATAGCTCTTCTCCACACCGGGATAGGTGCCGGTGATCTCTTCCAGCTTCTGAAGACGCTTGATATAGTTCTCCAGATTCTCCCGCCGGGCACCGGGACGGGCGGCAGAAATGGCGTCGGCCGCCTGAACAAGGCACGCCACCACCGTCTTGCACTCCACGTCGCCGTGGTGCGCCTGAATGGCGTGAATAATGTCCTCTTTTTCCTTGTATTTCCGGGCAAATTCCACGCCCAGAGCCACATGGGTACCTTCCATCTCATGATCCACAGCCTTGCCGATGTCGTGCAGAAGACCTGCCCGCTTGGCGGCGTAGACGTCGGCACCCAACTCGGCGGCCATCATGCCGGCGATATGAGACACCTCGATGGAGTGCTGCAATACATTCTGGCCGTAGCTGGTGCGGTAGTGCAGACGACCCAGGAGCTTTTGCAGCTCCGGATGCAGGCCACGGATACCGGTTTCCAGCACCGCCCGCTCCCCCTCGGAGCGAATGACGGCATCCACCTCGCGGCGGGCCTTTTCCACCATTTCTTCAATATGGGTGGGATGAATGCGTCCGTCGGCGATCAGCTTTTCCAGCGCCAGACGGGCCACCTCACGGCGAACCGGCTCAAAGCAGGAAACGGTAATTGCCTCCGGCGTATCGTCGATAATCAGATCCGCGCCGGTAAGTGTTTCCAGCGTGCGGATATTGCGGCCCTCACGGCCGATAATGCGGCCCTTCATCTCGTCATTGGGCAGGGGTACCACACTGACGGTGATTTCAGCCACATGATCGGCGGCGCAGCGCTGAATGGCAGTGGCCACGATCTCCCGGGCACGGGTATCGGACTCCTCCTTGGCGCGGGCCTCGATCTCCTTGATCTTCACAGCCGTTTCGTGGGTCACATCGGACTCCACCTGACTAATGAGATAATTCTTGGCTTCTTCGGCCGTGAAACCGGAGATACGCTCCAGCATTTCTGTCTGGCTGCGTTTTACCAGCTTAATCTCTTCTGCCTCCTTGTCGATGGCAGCATGCTTGTCGGCAAGGGCCTCTTCCTTTTTCTCGATCATCTCGGTTTTATGATCGATGTTTTCTTCCTTTTGCTGCAGCCGGCGCTCCTGCTTCTGCAGATCCGCCCGGCGCTCCTTGACTTCCTTCTCGTATTCGCTGCGGGATTTCAAAATCTCTTCTTTAGCTTCAAGAAGTGCTTCTCTCTTCTTATTTTCAGAGCTTTTTATCGCTTCGTTAATAATACGCGTGGCTTCTTCTTCCGCGCTGGAGATTTCTTTTTCCGCTACTTTTTTCCGGTAGCGAATACCGAGGGGAAAGCCGATCAGAAGCGCAATAATCGCCGCAACCGCCGCTACAATGTAGCCGGTTGTATTCATAATCGGTTTACCTCCTGTTTTTATGACATATGAATGGATGATAATCGACGGCAGTCGATAATAGTTATCAGAAAACAACCGAAGAATCCCCTAATCCTTCGATAATAATCCTTGTTAATTTTATACGCAACGGGTGAAAGTGTCAAGTATAAATATCCCACGTTCCTTTTATTTACAAGGCAATATAGGCCCCGTCTGCATATCCTGTCTCATTGCCGTAACGTACTGTGTACCATCCCTGATATTCGCCGTATACCTCAACGCTGCTGCCATCCGGGATTTCGGAAATAACGGCTCCCTGGGCAGAAGGGTAGGCGCGCAGTTTCAGCGACCCACCGCCCGGGGTATTGACCGCTCCGTAGCGCACCGTCTGGGGATAGATAAAGGGCAGGCCAAAAAGCTCCGTCAGCGAGCGCACAATGCTCTGAGCGATCAGATCAAGATTGTTTTCCACCCACACGGCATCGGAATAATTATCGTGATAGCCGATCTCCAGCAGTACGGCCGGTGCCTTGGGGCCTTTCACCTCAATCAAGCTGGTAGTGGACCGGGTGGATACCTGATCCGGCAGGGGATAGATGTCCCGGAAGTTGGCGGCAAAGATCTCCGCCGCCTCTTTCCCCTTGGTACTGGTGGGATAATAAAAGGCGATGATGCCCCGGTTTTTCCCCTCGCTGCCGGTGCCGGAGGCATTGGAGTGGAGCGCCAGATAAAAATCATAGTTACCCTGATTGGCCTGCCGGACGGAGCTGGCGGCGGTCATATCGGGTCTATTTCTGGTAAAACCAATGGCATTGGAATACAAGTAGGGTTCCATGGCGTCCGCCAGCAGATTCATCTGGTATTCTTCGGAACCGTTGCCGGTGACATAGGGGTTATACTCCTGTGTGGAGGGGCTGATATAAATGGTCGGCATAGCGTATTCTCCCTTTTCAAACAATTCATCACTTTCATTATATGGAAATGGTGCTTCATATGTGATAGAATACAGCTTAATAAAAAAGGAAAGACGGTGAGGGTATTGAAAACGGAACGGCCTTATCCCCGGGCAGTCATCACGCCCAAGGGAGAAGCAGCTCTTTTGCGCGGACATCCCTGGGTGTACGGGGCGGAGATTACCAGCCTGACGGGCAAAAGTGAAAACGGCGAATTGGTAGATGTGGTGAGTCGGAAGGGCAGCTATCTGGGCACGGGAATGTTTAATGAACACTCCAAAATACGCATTCGTCTTCTCTCCCGCAACGCCAACGACTCCTTTGATACCCCCTTTTGGGAGCGGCGTCTCCGCTATGCCTGGGAGTACCGGAAAACCGTCATGGGGGAAACAGACTGCCACTGCTGCCGTCTCGTTTTCGGCGAGGCTGACGGCCTGCCGGGTCTGACGGTGGACCGGTTTGAAAATGTGCTGGTGGCGCAGGTGCTGTCGCTGGGAATGGAACAGCGTAAGGAATTGCTTTTTTCCCTGCTGGTCAAAATTCTCCGAGAGGACGGCCAAACCATTGACGGCGTGTATGAGCGCAACGATGTGGCCATTCGGGAGCTGGAGGGTCTCACAGAGGGCAAGGGATGGTTTCCTCTGCCCGGCGAGCCGGTGCCGACTTTCACCACCACGGAGATTGTGGAAAACGGCATCCGGTACACCGTTGACTTTCAAAACGGCCAGAAAACCGGTTTTTTTCTGGATCAAAAGTACAACCGCCTGGCAGTGGCCCGGCTGGCAAAAGGGAAAACGGTGCTGGACTGCTTCACCCACACCGGTTCCTTTGCCCTCAACGCCGCTCGGGGCGGCGCCAGTCATGTCACCGCTGTGGATGTGTCGGAATTTGCCGTATCCTGCGCCCGGGAAAACGCCCGGTGCAACGGTCTGGACGACCGAATGGACTGCATGGCTGCCAATGTCTTCGACCTGCTGCCGGCTCTTGAAAAGGAGCCGGCCCGGTATGACTTCATCATCCTTGACCCGCCGGCCTTTACCAAGTCCCGCCGCACGGTGGAAAGCGCCATGACAGGCTACAAAGAAATCAACTACCGGGCCATGAAGCTACTGCCCCGGGGCGGGTATCTGGCCACCTGCTCCTGCAGTCATTTTGCCAGCGAGGAACTGTTCGTCCGGATGCTCCACAGTGCCGCCCGGGACGCAGGGGTACAGCTGCGGCAGATCGAAGCGCGGCAGCAGTGCTGCGACCACCCCATTTTATGGGGTGTGGACGAGACCAACTATCTCAAGTTTTATATTTTTCAGGTGGTCTGAAGCAGGAAAAGATTTGCTTTCCAGCAGCAAAAAAAGCACAGGAGAATTCTCCTGTGCTTTTTGTTATTTGTTACATTTTCTCCGGTGCGCTGCAGCCAATGAGCCGCATGGCGTTTTCCAGCACACTGCGGGTACACTCCGCCAACAGGAGCCGAGCCTTGAGGATCTTCTCCTCCTCGCCCTTGATGCGGCAGGCGTTGTAGAACTTGTGGAAGGATGCCGCCAAATCCGTAAGATACCGGTTGATGTGGCTGGGGTCATAGTCCCGGGCTGCCAGGCGCACTTCCTCGCAGTAGACGGCCAGCTGTTTTACAAGCGCCTTTTCCAGGTCCTCCGTCAGTACAGAGAAATCCACCTCTGCGCACGTGGGTACCGTCTGCCCCTCCGCCGCCAGCGCCTTGATGAGGGTGCAAATACGGGCGTGAGCGTACTGAACATAGTACACCGGATTTTCACTGTCCTCCCGGACAGCCAGACCCAGGTCAAACTCCATCTGCGTCTCAGGCTTTGCGTTAAAGAAATAGCGGCAGGCGTCCACCGGAATTTCATCCAGCAGATCGGTCAGAGAGATGGCCTTGCCTGTCCGCTTGGACATACGCACCACCTCGCCGTCCCGCACCAGCTTCACCAGCTGCATGAGGACGATGTCCAGCCGATTGGTTCCGTCAAGGCCCAGCGCGTCCATGGCGCCCTTGAGCCGTGCCACATGGCCGTGGTGGTCGGCGCCCCAGACATTGATGACCTTGTCAAAGCCCCGCACCTCAAACTTGTTGCGGTGATAGGCGATGTCGGCGGCAAAATAGGTGTAAAAGCCGTTGGCCCGGCGCAGCACATCGTCCTTCAGCTCCATCTTGTCAATCTCCTCCTGGGACTTGCCGGCCTTGCGAAGATTTTCCGCAAGGATTTCAGAGGTGCGAAGCCACAAGGCACCGTCCTTTTCATAGGTATAGCCCCGGTCAGTCAGCTTCTGTACGGAATCGGCCACAAAGCCGCTTTCATGGAGAGTGGATTCAAAAAACCACTGGTCATAATGAATGCCGTAGCGGGCCAGATCGGTTTTCATCTTGGGAATATTGTGGTTCAGTCCGAAAGAGGACAGCGCGTCATGGCGTGTCTTTTCGTCGCAATCCAGATACTTGTCCCCGTTTTGCTCGTAGAAAAGCCGTGCCAGCTCCCGGATGTCGTCACCGTGATAACCGTCCTCCGGGAATTCCACTGCGTCCTCGCCCTTGATGAGCTGGATATAGCGGGCCTCCAGACTCTTGGCAAACTTCTCGATCTGGTTGCCGGCGTCATTGACATAGAATTCCCGCCACACGTCGGCCCCCGACCAGGAAAGCACCTGCGCCAGTGTATCGCCCAGCACACCACCCCGGGCATTGCCCATGTGCATGGGGCCGGTGGGGTTGGCGGAGACAAACTCCACCATATATTTCTTCCCCTGCAAGGAATCATTCCGGCCGTAATCTTTTCCTTCGGTCTCCACGGTGCACAGCGTTTCGGCATACCACTTTTCACCCAGGCGGAAGTTCAGGAAGCCGGGGCCGGCGATCTCCACGGAGGTGAAATAGGAGTCCGTCAGATCCATCCGCTCCGTCAGGACCTTAGCCACCTCCCGGGGATTTTTGTGCATGGCCTTGGCGGCCGCCAGGCAGAAAGTGGTGGTGTAGTCGCCGTTGGACACATCCTTGGGGATTTCAATGGTGGCCCGGGCGGTGATGCCGCCGGGCAGCAGTCCCTCTGCCGCTGCCTTGGCGTAGGCCCCATCGGTAAGCGCCTGCACCTGCTCTTTTGCCTTTTGTATCATGTGAATCATGTTATTTCACGCTCTCTTCCTTTTTAAACTGAATGGTCACCCGCAGTGCCGATAACGGCTGCATTCCGATCATCAGCATATAGTCAAGGGTCAGACTGCCCTCCCGGGCGCCGCCCAGATCCGCCGCCACCTGCCGTGTGGCCACATTGAGAGCCAGCGTTTTGCCGCCCTCTCGAATCTCCGTGACCGTGGGTACCGCCGGGTCCAGCAGCATACCGTAGCCGGTTTCACCCTCGTTCACCAGGACGGCCCGACCGCTCTCCCTTTCAAGCTTCACATCGGAGGTCATGCGGGACGCTCCGTCCTCCGTATTTTGCACCGTATAGTGTACATGCCATCCGTAGTCTGTTTTTTCCACCGTGCCGTGCCCGGTAAAGCGCAGCACATCCTCCTGGCCGCCAAAAGTACTGCGGCTGGTCATCCGTACCTGAACAGATCCTTCCATAGCACTCCTCAGTATGTCTCAATGTCGATTTGATTAACGCTGCGCCGGAGGTCTTCCTGCAAAAACATGCCGGCCAGCTTTTCAAAATCCTCCACCCGGTCGCTGGCGTAAAAAGCTGCCTCTCCCGCGCGGCCGGGGTCTGCCAGCGCGTCGGAAGCCCGAAGCGCCCGTTTCATCTCCCAGGCGGATTCTTCCCCCGCGTTGATAAGCGTCACATCAGGCCCCATCACGCCGCCGATGACCTCCATCAAAAGGGGATAATGGGTGCAGCCCAGAATCAACGTGTCGATGCCGGTTCCCCTTAGGGAACCAAGGTATTCCCGGGCCACCGTTTCGATGACCACATCCCCGGGACGAAAGCGCCCGTTTTCCACCAGAGGCACAAAAAGGGGGCAGGCGCGGCTAATCACCTCAATCGTCGGGTCAAAGGCACGGATGGTTCGCTCGTAAGCACCGCTGCGGACAGAGGCTGCCGTGGCAATGAGCCCCACCCTTTTGTTTTTTGTCATGGCCACGGCACGGCGGCAGGTAGGTTCCACCACCCCCAGCATGGGAATATCATTTTCCGCCTTCAGGGTATCCAGCGAGGTGGTGGATACAGTGCCGCAGGCAATGAGAATCGCCTTGAGATCAAAGCCGCGCAAAAAGCGGGTGTCCTGTCGGGCATATTTCAAAATAGTCTCCCGGGAACGGCTGCCGTATGGCACACGGGACGTGTCCCCGAAGTATATAATATCTTCGGAGGGCATCATTCTCCGCAGCTCACGCACCGCGGTCAGTCCCCCCAGGCCGGAATCAAACACCCCAATGGGTCTGTTATCCATAGACGATACTCCTCGCATTCTAAATTAACTTATCTATTGTACTATGGAACGCAGTTAATCACAAGCAAAATTTAGCCTTTTTCCCCTCTTTTTTCAGTAGTATTTTCCCCGTTTGTTTGCTATAATGCAATAATGAATGGATTTGGTACGATCTTTTAGGAGGTGGCATATGGAGATCAAGCTGACGGAAAAACAGTTCCGCCGTCTTTTGGATCTGGTTTATATCGGAAACTGGGTGCTTAACTCGACCCGCGGTGATGACCGCATCCGGGAGTATGACAAAGTGGAGAGCCTGATTTTCTCCTATTGTCTCACCCACGGCATGACTTCGCTGGTGGAAATGTACAAGAAAGAGCTTATCCCCTCCCGGGCTTTCGCCGAAGGCGGGATTCAGGAGGCCATTACGGCCTATGAGGACACCACCTTTTTTGAAATTCTGGCGCAGGAGTTGGCGCTGCGGGATTTGGATGATCCGCCTGTGACGCCGGAGAACTACAATGAGATCATGGAACGTATGGATGCCTATCTGGGGGAGTTTGAGGAGCATGGCACCGACAACATCACCGTGGATATGGACACATAAAAGCTCACGGAGGCGCACCGCATCAGCGGTGCGCCTTTTTAGCGGGTGGGACCTTTTCCGGGCTTTTCTTTTTTGGCCCGCCATGATAAAATAGGGAAAAAACAGAGGGGGAACCGTCTCATGAGCTATGCGGATCAGGTTTTTATGAACAATTGCAGGGAAATCCTGCAAAACGGTGTCTGGGACACCGATCAGGAGGTACGGCCTCGCTGGGACGACGGCGTGCCCGCCCATACCATTAAAAAATTTGGCATTGTGAACCGCTATGATCTCAAAGCGGAATTCCCCATTCTGACGCTGCGGCGCACCTTTTTCAAAACCTGTGTGGACGAGCTGTTGTGGATCTGGCAGAAAAAATCCAACAATGTCCACGATCTCCGGGGGCACATCTGGGATAGTTGGGCGGATGAAAACGGTTCTATCGGCAAGGCCTACGGCTATCAGCTGGGTGTAAAGCATCAGTACCCCGAAGGAGAATTCGATCAGGTGGACCGGGTCTTATACGATCTGAACCACAACCCCGCCTCCCGGCGCATTCTCACCAATCTTTACAACTTTACTGATCTCCACGAAATGGCTCTGTATCCCTGCGCCTATTCCATGACCTTCAATGTCAGCGGCCACACTCTCAACGCCATCCTGAACCAGCGTTCCCAGGACATGCTCACCGCCAACAACTGGAATGTGGTGCAGTATGCGGTGCTGGTGCACATGTTTGCCCAGGTGTCCGGCCTGGAGGCAGGGGAGCTGGTACACGTGATTGCCGACGCCCACATTTATGACCGCCATGTCCCCCTGGTGGAGAAAATGCTTCAGGGGACGCCCCAGGCGGCGCCGAAACTGATTGTGGACAAGTCCGTCACCGATTTCTATCAATTTACACGGGACAGCTTTTCCCTGGAGGGCTATCAGCCACAGCCCTTTGACGAAAAGATTCCCGTGGCCATTTAAGGAGAATGATGATGATTGCCATTGCAGCGGTCAGCGAAAACTGGGGTCTGGGGAAAGACGGCCATCTGCTTTTTTCCCTCCATGCCGATCTGCGGCGATTCCGCACCCTCACCACCGGCCACACGGTGATTCTGGGGCGCAAGACTCTGGCCACCTTTCCCGGGGGGCGGTGCCTTCCCAACCGGCGCAATATCATTCTTACCTCCGACGTCCATTTTTCGGCGCCGGGGGCGGTGGTGGTGCACTCTGTACAGGAGGCACTGGAGGCCGCGGACGAGGAAACTTTTGTCATCGGTGGTGCCAGCGTTTATGAGCAGTTCCTGTCCCATTGTGATCGAGTTGTACTGACAAAGGTACAGGCCGCCCCTCCTGCGGACTGCTTTTTCCCCGATCTGGACACCCTGTCGGGGTGGCGGAAGGCATCGGTCAGTGAGGTGCAGGAAGAGGACGGCCTGCGCTTTGCCTACATGGATTATGTGAGGCGGTAGGAGAGGAGGTGTGCCTGCATGGCGGAGCTTTCCACCGATGTGCGGTATATCAAAGGGATCGGTGAGACACGGGCCAATGCCCTTGCCAGACTGGACATCTTTACTCTGCGGGATCTGATCTCTTATTTTCCTCGGGACTACGAGGATCGAACGCTGATGCGTCCCATCCGGGAACTGATGCCCGGAGAAAATGCCTGTGTGCGAGCCATGCTGGCCACTGATCCCATCTCCGTGCGTGTACGCAGCGGCCGGGTGCTGGTAAAGGCTCGTGCCGTGGACGAAAGCGGATCACTGGATCTAATCTTTTTTAACAAGGAATATGTAAAAAACTCCCTCCACCGAGGAGATACTTACATCTTTTACGGCCGGGTGGAGGGGGATTTACTGCGCCGTTCCATGGCCAATCCTCTCATAGAAAAAGAGGGGCAGCAGCAATTGACCGGTCACATTATGCCCCTTTATCCCCTCACCGCCGGCGTCTCCCAGCTTCTTTTGACCAAAGCCATACGCCAGGGGCTGGACGCCATACGGGATCTGATGCCGGATGTGCTGCCGGAGGAAGTTCGCCAGGCTCACAGCTTGTGTTATGTCAACTACGCCTATGAAAATGTCCACTTCCCCGGGTCGCCGGAGGAACTGGAGGTGGCCCGGCGGCGGCTTGTCTTTGAGGAGCTGTTTTTGCTGACCTGCGGCCTGCGGGGACTGCGGCAGCGCCGCCGGGATGTGGCAGGACCGGTCTGCGAGACTGTGGACATGGCTGCCTTTTACAAGGCGCTGCCGTTCCCTCTCACCGGTGCCCAAAAGCGCTCCATTGAGGACGCCCTTGCCGACATGTGCTCAGGCCGACCTATGAACCGGCTCTGCCAGGGGGATGTGGGCTCCGGCAAGACCATGGTGGCCGCCGCCTGCGTCTATTTTGGGGTAAAAAACGGCTGGCAGACGGCGCTGATGGCGCCCACGGAGATTCTGGCACGGCAGCATTATCAGAATCTTGCGCCGCTGTTTGAAAATTTCGGCATTCGCTGTGCCCTGCTCACCGGTTCCACACCAGCCAAAACCCGGAGGGCGCTTTTGCAGCAGCTGGAAACAGGCGAAATTGACCTGTGCATCGGCACACATGCCTTGCTGACGGAGGACGTGCAGTATGCCCGGCTGGGGCTGGTCATCACCGACGAGCAGCATCGCTTCGGCGTCAACCAACGGGCGGCTCTCTCCGCCAAGGCAGAAAATCCCCACATGCTGGTACTCTCCGCCACCCCCATTCCGCGGACGCTGGCGCTGATTATTTACGGTGATCTGGATGTGTCCGTCATTGATGAGCTGCCGCCGGGGCGGCAGCAGGTGGACACCTTTGCCGTGGACGAGCACTACCGCACCCGGCTCAACGCCTTTATCCGCAAGCAGGTGAGCGCCGGGCGGCAGGTGTATATCGTCTGCTCCATGGTAACAGAAAACGAGGAGTCCTCCGATGAGCGCAAGGCGGTGACGGCCTATGCGGAAAAGCTGCAAAAGGAGGTGTTCCCCGACCTCCGCGTCAGTTTTCTCCACGGTAAAATGAAGCCAAAGGAAAAGGAGGCGGTGATGGCCGCCTTTACCGCCCGGGAAAGCGATATTCTGGTGTCCACCACGGTCATTGAGGTGGGGGTGGACGTACCCAACGCCACGCTGATGGTGGTGGAAAACGCAGAACGCTTTGGCCTTTCTCAGCTGCATCAGCTGCGGGGCCGGGTGGGTCGAGGTGGCGCCAAGTCCTATTGTGTGCTGGTTTCCGACCATCCCAACGAGGAGACCCGGGAGCGGCTGAAGGTACTGACCCAAACCAACGACGGTTTTAAAATCTCGGAGGAGGATCTGCGTCTGCGGGGGCCCGGCGACTTTTTCGGCCAGCGGCAGCACGGTCTGCCCGCCCTAAAAATTGCCGATCTCAGCTGTGATATGCGCCTTTTAAAGGAAGCGCAACAGGCGGCGGAGGAATTGATGGACAGGGATCCCGCCCTTCTCCTGCCGTCCCACCGTCCGCTGCGGGAGCGGATCGCCCGGCTTTTTTCCGTCAGCGCTGACATGCTGAACTGACCTTGCTTTCCCCGGGGCGGCGTGGTAATATACCATACAGTAAATTAAAACACAAGGGAGGATCTGTCCCATGTCTGTTAAGAAGAAAACCTGTCCTCACTGCGGTGCCATGTTTCGTTTGAATCCCGAGCAGGGCATCGGCCCCTACGGAAGTCCCCAGCGTATCTGTCCCGACTGCAAGGAGACCTATTACGACAGGGAGTACCGTGAAATTGCCGTCAACGGCATTGATCCTATGGATAAGTGGGCGGTATCGCCTGCCGTCTTTAAAAGCTGTGCCATTCCCATGCTGCTGGGAATCATGATCCTGGGCTACATGATTGTCAATGCCCGCTTCGATGTGCTGCAGGCCATTTTCGTGCTGATGTTTCTGGGCTTTCCATCCATTATGATTGTTCAGGATGTGAAGCGGCGGCCCGCCCGTCTCCAGTATCTGAAGGAGGAGGCCGCCCGTTCGGAGGAGCGACTCCAGGATCCCCAATACGCGCAGATGCTGAAGGATCTGGGATACAAGGTACCAGAAAAATATCTTGTGGAAAAGCCTATCGAAAAGCAGGAAAACGCATAAAAAATTGCGCCGTGAAGAAGTCTCTTCGCGGCGCAATTTTTTTCTTACTCAATCAGCGGCAAAGCGGAAATGAGCCTCATCCTCCGGCAGCACCAGTTCTTTTTTACTGTCTGCCTGCGTAATGGGCCGCACAGCCCGACAGGGATTTCCGTAGGCCAGATACCCGGCCGGCACATCTTTTGTCACCACGCTGCCTGCGCCGATCACCGCGCCGTCTCCGATATGGACGCCGCCCAGCACGCACACATTGCAGGCAATCCAGACATTGTTGCCAATATGGATCTCCGAAGCAAATTCTGCCATGACGGGCTGTCCGTTTTCCCCGGGACCGAACCGCTCCTCCGGCAGCAGCGGATGGTTGGTGGCCAAAAGGGATACATTGGGGCCGATACACACTTTGTCGCCGATATAAATACGAGCGTCGTCCATCACCAGGAAATTAAAGTTGGCAAAAAAATAGTCTCCGATAAAGGTGTGGCAGCCGTAGTTGAACTGGATGGGCCCCTGAAAATTACTGTGTTCTCCTAAAGAGCCGATAAACGAGCGCACCAGGCCAATGCGTCCCGGGTCGCTCTCGTCCGCCGCGTTAAACTGTCGGCACAGCTCGTGAGCCCTGTGTTTTTCCGCCACCAGTTCCGGTGCGCGGTTATTGAACATTTTCCCGGCAAAGATTTTTTCTTCCTCTGTCATAAAGAGGTCGCATCCTTTCTTTTATGTAGCCGTTTTATTCCCGGCATTCCCCCACGGATTGCGGTCGTCCGGATCGGTGGGGTCCCAATTGCGGCAGTCCCTGTTGCCGGAAATCTGGGGTGCGTCAGGCTTACCCAGAGGGCCGGGATCATTATCCTCATAAAATTCCACCGCCTCAATATCATCCATGTGCTCATAGATCCACAAGGCGTCCTTTACCTGCAGGCGCACACACCCCAGAGAGGCAGCCGTGCCCAGCGTGGCAAATTCCCAGTACTCAAGGGAACTCTTATCTCCCTTCGTCAGATAGGGAACCGAGTGAAACAAAATATCACCGGTGATTTGGGTGCAGTACTGGCCAAACACATCGTCAAAAAGACCCAGCCACTCCCATTTGCCATTGCCCCAAAGGTAATAGACCCCGGAAGTGGGCGTGTCGGTGCCGGTAGAGCAGATCATGGCCCGCTCCGGCACGGTAAACTGCCCCTGCTCGTCCTCTTTATAAACATTGACCACATTGGCTGTGTTATTGACCTTAATATAATAGTGAGAATCATCGTCAGTGGTCGACGGTGTTTCCTGTGGTTCTTCCGCCGGGTCTCCCTGCTGAGAGGATGTCCCCTCCTTTTGCGGATTGTTGGACGGCAGCGACGGGCTTTCCGCCCAATGGTTTTGCTCATCTTCCTTTTGCTGTGCCTCCGACATCTCTCCCTGTATATCCTTCTCCGCATGGGAAGGTGTCCGCCCGGCAATGTAAAGCTCCGTACCCAACATAGCCAGCAAAAGGGCAAACAGACAGATGCTGCGCCACGCGGAACGGCTTTTTTTACGGGTTCTCCGGTTTCTCATTTTCCCTCCCCAGTCTGAATCGTTCAATCATCTCCGCCGTCAGACTTACATCGCCCTCCCGGCAGGGCAGCTCACTGCGCTCCATCCAAAAGCCCTCACACAGCTCGTTGTGATCCAGGGTAATGGCCGGATCACCGTCCAGATCGCAGTAAAAGCCGGTAAGCAGCGTATCGGAAAAGCTCCATGGCTGATTTTTATAGTAGCGCAGGTTCTTGACGCGCACGCCAACTTCCTCCATGACCTCCCGATGCACTGTGTCCTCCAACGTCTCGCCGATCTCCGTAAAGCCGGCAATGAGGGCATAGCCCTTAAAAGGACGGTTGGCATAGCGGGTAAGCAGGAGCCTGTCCCCGTCGGTGACAGCCACGATTACCGCCGGACAGATTTTTGGGTATTCGATGAGGCCGCACTTGGGGCATACCACAGCCCGTTCCAGTGTGCTCCATTCAGTAGGCGTACCGCAGCGGCCGCAGTAGGCGCGGCTGCGGTACCACCGAGCCAGCTGGGAGCCGGTAACGGCGGCAAAAGCCACCTCCATCGGCCGTACCGAGCGCACATCCCGCAGCGAGCACCAGGAAAACTCCTCCCGCTGTCCGGGGCAGGCGGAGCGCGCCAGGTAATAAGACTCTCCGTCTATATTAAAAAGATGCCGCGCCTTCTCGGTCAGTTCTTCCTCTGCGCCGGTAAAATCGGAAAAGCGGGGCACAGACCAGTTTTCCCCCTGTTTTCGCAGCAGCACACCGCCCTTTTCATAAAATAAGACATGGTCGCCGGCGGTAGCCTTGTCCTGCCGGTAAGTGCGGTCGTATACGTGGGGCGAGATATCCTGAATCATTTCTGTCGCCTCTTTTCCCTAT
>JAAXZS010000169.1 GCA_012719745.1 Clostridiales bacterium | reverse complement strand
GAGATGAACGATGGCAGCGCCTTGCTGCCAAAAGAGATCGCCTCCGCTATCGATGGTCGGCTCGGACTGTTTGAGGATCGCATGGCGAGTCTGCTGTACAAGCAATCAGTAGAGATCGATATGACCAACGGAATTATTGCGACCGCTTATGACATCGGCGAAGATGCACTGCGGCGCATGCGGACACAGAGCGTCAGAAATGTGAAGGAGACAAACGGGCGCATCTCTTTCGAGCAGCGAATGCGCGATGCGGGTGACGAGTGATGGCAAAGCTGATTGTCAAAAGTCCATATCTCAAGTGCGGCGGCGCGGAAAAGGTCAGCGGGTACCTGTGCTACATCGGCACCCGCGAGCATGTGCAAAAACTCACCGATGACCGCCCTCCAACACGCAACCAGGAGCAGCTCATCACAAAGCTCTCGAAAGATTTTCCCGATGTAAAAAAGCTGGCCGAGTACAAGGACTACGCAGCGCACCCGACCAAGGCCAATGCCTCGGCACTCATCACCATGGCGCTGGAGGAAAACTGGTCTGCGGTTTGTCAGACGGACGGTTACATGAAGTACATTGCCACCCGCCCCCGGGCGGAACGGCTCAGCACCCACGGCCTGTTTGGCGACGAGGATAATGTGGATCTCGATGCGGCGATGACGGAGTTGGATTCTTATACCGGCAATGTGTGGACGCACATCATCTCGCTTAGGCGTGAGGACGCGGCGCGGCTGGGTTACGACAACGCCGGAGCGTGGCGCAATCTCATCCGCGCCCACCGCAACGACATTGCGGCGGCGATGAAAATACCGTCCAAGGACTTTCGCTGGTACGCAGCCTACCACGACGAGGGGGAGCATCCCCACATCCACATGATGGCATGGTCGGCAAAGCCGGGTCAGGCGTATCTCTCCCGCGAGGGTATCCGGCAGATCAAGTCGCAGCTCACCAACGATATTTTCAAGCAGGAACTGCTCCATGTCTACGAGCAGAAAAGCGAAAGCCGCGATGAGCTGGTACGCGAGGCGCGGGATGCTCTGCTGGAGCTGACGCGGCAGATGCAAACCGGCATCTGCAATCACCCGGAGGTAGAAGGTCTGATGCAGCAGCTCGCGCAGGTGCTGGAGACGGTCACCGGCAAAAATTCCTACGGATATCTGCCGAAGCCCATCAAGAAAATTGTGGACGAGATTGTCAATCAGATGGAATGCCTGCCTGTCGTATCTGACTGCTATGACCGCTGGCTGGAACTGCAGGGTCAGGTGGACAGTTACTACGGCGGCGATAAGCGGAAGCGCCTGCCGCTGTCCCAGCAGAAAGAATTCCGCGCCATCAAGAATGCCGTCATTCATGAGGCGGAACGCATCCGACTTGGCGAGATCACTTTTGAGGACGTAGGCATGGAGCTGCGGGACGAGCCGGAGGATGATCTTCAGGCCGACCGCACTCTGTGGCAAATCGTGGACGATGTCTATGACGATACCCTGCCCCTTGCAGAGCGCGACAAGGCTGCGGAGGATTTAAGAGCATGGGCGGAGGATGGTGACGCCTGCGCACAGTATTTTCTCGGCAAGCTCTACCGCGACGGCGGGCTGCTAATTCCAAACTCCGAGCTGGCACGGGATTGGCTCTATAAGGCGGCGCGACAGGATGTTGTGGTGGCGCAGTATGCGCTGGGCAAGTTGTTCCTCTCTGACGATCTGCTGGTCCGCGACCCAAAGCTTGGCATGAAGTGGCTGGAATACGTAACGCAAAAAGGCAGTCACTACGCCGCCTACCGTGTCGGCAAAGAGTATCTTCGAGGCAAGATCGTGAAGAAAGACGTTGCCAAGGCGCTGCGGTATCTGACTGACGCCGCCAACGCCGAAAACCAGTACGCTCAATATCTGCTGGGCAAGTTGTGCCTCATGGGGCGCGAGGTGAAATACGACAAGGAGCTGGCACTCTACTGGCTGACCCGCGCCGCCGATCAGGGCAACGAGTACGCACAATTCTTTCTCGATCGCGCGGACAGTCTTCACCCGCCATCCGTCATGCTGACGGCAACCCGACTGCTCCACCACATGAGTCACATTTTCCAGGACAACTCTCTGCCCAAGACCGGCCCCGTGGGGATGCGGATCGACCGCAAGCGTCTGCAAAAGCTCAGGGAGAAGAAAATTGCCATGGGCCATAAGCCGGACGACCATGAGGAATATACCGGCCCCACTCTGTCCATGTAAACCGCCAATCCATTGGAAACGCTGCATTTTTTAATAGCTTTGTGCCGACTGTTGTGGTATATATGTTGTCTTGAACAGGAGGCGATTCCATGTATGACTACATGAAAACTCTGCACCGGCAGTTTTTCCAGGAACCGGAGTGCAGTGAATTGCGAAGAGAAATTGAGCAGACCCGTCAGGCACTGCGAGATCAGTTGGACAAAGAAAGCCGCAGGCGGCTGCTATATCTGACGGATTGTCAGTCGGCGCTTCGGGAGGAGGTCTCCCTCCAGAGCTTCCTCGCCGGCTATCGGCTGGCCTGTGGAATTTACCGGGAGCTGCTGCAGGAGCCGCCCCACTCCTTCGATCGAGAGGAGGAAAAGCGGTCGGAGGAAATTTACCAAATCGAGAAGAAAGCGGCGGAGGCCGCTTGTTCCGGGAAGGAGGACTGATCCATGGCAAAACGACGCCCATCCGGTGACGGCATGGTGCGAAAACGGGAGGACGGCCGCTGGGAAGGTCGCATCGTGGTGGGGCACAAGAAAAATGGAGACTTCATCTTCCGCCATGTCTACGCCAAGACGCAGAAGGAGCTGATGGACAGGCTCCACCGCAATATTGAGGACTACCACGATGTGGATCTGACCGAGGATAGCCGCATGATCCTGGGCGAGTGGCTGGATCGCTGGCTTGCCGAATACAAGGAGGACACCGTTCGCCCCGGTACCATACGAAGTTACAGCACCGTGATCGAACAGTACATCAAGCCGCAGTTGGGCGACAAACAGATCTCCCTAATCACCCCGCAGGACATTCAGCGGATGTATCGCCGGCTGAAAAAAGGAGGGCGCGTCAACGAACACCCGGAGAAAGGCACCCAGCTTGCCGACAACACCGTGCGCGGCATCCACTGCGTGCTCCATCTGGCCATGCAGGATGCCGTGCAGGCACACCTCATCGCCAGCAATCCAACGGAGGGCGCTACCATCCCCCGGCAGGGCGGCAGCAAAAAGCAGGTGCTGAACGACCGGGAGCTGGACGCCTTCCTTGCCGTCATCGAGGGGGACAAGATCTGGCACGATTTCTTCTATACCGATCTGACCACCGGCTTGCGGCGGGGCGAAATCTGTGGTCTCATGTGGCGGGACTTCGACGGGAAAGCCGGTACGCTGAAGGTGTGTCGCACTCTCCACAGCAAGAAGCTGGGCGTGTTCTCTCTGGGCGACACCAAAACAGGAATGGGCATGCGCACCATCGTCCTGCCCCAAAGTACGGCGGAGCTTCTGCGACAGCGCAAGAAAAAAGCGGTCAGCCAGTGGATCTTTCCAAATCCCATTAAGCCGGAGCTGCCGATATCGCCCAACTCCGCCTACAACCACCTGAAAGCCCTGCTGAAGCAGGCAGAGCTGCCGAGCATCCGGTTTCATGATTTACGGCATACATTTGCCACCCATGCCCTGGCCAGCGGCGTGGACCCCAAAACGCTCTCCGGCATTCTCGGCCACACCAACGCCAGCTTCACGCTGGACACCTACACCCATGTGACGCCGGATATGCAGAAAACCGCCAGCGGCATCGTGGGCGGATTCATGGAAGACATTTTCGGGAAGGAGTTGAAACCGTGGCAAGAAAGCGAAAGAACGGAGACGGAACCGTAAGGCTGCGCAAGGATGGCCGTTGGGAAGGCCGAATCGTCATCGACTACGACGACAACGGCTATCCCAAAACCAAAAATGTCCTTGCCAGAACGAAAAATGAGTGTCTGGAAAAGCTCCAGGCACTCAAGGAATCTTGCGGTGGGTCAAAGTCGGAAAAGCTGCGTCCCGAGATGCCCTTTGGGGTCTGGCTCACATACTGGTACGAAAATCACTCCAAGCCGAAGCTCCGTCCCACCACCCAGGCAAATTACGAGAGCCGCATCCGCCTGCACATCGTGCCAGAGCTGGGTAAAATCCCGCTGAACAAGCTGACGCAAAACGACCTGCAGCAGTTTTACGCACGGCTAAAAAAGACCGGCCGTCTGCGCTTCACCGACCAGTACGGCGATGGGCTGTCCGACCGGATGGTGAGAATGTGCCACGCGGTCTGCCGCACCGCGCTGGAAAAGGCAATGCAGGATGGCCTCATCCGCACCAACCCCGCCATCGGCTGCAAGCTGCCGCCCAAGAAGGCGCGGGAGATGCAGGTGCTGGATCGGGAAGAGCTTCAGCGGTTCTTGATACAGGCTAAGGCGGAGGGCTACTACGAGCTGTTCCTTCTGGATCTCGCTACTGGTCTGCGCCGCGGTGAGCTGATGGCGCTCCAGTGGGACGATCTGGACTTCAAGACCGGCGTGCTGAATATAAACAAGCAGATCTATGATGTGAAGGGCGAGCTGCAACTGATCACGCCGAAAACCAAAACCTCCATCCGCCAGCTGGCGCTCGCACCGGCGGTGGCGGCGGTGCTAAAGGAGTACCGAAAGACCACTGACTCCCGGTGGATGTTCCCCTCCCCGGTAAAGGCGGACTGCCCCATGACTCCCTGCGCAATACGCAAGCGGCTCCAAAAAATTTTGGAGCACGCAGAATGCAAGCATGTGCGCTTCCACGATTTAAGGCACACATTCGCCACGCTGTCTCTGCAAAACGGCATGGATGTAAAGACGCTCTCCGCCATGCTGGGCCATGTGTCGGCGGCCACCACGCTGGACATCTACACCCATATCACAGACGATATGCGTCAGTCCGCCGCCGCCAGCATCGACCGGGGCATTGGTAAAGTGGAGCCACCGGATGATTCGACGGCTGTACCCGCTCAGCCGGAAAAGCCAAGGATGACCGACTTCAAGCCTTACCGCGGCAGCATGCGCAAGCCCGGCACCGGCTGTATCAGCGAGATCAACGACCACCTGTTTGAAGGGCGGTACTCGCCGGTGTGGCCGGATGGTAAGAAGCATGCCAAGAATGTATACGCCAAAACCCGGGAAGAGTGCGAGGAGAAGTTGAAGGTTCTGATTGTGCATATGAAGAAGGAGATTGCGGAGGCGAGGGTAACGTTAGCTCGTTGAACGAGGACACAATTGTGCTGCAATTAATTAAGCAGACGAGAAATTATATACCGCGAAACTATACTAATGTCACGTAATTCCCCGGAATGCTGGATGAGTAGTTTTTGAAGATCCAATATGCTTGTAAAATTGTTGCCCGTCACGGCTATAATCCTGTCTATATCGCCCTCGTATATTCCCATATCTTTAAGCATTTTCTTGCTTGGCGAATTTAAATAATAAAGAATTTCAATGTTTTTTAGCAGCTTATCATGCAACGTGGTTATTAGATCCTCACTTACCTTATCGCATCGCATGAAATATCGAATGAGATCCACTTTGCTATAGAATTCAAATTCAACATAGCTGGACTTAAACCGAATTGTCTTGTTAATGACTCGAGAAAGATTAGCTTTAGGATATGCGCTCATAGTAGCATCAACAACATCTCGGACGGATTGACGGTACTTATATGTTAGCCGATTTATGATGTATGTATCAAGCTTAAAGTCATATTTGGGCGGATCAATAATTTCTGCTAAAACACGAATAAGCTCAAGTTTACTCTGCTTGCTGTCAACAGTTTGGCGGTAAAGAACATCTGTGAGTTTTAGCTTCAATTGATCATATCTCTTCAGCAAAAACTGCACTGTCGAGAAACGATGCTTTCGGGCTATTTGGGCCTTATATTCTTCATAAGTTATGCCCAATCTGTTTAGCAAATCTACAAACTCAGGGTGAGAGGTATATTCTCCAAAGTTGATATCCATGTCGATACTATCGTCCGTCAGTTCAAATTCGATTGACTTTAATGCGTGACTTTTTTCGTAAACTGGATCTGACGGAGCCTTAATGTAATGAGCAATTCCGAGATAATGCTGATAAAGTCTCCCTGTTCTACCAACAAGATTGTAGAAATCGAATGCATCAAATTCTTTGTTGTAGCTTCTATGGGGCTTGGTAATGATAATGTTTTTGGCTGTTGTATTTACCCCCTCTAGCAATGTGGATGTACATATCAATCGCGTGAAACGTGATAAACCATCGTTAAACAGCGCCAGCTCGAGCATTCTAATTCCTAACGGCAGCTGCCCATGGTGAACTAAAAAGCCATTTTCTAACGCTTTAATAACAGACCACTGTGGGTGTATTTCACGTTTTCCCCATGCAACAAATTCGTTTAGCATAGGGTTCGCATCTACTTCAAAGGCATCATAGTGCATGCTTGTGCATTCAATAAAAGAATCAAGTTCGACAACCGTAGGAAAATAAATTAGCGTGCTATCTTGCTCAGGCAATGCCTTCAGAATTTTATCAGTATATAATATGCGCTCGCTATCACTTAGAATTTCATATGTCTTTACATCATTCACGACAGGGGAATAATTTGTGGAATAAAATTTCGGTATATCATCGAGCTTTTCCAGATTATCCACTCCGCTAATAAATGGAGCCAATAGAATATATTTTTTGCTCAAACGGACCATATTGTAGTATGCAATATTAAGAATAAGAACACGTTCATTTGTTGCATCTTTTTGCAACTTGTAGACTTCATCAATTACAAGAAAGTCTATAGATTCAAAAATTGCAACCGTTGTTTCATCAATTACTCTATCGTGAGTAACAATGAAAATATTTTTTTGACTAAAGTCGTATTGCCTGCCAGGGTCTATCGATAAATAGATATTGTAATCACTGAATTTGTCGCGATATTGACGTATGATTTTTTGCTTGTACTCGTCAATTAATGCTAAAGTTGGAACAACCATAACTACATTTTGTGGTTGAGCACGGCAAATATATTCAAAAACAACAAATGTCTTTCCGAAACTGGTCGGTGCACTAAAAATTAAACCGCGATTCTCGTTTATTAAGTTCAAGACCTTTCTCTGTTCTGGATGCAATGCAATCTTTTCATCCAATACCGACATTGCGAATGCGTTATATACTAATGACTCGAAAGAGTAGTTCTGGGAATACATTGTCAGCCCCAATGAATACAAAGATTCCACATTGCTTTTTGCGAACGCGGTTTTATCTGCGCGTTTATCCAATTCACGAATGTACTCCTCGCGATGACTCTGAGCATCCTCAAATTGTGGAAATCGCATTTCTGTATTCATTACTCTTCTTCACCACCTTTTTCATGATGACATCCATCATTTGTGCTTTATCGATTATTGGAAGTGATATAAAGATGTAACGCGTATCCAATCCAAAGAAGTCCTTCCGATTGAGCTTTTTATTCATTTTGTCAAGAAACATGTCAACTGTATTATTCCCACTCCCATGCCCAAGAAAGGCAGGAACACAAATGTGCTTAATGGAAGCGCCCTTAACAAAGTCCTCAAAGGAAATGCAAACTTCAGTATACTGTTGAAAAGCATTTCTAAACTCTTGAGATAAGTTGAATACATCGTCATTAGCCAGAACAAGTTTATACTCCTCGGAGATTTGCTCTTCATATTCGGTAAAGGAATGATTTATTAGTGTAATAGCATTATCAATGCTATTACAAACCTTGGATTCTCCGAAATAAATGGTTCTTTCTCCTGGATCAAAAAACAATGCATCGATTCCAAAAACACTCATATTTCGGTCAGTAGTACACCGAAACTTTGGAATGATGCAATGCACCTTAAAATAGCTTGTCAACAGAAGATGCAATGCATATTCTCCTATTTTTCCGATTTTATCTTTTTGTACAAGTGTTTTCCCATTTACATCTAAAAAGCGAAACTCTTGGCCAAGCGTATTACGGACTACATCAGATACTTCATCAAATGTCAGCAGTTCCAATTCACTATTCAGGAAAGTTCCCATTGTTGAATAGAGTTTTTTGTAAATTGCAGGAGTTGGAACAAAACTTATTGGAGTAAGCGTATTGGCATAGTTGAGAAGGTTTTCTTCACTCAGAAGATAGTCGGCTAATCCGTCCATAAAAAGGGCAGCATTGTCAAAGTGTGCATACAAAAAAGAATTTGCTGCATCACTCTTATATACTGTAAATGGTCCGAACGCTTCTGATAGAATCATGCCTATTCCTCGCTTCACATCGATGAATCTAATCTTAGGGGATTCCCAAACAAAAGATAAAACCGTATGGAAAATTTCCCATACGGTGGCCGGGGTGGCACAAGGCCTACCGTTAATTTATTATAAGACAATATGGTATAAATTACAAGGAAAGATCGAATCGGCGCAAATTCAAGAATTGCGCCGCAATAATCAAAGAAAAGGGCATTTTAAGAGTACAAAACGAAGAAAAGCTAAAGTGGAAAAATTTGAACTTTTTAATGCAGAAAACCTCCGAAATCAACTGATTTCGGAGGTTTTTGGTCCGAGTGACAGGGTTCGAACCTGCGGCCTGATGGTCCCAAACCACCCGCGCTACCAACTGCGCTACACCCGGATATTCACTTTTTCGGTTTCTGGAAATTTCACTGTCTGTGGTCAAAGCTGTGGTCAAATGCAATTTTGGGGTACTTTTCAATAGGCGGTAAAATCCCGCAAACGCCCATGTGTCAAGGGCTTCCGGCGTTACAATTTTACTCGGCTCGGATACCGGCACGGCACTCCCAAACCACCCGCGCTACCAACTGCGCTACACCCGGATATTGACTTGCCTATTCACTTTTCGTCGGTTCTCCCAAACCAGGCGCGATACCAGCTTCGCTATACCCGGATATTTGGTTTTTCTATTTTACCACAAAATCTGTGCAATTAAAAGGATTTCTCTATCCGTGGTCAATCCTGTTGTCAAGGAAAATTCTGCAGTAATCTTCCACCTGCTAAAAATTCCCGCAAATGCCCGTGTTGCAATGGCTTTCAGCGTTTTGGCGTTACCGCTCATGGATAGCTGTCCACTCTCAAAGAATCCACGCTAATCCCAAATACCTTGTAATATTTCTCCAGGCAGTCCTACCGCCTCGCTCTTTACGCTGTAATAGCGCCGTCCACTTTGGACGGCGCTATTACTATATCAGTTTTTTTACCGTCGTGCAAGCAAAAATTTGCTTACAGTGCCGCTTTCAACGCATCCACCCGGTCGGTCTGCTCCCATTTGACACCCAGGTCTTCACGACCCATGTGACCGTAGGCCGCCAACTTCTGGTAAATGGGCTTGCGCAGATCCAGATCGCGGATAATAGCAGTAGGACGCAGGTCAAATACCTTCTCAATGGCCGCTTCCAGCTTATCATCAGATACGATACCGGTACCGAAGGTCTCCACCAGGACAGAAACGGGCCGTGCCACGCCGATGGCATAAGCCAGCTGTACCTGGCACCGCTTGGCAAGACCGGCAGCCACTACGTTCTTTGCCACATAGCGCGCCGCATAGGCTGCGGAACGGTCCACCTTGGTAGGATCCTTGCCGGAGAAGGCGCCGCCGCCGTGGGGTGCGCTGCCGCCGTAGGTGTCCACAATGATCTTACGGCCGGTGAGACCGGAGGCTCCCTGGGGCCCGCCGATGACGAAACGACCGGTGGGATTTACATAGACCTTTGTTTTTTCATCCATCAAGCCGTTGGGAATAGTGGGTTTGATAACCAGTTCGACCATGTCCTTGCGAATCTGATCCAGGGACACATCGGGATCGTGCTGGGTAGACACCACCACGGTGTCCACGCGGCAGGGTCTGCCTTCATCATCGTATTCCACAGTAATCTGAGTCTTTCCATCGGGGCGCAGGTAGTTCACCAGCTTCTGCTTACGCACCTGCGTCAGACGCATTGCCATTTTTTGTGCCACGGAGATGGCCAGCGGCATCAGCTCAGGGGTCTCGTCGCAGGCATAACCAAACATCATGCCCTGGTCTCCGGCACCGTTGTCCAGTTCATTGTCGCCGCTGCTCTTCGCTTCCAGACTGCGATCCACGCCCATGGCAATATCCCCGGACTGCTCATCAATAGAGGTGATGACGGCGCAGATTTCGGGGTCGAAGCCGCTCTCAGCGGTGTAGCCAATATCGCGGATAACCTGCCGGGCCACCCGATTGATGTCCACATAGCAGGAGGTGGTGATTTCGCCCATCACATGGATCATACCGGTGCAGGCGGTGGTTTCGCAGGCTACCCGGCCATTGGGATCCTCCTTCATGATCGCATCCAGCACCGCATCAGAAATCTGGTCGCACATTTTGTCGGGATGTCCTTCCGTTACGGATTCAGAGGTAAAAAGATGTCTTGCCATAGTAATCGTGCTCCTTTTCATGCAAAATTTTATACAGTATCCCCACATTTGATCGGAGCATTAAAAAAACACGCTCCGGCTTTTCGACGGATCGTGCTGAAAAAAATCGCTCCTCATCTGTCGAAGGACGGGCACAGGGATATCACTTCTGTGCCCAGCAAACTCGTCGGATTTGGCACCTTGCAAAGCAGGTTGCCGGGGCTGCATCGGGCCGTTCCCTCTGCCACTCTTGATAAGGTTATTCAATTTTGAGGTTTCTGCAAAAAATACTATACCTGCTCCCGCTTATTATGTCAAGTCTATATTTTTTATATTCCGTCTTTTTGTCATCTTTTGATCCAAGCGAGGCAATGTTTATAATTTGGTCATGACTTTTTGGCATAAATCGGTTACAATACAAAATACATTATTTTCTCGCATGGGGGGCTGACTCTTTGAAGAAACTCTGTGAATCCGTGGACCGGTTCTGCGCCCGGCATCCCCGGTTCGGTATTCCCAATCTGATGCTGTATATTGTAATCGGCAATGCGGCTGTTTATCTGCTGTATATGCTGACCGGATATGATGCAGCCAAGCTGTCTTTTCTCAGCTTCAATCTGGCAGGACTAATGCGGGGCGAGATTTGGCGTATTGTGACCTATATTTTTGTTCCCGGCTACGGCAGCATTTTCTGGATGCTGATTGCCCTCTATTTTTATTACTGGATCGGCTCCACATTGGAACGCCAATGGGGCACAGCCAAGTTTAATCTTTATTATATCGGTGGTGTGCTCCTCACGGTTGTCGGGACGATCATTGCCAGCCTGATCTCCGGGCAGTATGGCTTAACCGTAGCAGGCACAGGATATATTAATCTGTCCATGTTTCTGGCCTTTGCGCTGCTGTTTCCCGACACGCAGGTTCTTTTGTTTTTCATTATCCCCATTAAAATGAAGTGGCTGGCCATTCTGGATGGCGGTCTCTTTGCCTGGGATATTATTTCCTCTTTGTTACACGGCAATCTGGCCGGTGTTGTGCTTCCCATCTTTGCCCTCTTGAACTTTGCGGTTTTTATCTATCCGGAGCTTCATTATTTTACAGAAAAGCGAAAATATCAACATTCACGGCAAACCGTCCAGTTTAAACGAGCTGTCAAAGAGCAGCAGCAGCAAAAAGGGTACCATCATAAGTGCGCTGTCTGCGGCCGCACCGATACGGATTATCCTGATCTGCAGTTCCGCTATTGCAGTAAATGTGCCGGTTATCACTGCTTCTGTCAGGATCATATTTTTTCCCATGTTCACTTTACCGAATAATTCATAGTAATCATAAAAAATGCGCCTTCATGACGAAGGCGCATTTTGTTTATTATAAAATTATGTATGTAGACTTACAGCCCCAGCAGCTGCCGTCCCGTATCGCTCAGGTAAGGAGTAAGCATGTCATAAGGGATGTTGAACACCTGCTCACCGTATGCGTACGGCGCAATATCATACACGGCAAAAACCACCGTCATACCGTCGTCATTGAAGGAAACGGCCCGTTCCATCCAATCACTTACGGTATCCTTGTAGTCGTTGAAATAGGTGCTCATGCCATACTGCGCGGCCAGTTCGCCGTCCTGGATCTGCCGGATGATCTCCTGCGTCACTGCGTCGGTAAGGCCGCTGTAATCCGACGTCAGATCCGCAGGCTTCAGAACCTTGCCTGTAGATAAATCGAAAGTCACCGCAGACTGTCCGCTATAGCCGTGGACACCACCGGTAAAGTTGTGATTCTGCATCATGACGCACAGCAAATTATCATTCTGCCAGGAGGTAAAGCCCATTGTATCGGCATAATAATAAGAATCATCCTGCCACAGACTGTAGGCCGCCGTGCTGTTGGCCGCATAATCCTCTCTCGCCATCTGCGCCACTTCTTCAAACCATTCCTGTTCCTTAGACAGCCAGTCGGTAAAGTACTGATTCACGCTGTTTGCCACTGTCATCTCCGGCGCTGCGCCCTCTGTATTGGGATCGAACTCTACTCCATCGGCATGGATGGCCGTCAGCTTGGGCACATCGTATTCACTGGATGCCAGCAGCACAGTCCCGTCGTCGCTGTATCGATCATCCTCCACCTTGTAAGACGTCAGTTGAAAGGTGGTCTTCTTCTGCGGCTCAGGCGCAGGTGCTTCAGCCCCCGTATTTGTCTGTTCCTGGCTGGAGGAACCGGCCTCGCTGGGTGTTGTCTGCGTAGTCCCGCCCTGAAGCGTGGCTTTTTTTCCACAGGCGGTCAGCATCAGCAACAGCAACAGGGTTAATATAACAACTAAACATCTTTTCATTTTATTTCCCTCATAAAATCACAGGATTGACGGTCCACTCCGTCCGACCCACACTCTCTTTCAGTGCGGGATAGGCCAGCACATACAGATCCGTACTGCGCGCCTCCGCCGCAAAGCAGCGCTGCGCCTCTCTACTCAGCAGCCGCACATCCGCCGGTTTTGTCAAGATCGGCAGAGACGCTGCTTCTTTCATCTCTTTCAGCAGGGTTCTCCCCCGCTCATTTGTCCCCAGCAGTCGCAGATAGGGCGGTCGCGCCGGCAAATCCGTCATCGGCAAATGCAGATAAATCCGCAGCAGCATCCGCCGCAGCGCCGCATGGGTATATCGCTTTGTCTTGATCTCCATCAGCATAGTCTCCAAGGAGACGGTCTCCCGGGACATCTGATAGAAACGGTGATAGAGACCCTCACCGCCAATGTCATAGGCGGCAAACTCCTCCTCCGTCATGGTACGCAGGCGTGCCATAACAGCTCGCTCACAGCTTTGGGCAAAAGCAGGCGCCCGGCCGGCCTGCATTTCCCTCTCCAGGATCATCTTGCCGGCAGGGGGCATATAGGCCGCACCGATCTCTCCCTTTTGCAGCAGATTTCTAAGATAGGAGGCAGATGCCGTCTCCGCCGCCGCGCTGCCATCATGGGCTGCGCCAAAGCGTCGGACTGTCATGGGACAAACGGCGCTTTTCTCCCGATACAGGGCTTTGAGATATTCAACGGCCAGAATATTGTTGGGCTCATCCAGAAGCGCTGCTGCCGCCCCCAACTTTTCTGCCGCCGCCTGCCGCCGCGCCTTTGGATAAGAGACACCTGCGGTCAGTTTCTCCTGTATCAGCGCATCGAAATCCGGCGATAGGAGCACATCTCTGACTTCCGCCAACGGCTCTATGCTTCCCGCTTCGCTTCCGAAGGCCAGATCCGTCACCACACCGGTCGCGCACAAAAGCTGCACACCGCCTCGGGCAAAATTTTCCGCCGAGGACACAGCCCACGGCAGCGGCAGCTCCAGCACCAGATCCGCACCGCACCGGAGGGCGGCTTCCGCTCTGGCATGCTTATTCATCACGGCAAAGGCACCACGCTGCACAAAATTGCCGCTCATGCAGCAAACCAGCGCCGTGTCGGCTCCCAGTTGTGCCCGTACCTGCTGCATCAGATAGGTATGACCCAGATGTATAGGATTGTACTCACATATCATACCTGCCACATGCATGGATTTCTTCCTCATCTTCATTACAAAAGTTTACAAAATGAAATCAAATCTGTCACATTGTTTTTAACATTTTACCCTAAAGTACTGCACAATGCAATAATTTCCCGCTCTTGATTTTTTTCTTCCCAGTCGGTACAATAGGAAAAAAGAGATATTATCCAGAAAAAGGAGTTTGCTATACATGAAAATCGGATTAATGTACGCCATGACAGGTGAGATAGAAAGCCTGCTGCAAAACAAACAGGAGCAGCTTCTCAAACAAGTGGCTGGAGTGTCCTTCTACCGCATCCGTGAGGATGTGATCGCCTGCACCGGCGGCGTGGGCAAGGTGAATATCGCCATGGCCACGCAGTTGATGTGTTCTCTGTACGCCCCCGACCTTATCGTCAGCGTGGGTGTGGCAGGCTCTTTTGAAAACCTGCCCATCGGTACGCTGGTGCTGGCAGAGGGTTTTGTGCAGCACGATGTGGATACTACCGCCGTGGGCGACCCCATCGGTCTTGTCTCCACCGTTAAGCAGGTGCTTTTCCCCACCTGGAATCTGCCGTGTGGCAAGGCGGCCATGGATGGGGTGGGTCTTCCCTATCGCACGGGACTGGTGGCCACCGGCGACTGGTTTGCGGTGGACTGTCCCCGTTCCCATTGGATTGCCGACACCTTCCATCCGCTGCTGTGCGAAATGGAAGGCGGCGCCGTGGCGCAGGTCTGCCTGCGTAATGACACCAGGTTTATGGCCCTCAAATCAGTCTCGGACTGTCTTTTTGAAAAGGATCAGGACTTCAACTTTAATTTTCCCACTGCCATGAAGGATTTGAACCGGGCGGCTTTGGACTTTATTTCTCATCTGACAATATAGTGTGAGCCAACATTTTAGGCTCTACAAACAATTATATCATCTTATCATCTCTGTGCTTCGCGTGATAAGATGCCCGCATTGAGACAATTTATGCCGATGCGAAGCGGCAGAATGGATGAATTATATGGAACAAATTGCAAGCTTTACCGTTAATCACAACGTGCTGGAGCCCGGCCTCTATCTCTCCCGCCGGGACGGGGATGTAACCACCTTTGATCTGCGGTTTAAAAAGCCCAACACCGGAGATCTTCTGACCAACGCGGAAATGCACTCCGTGGAGCATGTCATTGCCACGCTCCTGCGTAATTCTCCGGAAAAAGACGCCGTGATCTATTTTGGCCCCATGGGCTGCCAAACCGGCTTTTACTTCCTTTTTGACGGTAGAAAGCTTACCGACAGCGATGCCATCGGCCTTTTGCAGCGTGTTTTTGTCGCCGGTGCGGTCTTTGACGGCCTCATGCCCGGTAAGAGCGCCCGGGAGTGCGGAAACTATATCAATCTGGATACCGCGCTGGCCCGCCGGTGCTGCACCTTCTATTCGGGACTGATTTCCGGCTGGAATGAGGAAAAACTGGTCTATCCGGCCGAAAAAAAGTAAAAATAAGGTGCAAATCCGGTTGACAAGCTTGCTATGACCTGCTATACTTTATAAGCCGCTTTGAATGGGTTTAAAGTACCGGTGTCCACACCGGCCGCCCCCGACAGCGAGCCCGTCATGAAGGAAAGGTAGGTGCAAAGGAAAATGCAGGCAATTATCGTAACCGGCGGTAAGCAGTACAACGTCTCTGAGGGCGACACGCTGTTTATCGAAAAGTTGGATGTCGAGGCCAATGACGCGATCGTATTCGATCAGGTTCTGGCCATCGTCGACGGCGAAAATACCAAGTTCGGCGCTCCCCTGGTGGAGGGTGCGAAGGTGGCCGCCACCGTTGTGAAAAACGGCAAAGGCAAGAAGATCCGTATCTTCAAGTATAACGCCAAGAAGGGTTATCGCAAACGTCAGGGCCATCGTCAGCCTTATACCAAGGTTGAAATCGGCAAGATCACTCTCTAAGCTATGACGACTGTCACATTCCTGAGTGCGGGAAGTCGCCTCGTTGGTTTTGACGTCAAAGGTCACAGCGGCTATGCCGAAGCGGGCGCGGACATTGTTTGCGCCGCCGTTACAAGCGCCGTCCGTCTGGTGGAATCCACCGTTAATGATGTGATGGGTCTTTGTGCTTCGGTGAAGGTGCGTGAGGAGGAAAATCTCATTGCGTTCCGCCTGCCCGGCGGCCTTGCTCCCGGGGCAGAGTCCACCTGTCAGTCGCTTCTGGCTGGCCTGATGGTCTATCTGACCGAGCTCCACGGAGAGTATCCCGAAAACATTGAAGTCATGGAGGCGTGAGCCTCCTGTTTCCCGGCAATCATCTTACAGAAAGGATGGTACTTCCTAATGCTGAACATTGGTTTGCAGTTTTTTGCTCATAAAAAAGGTATGGGCTCCACAAAAAATGGCCGTGATTCCGAGTCCAAGCGTCTTGGGCCCAAGCGTGCTGACGGTCAGTTTGGTCTCTCCGGCAACATTTTGGTTCGCCAGCGTGGTACGCATATTCATCCCGGCACGAACGTAGGCATCGGTTCCGATGATACGCTGTTCGCCACGTCGGACGGTGTGGTTCGTTTCGAGCGTCTGGGCAAGGATCGTAAGCAGGTTTCTGTTTACCCCGCCGAATAAAACAGTGGTACCTCAAAATCCCGAACCACCGCGGTTCGGGATTTTTTTAGGTGCAAAGCAGATACTACAAAAGAAAGAGGAGGTGTGCCTATGGCAGCATCTTTTATGGATACAGCCCATATCAGTGTCCGGGCCGGTGACGGCGGCAACGGCTCCGTCTCCTTCCATCGGGAAAAATATGTGGCAGCCGGCGGTCCCGATGGCGGTGACGGCGGCAACGGCGGCAACATCATTTTGCAGGTGGATGACAACATGTCCACGCTGATGGACTTCCGCTACAAGCGTAAATATGTGGCCGGCAGCGGTGTGGATGGCCAGGGCTGCCGCAAGTCCGGTAAGGACGGCCAGTCTCTCACCATCCGGGTGCCCCGAGGCACGCTGGTGCGGGATGCGGAAACAAATGAAATTATTAAGGACATGTCCGATGATAAACCCTTCGTACTCTGTCGGGGTGGCAAGGGCGGCTGGGGCAACCAGCATTTCGCCACCCCCACCCGGCAGGTACCCCGTTTTGCCAAAGCGGGACTTCCCGGCGAGGGCCACGATGTGATTCTGGAGCTAAAGCTTTTGGCGGATGTGGGTCTGGTGGGCTTTCCCAATGTGGGTAAATCCACCCTTTTGTCCGTGGTTTCCAAGGCTCATCCCAAGATCGCCAACTACCATTTCACCACGCTCTATCCCAATTTGGGTGTCGTGTATGTGGAAGACGGTGTGTCCTTTGTCATGGCCGACATCCCCGGCATCATTGAGGGCGCTTCTGAGGGCGCGGGCCTGGGTCACGATTTCCTGCGGCACATCGACCGCTGCCGGCTTCTGGTGCATGTGGTGGATGTGTCTGGCAGTGAGGGCCGAGATCCGGTGGTTGATTTTGACGCCATCAATCAGGAACTTAAGCAGTACAGTCCCGCTCTTGCCACCCGTCCCCAGATTGTGGTGGGCAACAAGACCGATATTCTCACCGACCCCGCCTTGCTGGACGCACTTAAAAACCATGTAGAGGCGCTTGGCTATCCGTTTTTGACCCTCTCTGCCGCCGCCCACACGGGCACGCGGGAACTGGTGAAGAAAATCGCGGAAAAGCTCTCTACGTTGCCTCCCGTGGCGGTCTACGAACCCGAGTATGTGGCCCGGCCACCGGAGATCGACACCACAGAGCCTCTGCAGATCCATCAGGAGGATCATACCTGGCTGGTGGAAGGGCCCTGGCTGCAGCGGCTTATGTCCAACATCAACTTCTCCGACTACGAGAGCCGAATGTATTTTGACAAAATGCTGCGCCAGTCCGGTCTTTTTGACCAGCTGGAAGCAAAGGGCATCGAGGACGGTGACACCGTATCCCTCTATAATTTGGAATTTGAATATCAAAGGTAAAGCAAAAAAGCGGCTTTCAGCCGCTTTTTGCTTTACCTGCGCTTTATAGATCGTCTGCGTCCTGCACGGGCACATCATAGGGATTGACGGGTCGTCCGGTATAGCTGCCCTGGGGATCGGCTTTCAGCGCGGCAAAATCCGTCATCTGCTCGGCCTGCTCCATAGGCTGTGTCATCTCCCGTTTTCCTTTTATCGTCTCTTTTTTCTTCATGGGAATACTCCTTTCCTTCTCAAAAGAGTGCAAAAGCAGTTTTCCCATCTCTGTCATAATCATGCAGTCTTCTTTTCTTGACATTCCCCTCTTCGCCCCCTATAATCAATCTCATAAGAGGTGAAGAGCATGCTTGACGAAAGAGATTTACAATTACTGGGCGCGTTAATGGACAAAAAGCTGGCGCCCATTCAGTCCGACATTGCCGATTTGAAAACCGACGTATCTGGCCTGAAATCTGATGTGTCTGACCTGAAATCCGATGTATCCGACCTGAAGTCCGACGTGTCCG
>JAAXZS010000022.1 GCA_012719745.1 Clostridiales bacterium | reverse complement strand
GTGGCTTGAAGCATGGCGATATGCTCAATTATCTGGACGGTTACCCGCTCTTGCTCCCCTGTCGGTATTTTAATCGTCAGGCTTGCTATACAAAGGTGTTTATCATTACCAACGTTCCGCCCGATGAACAGTATGCGAATGTTGACCGTGCAAGTCGCATGGCTTTCTATCGCCGTATTCATATCGTGCGTGAGTATGAAGCTGGTGGGCGTGTGACTGATTATAGCGGTGTACAAGCTTATGTTGACCGGTATCGTTGGTCTGATTCTATGGTTGGCGCTCCTGTTCAGTGTTCTTTGTGATGATCTCCCGCCCCAGCTTGTTTCAAGCAAGTGGGGCGGGGAACAAAGAACTTTCTTTTGAATGTGCACTTTCAAGGTGGTTTTATGGATGAACCTGCTCTTGTTGGTTCCCTCCTTGCGGCTGCTGCCATGAATGATCGCATATCGCAAGAGCAGTATGCTTATCTTCTCCGTGTGGCTCGGCAATGATTGGAGTTTTGTATATGTCTTTTTTGAATGTTTCTTTTTTAAATGTGCTGTGTTCAGTTTCTCTTGCTGCTTTTCTTGTCGGCGGTGCTTCTATTGTTCTTCTTGTGGCCTTTGAAATTTTTATTGATGTTGTTCATTGGTTTCGTTCTTTTCGCATGTCTGAAAAAAAGAAATAACCGCCTTTCGGCGGTCACTTCTTACTAAAAGAATCCCCGTTTATTGCCGGGGGAGTATTAATGCCTAAAGCTGATTTGATAAGAGGTTGGAAGAAATACTATGGGGAGTATAACAAGCAAATGCGCCTAAATAGTGCAAATCAAATGGAGGTAAATCGCAAAAAGCATTTTCGGGAAATTGCAGAAATTATAAACTGTCCACGCGCTGGAAAATACTGCAATCTTGTTGATTGTGAAGCCTGTGCCCGTAAAAAGGCTATAGAAACACCGTTGGGATTGCCGTTACCGTGATTGTGCTGTTAGTCGTATGGCTCAGGGTAACAAAAATCCCCGGCCATAGCCGGGGGTAGAATTATATAATTTTCAGTTGTTTTTGTAACTCTTTATTGGCTTCTATTGCTTTTTCAAATTCTGATTTTGCATTTTGGGAAAGTAGTTTTTCGTTTTTTTTGTAATTATCCATTTTTTCTTTTATTGCTTTGTGTTCTTTTTTTGCTTTAAACATTTGAAAATCCTTCTTTCCTGTTTTTTCCAGTATATCATATTTTGTGGGGGTGTCAATGTGAAATCTCGTCTTTTTTCTATATTCTTTGTCGTTTTTTTGACGGTTTCTTTTTGTGCTGTCACTGCTCACGCTGCTTATTCTACGTCGGGTAAATTTCCTGTTGGTAATTATTACGCTATTAATCTTAGTCCGCCTTCTGCTTCTTATGATTATTATAATAATATTTCATATGATTCTCTTTCGCAAATTGCTGTTTCTTTAAATTCTTCTGATTCTAACGTTTCTGCTTCAGTTGTTTTTAACTCTGTTTCTAATTGTTATGTTGTTCGTGCTTCTACTTCTTCAATTCTTGGTGGTACTTATTCTGTCGTCGGTTCTTCATCTGGTTATGTCTATGTTTGTCCTGAAAACGCTACTCTTCCCGTTGTTAATCGAATTCTTGGTTATTTGGATAGTTCTTTGTCCTCTGTTTCCAGTAAACTTGATATCGTTTCTAATAAGTTGCAGCAACTTTATAACCTTTTGAATGATACATTCAGGCCTTTTTTGGCAAGGATTGTAACTGCTTCTGAGGATACGATAACTATTGTGCGCGCAACGTATTTGTGGTTGCAAAATGGTGAAACTGGCTTGCCCTATTACTTAAATATGATTGGTGTAAATGGGACGAATAATATTACTCATATTGATCGGATTTATAATTTATTGCATGATTCAATCAATAGTTTGCTTTCACGGATTACTAGTGCTTCTGAATCCACTAATACTATGGTTCGTGCATCGTATTTCCTTTTAAATGACAATTTGACTACTTCACTTACGACTATTAACCAGTCTATTCAGGCTCTTGGTAGTACTGGCTCTGGTACTGTTACTAATAATTGGACGGTTGATAATTCGGATGTTATTTCTCGTATAGATGTTTTGCAGTCTGCCCTTATGGCTAAGCTTGATACTATGTCTACTGGTGTAACTACCAGTATTGATAACACTGTTGTGAATATCACGAATACCAGCGATAAATACAATGTATTTTATGTGACTGACCCGGAGGGCAATACAAAGTCCGTTGTTGATTTGTCTGGTGATTTGCTCGGTGTCGGCGGTAAGTTGCTTGATTTCTTGTATAAGGCGGTTTTCTCTGGTGCATTGGATAATTCTGGTGATGCCCTCGGTAATATGTCTGATTTCTACCTTGGAACAGGTGAGGGGAGCGGTGATATATGGGGTTCATAGCTGATTTTCGCTCTCTCTTTGCCGGTATGCAGCAGTTTATGGAGTTATTCCGCTCTTTCTTTGATGCGCTGCCGCTTGTCATTAAGGTTCTGATTTACTTTTCTTTTGGCGGTCTGCTGCTGCTTTGTCTTTTGAAGATGCTTATAGAAAGGAATTATTTAGCAATCTTTTTTTTGATAATATGATGTCCGTTTCGGTAAGATAAGATGGGAGGCGAAATAAAATGAAACAGGGAAGTTGTTCTTTGACGGATCTTTTGAACCGCGATCCGTCGGCCTATGAATATTTTTACTCGCTGCCCCCTGCCATGCAGACCTCTTTGCAGCAGCAGGGTCAGATCTGCTCTTTAAAAGCGCTGCGCGATGCCGTCGCCACCGTCTCTCTTGACGAAAGGCCCAGAGCCTTCTGATGGCAAAGCAAGGTATGGCGCGGCCGGACTGGACGCATACGCACCCCAAAAACGAGGTACCGCCCGTTCCGGAAATACAAAACAAGCACAGCGGGAAAAAGGCAAAGTCAGCTAAAAGCTGAGCGGTTCGGTTTTCAAGGCGGCTGCCGTTTTTTGTGGCAGCCGCCTTTCATGGATACTTTATACATAGACTGCTGTTTTTTGTTTATACTAACAGCATTGTTATGAAGGAGGCCTTTATTATGGCAGCACAGGATACCGCCCAATTACTACAGGAATGCGACGCCGGCACCAAAATGGCCGTCAGCTCCCTGGACGATGTGCTTGACCGGGTACAGAGCCCAAGGTTGAAATCTCTTCTGGCCCAAAGCAAGCAGCAGCACACCCGTATCGGCAATGAAATTCACGCGCTTCTGAACTGTTCCGGTGAAGAGGGAAAGGACCCCAACCCGTTGGCTAAAGGCATGTCGGCTGTCAAAACCGGCTGGAAAATGGGAATGGACAGCAGCGACGCTACCATCGCCGAGCTCATTACCGACGGCTGTTCCATGGGAATCAAATCCCTGAGTCAATATCTCAATCAGTACAGCACCGCCGATGAAAGCGCGCGCAGTTTATGCCGCACGCTGATTTCCGTGGAAGATCAGCTGGTGTCAGATCTGAGAGCTTACCTCTAAAAAAGAGGAGGCACCATGTGACTCCTCTTTTTTATCAGTTTGATCAGTTGTTTCCGGGAAAGTTGGGAATGGTGGCAAAGCCCTTTTGCAGATCGGTGTCGGTGGGGATCTGATCGCTCATTTTTCCATCATTATACTGTCCGTAGGCCACCATGTCAAAGTAGCCGGTGCCGGTAAGGCCGAAGACAATGGTTTTTTCCTCGCCGGTCTCCCGGCACTTGATGGCCTCATCCATGGCGGCCCGGATGGCGTGGCTGCTCTCCGGCGCCGGCAGGATGCCCTCGCAGCGGGCAAAATACTCCGCCGCCTCAAAAACAGACGTCTGCTCCACAGAGCGGGCCTCCATCAGTCCGTCATGGTAAAGCTGGGAGAGAATGGCACTCATACCGTGATAACGCAGGCCGCCGGCGTGGTTGGCCGCGGGAATAAAGCCGTTGCCCAATGTGTACATCTTCGCCATGGGGCAGATCTCACCGGTGTCACAGAAGTCATAGCGGAACACGCCCCTGGTCAGGCTGGGACAGGAGGCCGGTTCCACCGCGATAATGCGGTAATCCGCTTCACCCCGCAGCTTTTCCCCCACAAAGGGGCTGATCAGGCCGCCCAGGTTAGAGCCGCCGCCGGCGCAGCCGATAATGATGTCCGGATGAATGTCATACTTTTTGAGTGCCGTCTGTGTCTCAAGACCGATCACCGTCTGGTGCAACAGCACCTGGGAGAGCACGGAACCCAACACATACCGATAGCCGGGGTGGTTCACCGCCGTCTCCACCGCCTCACTGATGGCGCAGCCCAAGGAGCCGCTGGTACCGGGAAACTGCTGCAATATTTTGCGGCCAATCTCCGTTGTATCGGAGGGGGAGGGTGTCACGTTGGCGCCGTAAGTCCGCATCACTTCACGACGGAAGGGCTTTTGCTCATAGGAACATTTCACCATGAACACTCGGCAGTCAAGACCCAGATAGGCGCAGGCCATAGAAAGAGCCGTACCCCACTGCCCCGCTCCCGTCTCGGTGGTCACGCCTTTAAGTCCCTGCTCCTTGGCGTAGTAGGCCTGGGCAATGGCCGAATTCAGCTTGTGGGAGCCGGAGGTATTGTTACCCTCAAACTTGTAATAAATTTTAGCAGGGGTCTGCAACTTTTCCTCCAAACAGTAGGCCCGCACCAGCGGCGATGGGCGGTACATTTTGTAAAAGGAGCGGATCTCCTCAGGGATAGCAATATACGCCGTGGTGTCGTCCAGTTCCTGTCGGGCCAGTTCCCGGCAGAATACTCCCTCCATGTCCTGCTGGGTCATGGGCTGCAGCGTGGCGGGGTTTAGCAGCGGTGCGGGCTTGTTGGTCATATCGGCCCGCACATTGTACCAATATTGGGGCATCTCATCCTCGGAGAGATAAATTTTATAGGGAATTTTATTTTCATTCATAGCTGTACAGTCTCCTTAAATTGATTGTTTTGTGGTTTGAAATACTTCCCACTCACCATCGAAAATCCAGCCGAACCATAAGCGCCTCCATTTGCATAAAAAAATCCTGTCCCATGGAAAATCCATGGGACAGGATTAAAATCATTCCTGCGGTACCACCCAAATTGACGCAAAAGCGTCCTCTTTGCACGCACCAATATGCGTTCCGCCGGGATAACGGCCGCGGCTGCCGTCGACTACTACTCACCCGAAAGGTTTTCGGTCGCCCTCATAAGTCCATTCACCCCTCACGCCACTGCCGCGATCCCACCACCCGCGGCTCTCTTTGCGCTTTGTGAAAAGCTACTCTTCTTACTCAACGGTTTGAACTTGTGTGTTACTTTATCACGCCGGGCTGGTTTTGTCAACCCCGTAATCAAAGAGCCCGCATATATTCCGACCGCAATCCGTGACCCGCCAGTCCCTGCCGCACCTGTGCGAGCATGGCCTCCCGATCCCGGTTCAGCGTCCCCCGCAGCGACAGATAGTTGGAGGCGTGGTTCATCCGGAAGACACTGCCCTCGCTGTCGATGTGGCCGAGAAACAGTTCCGTCTCCTGCAAAACCTCCACCGGATGCAGTACCTTGAAGCTGCCCTCTTGTACCCATTTTTCAAGGGGCGTGCCCGACTCTACCATCAGCGTAAGAAGTCCAATATATTCAGGATTGATAGCGCTGAGCGCCTCCGCCGTCCTAATGGCATGCTCCTGTAAATATTCGGTACTGCCAAGGCCGGAGATGGCCGTCACGGAAAGAGCGATGCCGCTTTGCCGTACCTTCTGCCCCATGGCGATGATAGTGGCGGCATCGTGTCCTTTGTCCATCTTCTCCAGCACGGCGTCGCAGCCGGATTCCAGCCCCATGTAGACCATCACAAGGCCCTTTGTCCGCAGCAACATCAGTTCCTCCGGTGTTTTCACCCGGATGCTGCCGGGAGAGGCGTAGCAGGTCACCCGCTCACACTCCGGGAAGAGACGGTACACCGTCTCCAGAATCTGCACCAGTTCCTCCGTCCGCCGGGCCAGCGCGTCGCCGTCGGCCAAGAACACCCGTCTCACGTTTTGATAGCTGGCCCGGGCCAACTGAAAATCCTCTAAAATCTCCGCCATGGGCCGCATGGCAAAGTGTTTGTCGTCATACATGTCGCAAAAGGCACAGCGGTTGTGGCTGCACCCATAGGTCACCTGCACGATGAGGCTGTAAGCCTCGCTGGGTGGCCGGTATACCTTTCCCTTATAGCGCATCAAATCACCCCTTTGCCTGCATTATACCGCATATTTTTCCCGCTGAAAAGAGGTATATTCCCCGGGACAGCCTCATATAGTGAGTCCAACAGTAACGAAAGAGGTGCAAGCGATGGATGATACCCGAAACTTCAACCGTGTCCGGCTCTGCGGGCAGATACTGGCGGAACCGGCGCTTTCCCATGTGAATCACGGCGAATCCTTTTACAAATTTTCTCTGGCGGTGAAGCGTCTGTCCGGTCAGGCGGACATTCTGACGGTCATCGCCTCCCAGCACCTGCTGCGGCAGGTCTGCGCCCATCCGGGCAGTCCGTTGTGCGTGGTGGGTCAGTTGCGCTCCTTCAACAACAAGAGCGGCCTTGGCAGCCGTCTTGTGATCTCGATTTTTGCTCAGAGCCTCACCCCCTGCAGCGGCGAGCCTTTCAATCAGATCCAGCTCTCCGGCATCTTGTGCAAGGCACCCACTCTGCGGCGAACGCCTCTGGGGCGCAGCATCTGCGATGTCATTCTGGCGGTGAACCGCCGCTATGGCCGGGCGGATTACCTGCCCTGTATTGGCTGGGGACTGGTGGCTCAGCAGGTAGGCAACATGCATGTGGGGGAACGGCTGACACTGGAGGGACGGGTGCAAAGCCGCACCTATACCAAAAATACCGGCGCACAGGCCGAGGAGCGCATCGCCTACGAGGTCTCCATCATGCACCTGGCCTCCCCGGAGGATTTCACCGGCGAAGAAGACAGCTGTCCGGAGGTTCCGCTTCCCTATTAGTATTTTCTACATAATACTGCTTAAAAAGCGCAGGTCTTTTAAAAAGCCTGCGCTTTTTTATGCCAAAGGGAAGCACCGAGCATACAGCGTCGGCTTAGCGGCGGCACAAAACCGTGCCGTCTTAACGACGCCGCTTTGTATCTGACTTCCCATATTTCAATTGACGGTTTCCACCATTGGCCGTATAATAAAAATCATAGAATTATTTTCTCTGTTCCGGCTTTCACTGCTGTAGAAAGCTGGGATGAGTTCCCTTCCCGTCACTCTTCCCAGCAGGAAAAGCCAAAGAAAAGGAGCGGTTGTATGCACGAACTCCCCATTCCCTTTTTACTGGGCGCGGCCTCCGCGGCCACGCAGATTGAAGGCGGCGACGTCTCCAACAGCTGGTACGACTGGTATCGTCAGGGGCATATCAAGGACGGTTCCTCCCCCGCTGTGGCCGACAACCACTATACGCTGTGGCGTGAGGATCTGTCGCTCATGGAGCAAATGGGCATCGAGACCTACCGTTTCGGCGTGGAGTGGAGCCGCATTGAACCCGAAGAGGGCGTGTTCAATGAAGAGGCCCTTGCCCACTACCGTGAAGAAATTCAGGCCATGGTATCTGCGGGCATCCGTCCCCTGCTCACGCTGCACCACTTCACCAATCCCCGGTGGTTTGAGGCGATGGGAGCCTTTGAAAATCCTCGCTGCGTGGAGTATCTGCTGCGTTTTTCCGAAAAAGTGGGGCGCGCCGTGGGGGATCTGGTGCCGGACTATATCACCATCAACGAGCCCAATGTCTACGCCATGGAGGGGTATCTGGCAGGCGAATGGCCCCCCGGCAAGCGCAGCTTTTCCGCCTACCGCCGGGTTCTGACCCACATGAGCGCCTGTCACATTGCCCTTTACGAGATGATCCACCGGGTACGTCGGGAGATGGGCTTCACCGATACACGCGTCAGCTTTGCCCACCACCTGTGTGCCTTTACGCCTCAAAACCCTCACAATCCGTGGCACCGTTTTTGTACGAGTCTTGCCCAACGGGGCTTTCAGGATGCCGTAACAAACGCCATGTATCTTGGCAAGGTGGGGTTCCCCCTCCATCGTCATGGGGGCATTCGCCCCGGTCAGTGGTGCGATTTTATTGCTGTGAATTACTACCGCCGCATCACGGTGGCGGGACTTTCCATGAACGCGCCCCAAGGCGCTGCCGTCAACGATCTGGGCTGGGAGATTGACCCCCGGGGTCTTGCCCGGGTGTGCCAAAAGGTCTATGACCTGCTGCCCCGCCCCATTTTCATTACAGAAAACGGCACCTGCGACAATAACGACCTGTACCGCAGCCGCTTGATCTATGAGCATCTCAAGGCGCTGTGCGACGCCGGCCTTCCCGTGGAGCGGTATTATCACTGGTGCTTCTGCGACAACTTTGAATGGTTGGAGGGGCAGTCTGCCCGCTTCGGCCTGGTGCATGTGGACTATACTACTCAGAGGCGCACCATCAAGCGCAGCGGTGAATTCTATGCCGCCATGATCCGCAGCCGGGGCGTTTCCGATGAATTGTATCAACGGTACTGCGAGGTTTCATACCCCCAGTCTGGAGAGGAGGTCAAGCATGAGTGAGTGGTGGAAAAAAGAGGTTGTCTATCAGATCTACCCCCGCAGCTTCTGCGATTCCAACGGCGACGGTATCGGCGACCTGCCGGGCATCATCTCCAAACTGGACGAGCTGCAAAAGCTGGGCATCGGCATCTTGTGGCTGAGCCCCGTTTACGCCTCCCCCAACGAGGACAACGGCTATGACATCAGCGACTATTGTGCCATCAACCCGGAGTACGGCACCATGACGGACATGGAGCATCTCATTGCCGAGGCCAGCGCCCGGGGCATCCGTGTCATCATGGATCTTGTGATCAACCACACCTCCACGGCCCATCCCTGGTTTCAGGCCAGCCGGGACCCCCAAAGTCCTTATCGGGACTACTATTACTGGAGAAAAGGCAGCAAGGGAAAACTGCCCAACAACTGGACAGGCTTTTTCGGCGAAAACTGTTGGGAATATGACGACCGGAGCGATGCCTATTATCTTCATCTTTTTGCCAAGCATCAGGCCGATCTGGATTATCACAATCCCAAGGTACTGGAGGAAATCAAGTCGATTCTCCGCTTCTGGCTGGACAAGGGCGTGGCCGGCTTCCGCTGCGATGTCATCAACATTCTCTGGAAGGATTCTCTTCAGTCCTCTCCTAAGAAAATGATTCTCACCGGCTCGGAGCACTACCTGACGTTGGAGGGAACACATGCTATCTTGCGCGAAATACGCAAGATATTAGATGAATACGATGCTTTTACCGTGGGTGAGACCGTTTTTGCCAGCACAAAGCAGGCCTGTGACCTGACACTGCCTGAGCGGGGCGAGTTGAATACCGTGTTTGGTTTCGAGCACATGGAGTGTGATCAGAAGATTGTCAAATGGCTCAAAACCGACTTTCACCCCGCCCGTCTTGCCAAAGCTCTGAGCAAGTGGCAGTTGGAGGTTCCCTGGAATACCCTGAATCTGGAAAATCATGACCAACCCCGGAGTCTTTCCCGCTTCGGCAGTGCCCGCTATCCCATCCAGTCGGCCAAGCTGCTGGCGACCCTGCTCTTCACCCTGCGGGGCACGCCCTTTATTTATCAGGGGCAGGAAATCGGCATGACCAACTTCGACTTTACCTCCATGGAGCAGGTGCAGGATGTGGAATCCAAAAATGTAGACAGGCTTCTGCAATCCTTTCATATTCCCAAAAAGCAGCGCTGGCGGATGATCGCCCGTACCAGCCGGGATAACGCCCGTACCCCCATGCAGTGGAACACGGGTAAAAATGCCGGCTTCACTGCCGGCAACCCCTGGCTGGGTGTCAACAGCAATTACCGTTTTGTCAACTACGCCTCCCAGCAGGAGAATCCTTCTTCCCTGCTGCACTATTATGAAAAATTGATTGCCCTGCGACGCGGCAGCGAAACGCTGCTAAGTGGCACCTACTGCCCCTTAAAGATCACCGACGAAGAATTTTCCTACCGCCGGGCAGGACGGGACGGCTCCTATACCATTGTCCTGAATTTCAGCGACAAACCCCTCCGCGTTCCCTATGAGGGGAATCTGGTACTGTCCAACTACGGCTATAACCGGTACGATGGCATACTGCAGCCCTGTGAGGCTGTGATTCTGCGGGAAAGAAGCTGATTGGAACTATGGTAAAACGGAATAAATACTTTTTCGGTCTGGGCACCGTGGGGCGGGACATGTTCTACGCACTGGAGGCGAATGCCCTCTTGTATTTTCTCTCCAACGTGCTCTCGCTGCCCATCGCCGTTTTTGCGGCCACCAGTCTTGTTTTGTCGGTGCTGCGGATCTTTGACGCCCTCAACGATCCCATTACAGGGCTTATCATTGACAACATCCACTCCCCCTGGGGGAAATTCAAGCCGCCGCTGCTCATTGGTGGCTTGGCCAGCGGGGCTTTTTATCTGGTGCTCTTCGGCAACGTGGGCAAGGGCGTTACCTTTGTAGTGATCTTTGCTCTGGCTTATGTGCTCTGGGATATCACCTACGGTGTCAACGACATTGCCTACTGGACCATGCTGCCCAGTCTGACCATCGACCAGAAGGAGCGGGAGAGCTGCGGTGCCTTTGCCCGGATCTGCGCCAACATCGGCATGTACATCGTGATGGTGGGCTGGCAGCCCATTACCACCGCGCTGGGAAATACCCCCAAGGCCTGGTTTATGGTGGCGGTGGCGGTCAGCGTCTTGATGCTGCTGGGACTTTGCTTCCCCCTGCTGGGTGTGAAGGAAGACCGCACCCGCTTCAAGCAAGAGGATAAAACCACCATCCGTCAGATGTTTCATGTGCTCACCGGCAACGATCAACTGATGTGGGTCACCCTCTCCATGGTGCTTTTCATGGTGGGCTACTGCACTACTACAGGCTTTGCCGCCTATTACATGGAATATCTCTTCGGCAATATCAATATGTACGCGGTGCTGGCAGGCGTCTGCGGCGTGGCCCAGTTGGCCGCGCTGATCGTATTTCCTCTCTTCTCCAAAAAATATAACCGCAAACAGCTCTACTCCGCCGCCACGGTCCTGGTTGTGGTGGGCTACGGCCTCTTTGCCTTTGCCGAGCATTCTCTGGTGCTGATCGCCATAGCCGCCGTCATCATCTTTGTGGGGCAGGCCTTTATTCAGCTTTTGATGCTGATGTTCCTGACGGATACCATTGAATACGGCCAGTGGAAACTGGGTAAGCGGAACGAATCCATCACCTTCTCCATTCAGCCCCTGATCAACAAGATCGGCGGCGCTCTTTCCACCGCCTTTATTTCCCTGTCCCTGATCCTCTCCGGCATTAAAAAGGGTGATACGGCCGCTGCGGCTATCGACGCAGGCGGCAAGCTGGTGGTGACGTGTGCCATGTTTGCCATTCCGCTGCTGTTCATTGTGATCGGCTATCTTGTGTACCGGAAAAATTTCAAAATTGATGAGACGCTGTATTCGCAGATTATTGCCGATTTGCGGCAGCGAGGCGATCTGCGGGATACGGAGGAAAAATGAACTGTGAAGCCTGCCTGTACTACTCCTATGACGAAGAGGAGGACACTTATTATTGTGAAGTAAATCTGGATGAGGACGAGATGGAGCGGTTTCTCGCCGCCCGAAATGATAGCTGCCCCTACTGGCGGCCAGGTGACGAATATCTGCTGGCCCGCCGGCAGTAAAGGAGACATACATGGATATACCAAATCTCTTTCAGGACCAGGAATTGCCCGAATACGAGCTGCAGCCCGGCGCAGTGTGCTGTCTTATTCCCGGTGAGCGGGGCAATCTTCCCGCCATGCTCTATACCCCCGGCGGCACCGGCCCCTATCCCACGGTACTGCTGGCCCACGGCTATCCCGGCTGCGAGCAGAACATGGATCTGGCCCAGGCGCTGCGGCGGGTAGGTTTTGCGGTCATGACTTATCATTACAGCGGGTCCTGGGGCGCTGACGGCGATTTTTCCTTTGAAAACTGCTTGCAGGATACGGAAAGCATCCTGACCTGCCTTATGGAGTGCCGGGAGAAATGGAATCTGGACGGGGACAACTTTTTTATGGTGGGTCATAGCATGGGCGGCTTCGTGGCAGCTCACATGCTGGCTCGATATGAAGAACTAAAAGCCGGTGTTCTCATCACCCCCTTTGATGTGGGGCGACTCTATCTGGAGGGCCGGAAAGATGAGATTTGCCGTCGCAGTCTCAATGATGTCCTGCGCTGCGGTGATGGCTGGCTCCGGGGCTACAGCGCCGACAATCTCATGAATGCGCTGAGCCTCCCTGCCCGGGATTTCCGCCTCTCGGCCCTGACAGACGCTCTTTCCCAAAAGCCCATTTTGTGCATCGGCGCCACCCGGGATGAAGACACCCCCGTATCCCTTCATTGCTATCCCCTGTGCGAGGCGATGGAGCGCGTGCGAGCCTCTACCTTCTTCTATGAGGAATTCTGCACCAACCACACTCTTGCCACCCGGCGGATCACCCTCTGCCGGGATGTGGCCGAATTTTTAATACATTTCGTCAATTAAAGCATCCCCGGATGAAATTCGATGAAAGCTTTTGCAATAAAACCGCCTGTATTTCACGAAATACAGGCGGTTTTTCACGTATTATTATGCATATTTTCTTATTTTAAAGTGTCTTTCTAAACGGAAAACAGCTCCCGGAGCAGTCGTTTGATGCTCTGCCAGAGGCTGGTTTTCTCCTGTGCGGGAACGCACAGCGCCATTGTTTTCTCCGTTTCCGCCTCCGGCTCCTCTTCCTCAATCCTTTGCGCCCCAATTATTACGCGCATTTTTTGCAGCTGCTCCTCCAGTCTGGCCAAACGCCCCTGCAACCGACATACATCTTCCCGCACGGACTCTTTTGGCGCCGCGGCAGCAACCGGTGCCGGTTCTTCCGTCAGCATTTCCTCTTGAAACACAACATCTTCTCTGAATTTATTCCAAAATTCAGGTATATCTTCGAAATTTTTATCACTTTTTATCGTTTTATTGTTGTCCTTATTCATAGCGTCCGGGCTGAGCCGTTTGTCACCTCCGCGCATAAAAAGTTGTGTGATTTGTCGTTATTTTGCTTATTATACCATAAAATAAGCAAAGCAACAGTCTATTTTAAGTTCATATTGCAAAGCAGGCCTTTCTGCTCTCTTGGAAAAAGGTCAAATATTTACCAGCCCAAGCCCGGCTATATTTTGCTTTGTGTCGGTAATGCTATACTCACGATGCTCAATCAGTCATTTTTCAAATGGGCATCGCCGAAAAAGTGAGAAAGGAGATTTCGATATGTCTAACAACACTTCCAAGATCAATGTTCCTGAGGCTCGTGCTGCTATGGACAAGTTTAAGATGGAGGCTGCCTCCGAAGTGGGCGTCAACCTGAAGAACGGTTACAACGGCGATCTTACCTCTCGCCAGGCCGGTTCCGTCGGCGGCCAGATGGTCAAAAAGATGATCGAGGCTTACGAAAAGAACCTGTAATTTCCGATAAAAAAGGGCGTTCCGCTTTTATCTGGCGGAACGCCCTTTTCTCTTTTATCTCAGTCGCCGGAGCACTTCCAGTGTCAATGCCCAAGTGCGCCGTACAGAAGAAAGGCTCATATTCTCCCGGGGCGTATGGATGTCCCGCAGCTCAGGGCCAAAGGACACGCAGTCCAGACCCGGCAGCTTGTCGGAGAGCAGCCCACACTCCACACCGGAATGCATGACCTCTACCCTGGGTGGATGACCGTACTGGGCAGCAAACACCTCCGTCATCAGCTCCCGCAGAGGTGATTTCTCCTCATATTCCCAGGCGGGATAATCGCCGCTGCAGCGCACCGTGCCTCCCAGATTTTCCATGAGACACATCAGGCGCTCCACCAACATCCGCTTCTGACTTTTTACGGAGCTGCGGACGCAGAAGGAGGCGGTGACACGGGTCGGCTCTGTGCGCAGAATTCCCAGATTCAATGATGTCTGTACAAGACCCGGTATCTCCCGGCTCATGACCTGCACTCCCTTGGGAAAGCAGGCGAGCATACAGACCGCTGCCGCGGTACTCTTTTCTGTCATGAGCGACACATCATGAACCTCGTTTTGCCGCCATCTGACGGACAGATTCGGGTCGGTCTTTGCATATTCTCGCTGTAAGACCTCTTCCATATCGGCCACGATTTTTGAAAGCGCTCCCGCATCCTGACAGGTAACCTCCGCCGTGGTGGTTCGGGAAATGGCGTTATCCTTCAATCCGCCCTCCACCGATACAAGGCGCACGCCGGCCTCCCGGAGGGCATACAGCACCCGGCCCATCAGCAGGTTGGACATAGCGCGGCCTTTGTCGATCTCGGAGCCGGAATGACCGCCTGTCAGACCATCCACCGTGATGGCCCAAGTAGCGGCGCGTTCCTCCCGCCGCTCCACCGGCAGATTGCATTCGGCCGTCACACCGCCGGCGCAGCCCACGATGAACACGCCCTCCTCCTCGGAATCCAAATTCAGCATGATCCGGCCTTCCATAGAGGCGGTGTCCAGCGCCGCGGCACCCAGCATTCCGATCTCCTCGTCGGTAGTCAGCACCACCTCCAGTCGGGGGTGAGATATATCGTCATCGTCCAGCACCGCCAATGCCATCGCCACGGCAATACCATCGTCGCTGCCCAGCGTGGTGCCCTCGGCCCGCACCAGATCACCGTCCACCGTCAGACACAGTCCTTCTTTTTCCATATCAATGGTGCAGCCGGGTATTTTTTCACAAACCATGTCCAGATGCCCCTGCAAAATTACGGTGGGCGCCGACTCATAGCCCGGGGCTGCCTCCTTGACAATGATTACATTATTGGCCCCGTCCTGCCGGCAGGAAAGACCATGATCTTTCGCGAAGCGCACACAATAATCGCTGATGGCCTTCGTATGACCGGAGCCGTGGGGAATAGCGCACAGATCCTCAAAATACCGGAGGACACGGGAGGGCTCCAGTTGTTCCAATACACGCATAATAAAGCTCCTCTTTATAAATATAATTGATAATGGCAGTATAACGCGCTCATTGATTTTTTGCAATCCAAACGCTTTTATCATTTCTGATATTGTTCCTGAAATTACCACAGATCTCTGTGCATAGCGGCCCGAGTCCGGGGTAAGATATGACTGCGATAGCAAAAAGGTCTATCGCTGAATCAATGAGAAAGGAGATTTCGACATGTCCAGTAACAATACCAATAAGCTGAACGTTCCTGAGGCTCGCGCCGCGATGGATAAGTTCAAGATGGAAGCTGCCTCTGAAGTAGGCGTGAACCTGAAGAACGGTTACAACGGTGAGCTGACCTCCCGTGAGGCTGGTTCCGTGGGCGGCCAGATGGTCAAAAAGATGATCGAGTCTTACGAAAAGAACCTGTAATTTTGTTTTCTGCTTTCTAATAAATGGGGCGCCCCGCAAAAGCGGGGCGCCTTTTCTGTTCTTTTAATCAGGCACCTTTTCTCCATCGATATAGACGGCCAGACGCTCATAAAGCGGCGAGCAGATCACAAAATCCGCATCCTTTCCCACTTCAATGGAGCCCACCCGATCCTCCACGCCCAGGGCGCAGGCAGGGTTATAGGTGGCGGCCCGGATGGCATCTGCGGCGGGCACACCAAAGGAAATGGCGTTTTTCATGCAGTCAAAGAGATGTGTCACAGAGCCAGCCAGTGTGCCGTCCGGCAGCTTGCAGACGCCATCCTTCATCTCCACCTGCTGGCCGCCCAGATCATAAGTTCCCTCCTCCATGCCGCAGCAACGCAGGGCATCGGAGATAAGCACCATCCGCTCCCCGCCGAAAAGGGAAAAGGCCAGACGAACGGCGGAGGGATGCACATGCATTCCGTCGCAGATTAGCTCTGCCCGAACAGCAGAATTTTCCGCCGCTGCGCCGATAACGCCGGGCTTGCGGTGGTGGAGCGGCGGCATAGCATTGTAAAGGTGGGTCACATGGGAGGCTCCGGCGTCGATGGCCGCCTTGGCCTGTTCGTAGGAGGCATCCGTATGAGCAATGGAGACGGTGCACAGACTCTTTGCTCTTTTAATAAAATCCAGAGCGCCCGGCAACTCCGGCGCTATATCCACAATGCGGATCAATCCATCACAGGCGGCATAGAGCTTGTAAAAGGCTTCAAAATCCGGAACCCGGAGATAGTCACCGTTCTGTGCCCCCTTTTTGGCGGGCGAGAAAAAGGGGCCCTCCATTTGAATGCCTAAAAGCTTGGCATGTCCCGCCGGGCGCTGTTGATACAAGTCCTGGGCGGTGGCAAAAGCCCGACCCAGCACCTCATAGGGCAGCGTCATGGAAGCGGGGGCAAAGGAGGTGACGCCGCAGCGCCCCAGATAGGCGGCCATCTTCAAAAGGCCGTCTCCGTCTCCGTCGGAAAAGTCGGCGCCGGAATTGCCGTGGTTATGCACATCAATGAGTCCCGGCAGCACCAACGCGCCGCCCAGATTGACGCCATTTTGGGAGGTGACTCCCTCGTAAACCTTGGTAAACTTACCGTTTTCCGTTTCAAAGCTGCCCTTGATAAAGCGAAAATCGCCGGTAAAAAGTAAAGCATTTTGATAAAGCAAGATGGTTGCCTCCCTTTTCTTTTATCTGGTTTCCGGCAGACTGGCTGCTGCCACGGCCTGTCCCACCCGGCGCGTTTTCTCGTCGGGCAGTTGCACCGTCAGTTTTTTTGCCAAAGCAGGATAATCCGCCAGCAGTACCCGGCGGCAGACATTCAAAACCGTGTCGCCGCCTGTGCCGGACATGACCCGCCCCAGTACCATCACATAATCCATGTCATAAAACCGGCTGTACAGGTGAAGGGTGTGGGCCAGATAGCAGCCGATACTCTCAAAAATCCGCACAGCGCGGGGGTCCTTTTTCTCCATGAGTATCTGCACTTCACGGAGCTTTTCCGCCGGCGTCAGATTTTCAGGCAGAATGATACCGGCCGGAACAGCCAGTCGGATAACAGCATCCTGAGAAAAATACTGGCAGCCCACCCCAATATCCGTTGACCATCCATCGGCAGAGGCCTGCTCGCTGAGATCCACCGGCGCAAAGGCCAGCTCATTGAACCAACCCTTAATCTTTCCGGAGCGGTCTACATAGCCTACCGCCTCCGATGTGCCCATGGCAAGACCCATGACTGCCGTCACATGCATCCCCATGGCACCGGCCAGCGCTGTAACATCGCCGTCATTGGCCACCACAATGGGGACATCCGGCCCGATTGCCTCTGCCGCCCGGTCATAAACCGTCTTCACCAGTCGGCGCACCTCTTTTTCCCGGGGCACCGCGATGAAAAGGGAGGACACCATAGGCGCGTTGCCGATAAACACCCCCGCGGAGGAAACGCCGATGCCGTCCACCCTGGGCATATGGGACGCCGCCGTGCGAAAGGCCGAAACGATCTCGTTAAAATGATACTGGGGATCGGCGTGGGTCTTGGGACTCCACACCACCTCTTCGGAATAGACGGTCTCTCCGTCAATGACGGCGGACACCTTCCGGTCGGAACCGCCGGCGTCAAAGCCGATGCGGCAGCCCTGCGTATGATAGCCCACGGAGCAAGCGCTCTCCCGCTCCGACGGAAAATCCGCCTCATGGCAGGAAACAATGGAAAAGCCCCGCTCAAATACATCGGACATAAACTGCACATCGAACCAGCGGTTCCCCCTTACAGTCTCATCCACCTCATCGTATACATATTCCGTCTGCAAGCGCCGGGCAATTTCATCGCAGCCTTGCAAGTACACCCGAAATCCGCCCACCGACCACAGCAGGAATTTGACGCAGCGCTCCACGTACCGCCAGTCCGCCGCCCGTTTTTCCGCCGTTGCGTAAATACAGGTGCGGTAAACGGTGATCTGTCCGCCGTTCCGTTCCACCGCGATGGCGATGGGATGGTTGGCACCCTTTTCATAGGCGTCCATCCAGGCACCCATGGGAATGAAATCCTGATCCAGCGCCGGCTGACAGCCGCCGTTATATGTAATACCCAAATATTCCATTCGTACACTCCCCCGTATCAGTTGCCGGCAGCCACCAGCGCCTGCATATCACTCCATTTATGCTCCATATCCCCCACCAACTTCAGCTGGGTGCGGGTACGCACCAGATTATGATGGGGATAAGCAGTCTTAAAGTAATGATCTCCCTCCAGATAATCGGTAAGGAAGCGAACCGCCACCTCCAACGTCATGGTCTTGGCCCCCAGGGGTAAAAGCTCCCGCTCCAGCACGGTCAGGCTGGGGCAGGACGCCGTGAAACCCTGGGTATAGACGTCAAATCGGTGGAGATCCAGCTCCATCCGGTCAAGCTCCTGTTCATCCTCTGCCGCGGTGGCAGCGCCGAAGCGAATGGAATCACCGTAATCGTACAGGCTCAGCCCCGGCATCACCGTGTCCAGATCCAGCACACAAAGCGCCTTGCGGGTCTTTTCATCCAGAAGAACATTGTTGAGCTTTGTATCGTTATGAGTCACCCGCAGGGGCAGCTCCCCGCTCTCCCGCAGACGCTGCAGCGTCCCGGCCTCGTCCTCCCGGTGCAATATGAAGTCCAGCTCCGCCGCCACCTCCGTGGCCCGTCCGCAGCGATCCGCCGCCACGGCTTCCTTCAGCAGGCGGTAGCGATCCAGGGTATTATGAAATTCCGGAATCGTCTCATGCAGCGTTGCCGCCGGAAAATCCCGCAGCAACTCCTGAAAGCCGCCGAAGGCCACGGCACTTTCATAAAAATCCTCATCTGTTTCCGGCGTTTCCAGACAAAAGCCACTTACATATTCATAGCAGCGCCAGTACCGCCCCTCTTCATCTTGATGCCAGTATTTCCCTGTACAGGCCGGCACAAAGTGCAGCACGCCCCGGGGGTCGGTTATGCGCCGCCGCAAAAACGACGTCACCGCCGTTACATTTTCCATCAACTCCACCGGTTTTTTAAACACATGGGTATTGATCTCCTGCAGAACATATTTCCGTCCCGCATCCGTTTCCACCTGAAACGTGTTGTTGATATGCCCGCAGCCGAAGGACACACATCGAATCGGAGATCCCTGCAGCCTGAAAGCAAAAACAGCTTGTTGCATGATCCAACTCCCTCCCCATCCCTGTGGACGGGTTGTTTTTACACCGGTCGTTTATCACACACGGTGCCTCCCTATTATAGCGGATTTTCGACAAAATGCAACAAGGTAATGGAATTTTTGCCTGCTGATTTGTTTATTTTACAGCATTTACATTCCCTTTCAGGAAACAGTCAGCGTTCAGAGCAGCAGCTTCGCCCCCATAGCGGCCAGAACGCCCTCCGCCGGATAGCGGCTCCAGTTCTCCGGCAACGCCAGTTCCTGCCGCTCCACCACCGCTCCGCTCAGATGTGTCAACTCCCGCTGTACGCAGAGCATCAGACGCTCCCCCATGCTGGAGAGTGTCAGGCTGTTTTTGCCGGACAGGCCGTAGCTGACCACCTGTTCAGTCTGTACAAAAAGGCGGCAGTCCTCCGGCAGCAACAGCGTGCGGCAGCGCAGTATGCCCTTCGTCCGACGCAGGCGGGACACCCCTTCCCGGTTTAGCACACAAAGGCCCCATTCGAATGCCAGAACCTGATCCGCCTTTTCCATCCGCCTCAGTTCCCGGGGAAGCTGTTCCTCCCAGAGAAGATGTTTACAGCAAAAATAGCAGCTATCGTCCACCATTTCTTCTTCCTTTCTCGTCGTTTTGGCGCCGCTGCGCCTTTTTCTCCGTCTGCCGATATGGACAGCATGCGCCGGAATTTTCCTTTTATGCGGAGAAAATAGGTACCCACCCCGTGTCCTATGTGATATACTAATATAATAGGATTATTTACGAAGAGAGGACGTCGAGAAAATGCCTGTCATGGCACACTTGAAAACCATTTGCCTCCACAGAAAGCTGGTTCGGCACTACTGCTTCCGGCTGGGGCTGTACCGGCAGGGACTGCTCCATGATCTGTCCAAGTTTTCGCCGGTGGAATTCTGGCGCGGCGCCCGGTACTTTCAGGGCTACCGCAGTCCCAACGATCAGGAACGCAAGGAAAACGGCGTCAGCCTGGCCTGGCTGCACCACAAAGGCAAAAATAAGCACCACTTTGAATACTGGCTCGATTACTGCCTGCACGACGACGGCAGCGTTTATATGGGCGGCTGCAAAATGCCCGTCCGCTATGTGGCGGAGATGTTCTGCGACCGGGTGGCCGCCAGCCGCGTCTACAACAAGGAAAAATACACCGACGGAGACTCCTACAATTATTATATCCGTTCCAAAGGCCACATCCTCATTCACCCTGAAACCAGCGGCCTCATCGAGCACTGGCTGCTGCTGCTCAAGGAGCAGGGCGAGGATGCGGCACTGCCCCAGATCCGGCGGGAGCTGGGCGAGATGCTTGTCAACGGCTATTGACAAAGGGCTGCCGAAAGCTTTTTCGGCAGCCTTTTTGCCCTTTTGGCACCTGCCGACCGATAAAATAGAGGCCTCACGGTATAAGAAAAGCAGATTTGTTAAAAATATGACAGCTTCTTTTTAAATGGAGGAGTTATTCCTTGATTTTTTGTAAAATATGTTATAGAATATCTTGTAAACTTGCACGGGAAGGCTGGCTGATAAAATGAGCAACCCCTATAAAACCAGAGAGGGCGGTGCCACAGTCACTGTTTTTGTACCTTATGACTGCGGGAATCACTGCCCTTTCTGTATCAATAAAAAAGAATACGCCAATTGTGAGGGCTTTAGCCTGGAGGCGATCCTGAAAAGTATCCGCACGATGAACGAATTGACACCCCGCTGTGACTTCGTCTTTACCGGCGGGGAACCTTTTGCCGATTTGGCGGCGCTGCAGCAAATGCTTGACGCCATTCCCACCACGCACAAGGTCTATATCAACACCACTTTTCCGGTGCAGCAGGCCTATACCGCCGATGAGATGATCGCCTTCACCGAAAAGAACCGGGACAAGATCACCTGTATCAATATCTCCCGGCATCTGGTCAAATATGTGGAGGAATCCCCTGACGAGGTGATTGCCCGAATTGCCTGCCCCACGCGCATCAACTGCGTGCTGTTCCGCAATTATCCCGCCGACAGGCTGCTGGACTATGTAGAACGATTCCGCCGCTATAACATTCCCATCCAGTTCCGCTATGACTATACGGAGACCACTCCGGAAAACCTCTACGAAGAAGAGCATGACAAAATCTTGCAGGATCTCAAGCGTCTTTTCACCTACAAGGGACTGGACGGCTGCCGGATGCGCAACGGCTTCCACTTCGATTACAAGGGTCTGCATATGACCTATCATAAGACGCTGCCCTACTCCACCATCGTTGAAAAGGACGCAGACGGCGTGACCTATGACATTCTCTATGACATTCTCATCAAGCAGACCGGCGAGATTCATTCGGACTGGACAGGCGTGAAGCTGGATGTGGACGCCTACCGCAAGGTGGTGTATGAACCCTATGACCTCCGCGTTTTAAACGGCGTCGTAGATTTTTAATATAAATATAAAAACTCCTGTCAGCATGGCTGACAGGATTTTTTGATGTACGATTTACTTTTCCGTCAAATACTCGTCAATAGACTTGGCGGCCAGCTTGCCGGCACCCATAGCCAAAATGACCGTGGCAGCACCGGTGACGGCGTCGCCGCCGGCATACACGCCCTCGCGGGAGGTGAGGCCCTCTTCATTGACGATGATGCCGCCCTTCTTGTTAATCTCCAGCCCCTTGGTGGTGTTCTTGATGAGGGGATTAGGAGAGGTACCCAGGGACATGATCACGGCGTCCACCGGCAGATCAAACTCGGAGCCGGCCTTTTCGATGGGACGGCGACGACCGGAGGCATCCGGCTCACCGAGCTCCATGGCTATGCAGGTCATAGAGGCCACGTTGCCGCCTTCATCACCGTTGATCTTGACGGGGTTGTTCATCGTCTTGAAGATAATGCCCTCTTCCACGGCGTGCTCCACTTCCTCGTGACGGGCGGGCAGTTCTTCCATGCCGCGGCGATAGACCACATACACATCGGCGCCCAGGCGCTTGGAGCAGCGGGCGGCGTCCATTGCCACGTTGCCGCCACCCACCACGGCCACCTTTTTGCCCTTGAGGCTCATGATGGGGGTGTCGGAGTCTTCTTTATAGGCCTTCATCAAATTGATACGGGTCAGGAACTCGTTGGCGGAATACACACCCTTCAGGTTCTCGCCGGGAATGTGCATGAACATGGGCAGGCCTGCGCCGGAGCCCACGAAAACAGCCTCGAAATGATATTCGTCCATCAGCTCGTCAATAGAGCAGACACGGCCGATGACCATATTGGTCTCCACCTTTACGCCCAGCGCCTTCAGGCCGTCCACTTCCTTTTGGACAATGGCCTTGGGCAGACGAAATTCAGGGATGCCGTATACCAGCACGCCGCCGGCCAGATGCAGCGCTTCAAACACGGTGACCTCATAGCCCTTTTTGGCCAAATCGCCCGCGCAGGTCAGACCGGAGGGGCCGGAGCCAATGACCGCCACCTTATGGCCGTTGGAAGCGGGCTTGGCAGCGGCTTCGGTGGCATGGGCGTTGTGCCAGTCAGCTACAAAACGCTCCAGACGGCCGATACCCACGCTCTCGCCCTTGACACCACGAATGCAGTACTTTTCGCACTGGCTCTCCTGGGGGCAGACACGACCGCAGACGGCGGGCAGGGAGCTTGTCTGATGAATCACCTGGAAAGCACCTTCATAGTCCTTCTCGGTAATCTTTTTGATAAATTCGGGAATCTGCACCTGCACCGGGCAACCGCCCACGCAGGGATGATTCTTACAATTGAGGCAGCGGGCCGCTTCGTCCAGTGCCTGCTCCTCGGTATAGCCCAGAGCCACCTCCAGGAAATTCTTATTGCGGACATTGGGATCCTGAGAGGGCATCTCATTTTTCTTCAAACTCATATTAGCCATTTTACCGTACCTCCTGCTTGAACAGATTGCAAGCCTCGTCGCGCTTTTGCGCCTCAAAGCCCTTGTACATGGCGCCGCGCTTGATGGCCTCATCAAAGTCCACCTGGAAACCGTCAAAATCGGGGCCGTCCACGCAGGCAAACTTGGTCTCGCCGCCCACGGTCAAACGACAGCCACCGCACATGCCGGTGCCGTCGATCATAATGGGGGACATGGACACAATGGTCTTCACATTATATTTTTTGGTTACGCCGGTGACAAACTTCATCATAACGATGGGCCCGATGGTAATGACCTCGTCATACTCGTTGCCCGCCTTGATCAGTTCCTCCAGTGCCTGGGTCACCAGTGCCTTTTCGCCGTAGGTGCCATCGTCGGTGCAGACCTTCAGCACATCGCTGCAGGCGCGGAACTCATCTTCCAGAATGACGATGTCCTTGGTACGGAAGCCGATGACGGAGTGAACCTCTACACCCTCATCGTGCAGCTTCTTGGCAACAGGCCATGCAATGGCGCAGCCCACGCCGCCGCCCACCACGGCCACTTTCTTCAGGCCCTCGGTCTCCGTGGGCTTGCCCAGCGGGCCCACAAAATCCTGCAGGAACTCGCCTTCCTTTTTGTGGTTTAGCTTTTCCGTGGTAGCGCCCACGATCTGGAAAATAATGGTAATCGTTCCCTTTTGACGGTCATAGCCGGCAATGGTCAGGGGAATGCGCTCGCCCTTTTCATCCACACGCAGAATGATGAACTGGCCGGGCTCTGCCTTTTTGGCAATCATGGGAGCCTCAATCTCCAGCAGTGTAACGCTGGGGTTCAGTTCCTTTCTTGTTACAACGCGATACATATTCGATCCTTCTTTCCTAAAATCGTGATTCTTGCGGAGTATTGCTTTTCCTTCTATGCTGGCTGAATTTTGCCGCATTCATTCTAACACAGGGGATGTCCTTTCGTCAATTCCCCCCTGCGCCAAACATGACGTTCTGTCTTACGCCGACTTCCTTTGCAGCGTTACCTGACGACCGGAAATATCCACCATCCGATCCTCACGCATTTTCCGCAGTTCCCGCATCATGGCGCTGCGGTCGGCGGAGATGTAATCCGCCAGCGCACTGAGGGAGAAGGGCAGCGTAAAGGCGGTGGAATGCGTCTTGGCCGTCTGCATCACGAAATAGCACAAAAGCTTATCCCGGATACTGCGGCGGCTGAGCACCTCCACCCGCTCGGAGAGGTCGGAGGCCTTTTCCGCCACCAGGCGAAACATGTTTTCCACCAGCTGGCTGTGATGGGCGCAGGCGTTTTCGCAGCGCTTTGTCACCTGATCGGCATGCATAAACCAGACACGGCAGCTTTTCTCACAGATTACCTGCACACTGTCGCCGGTGACATTTTCAAACATCAGCATCTCGCCGAAAACGCCGCCCGGCTCCAGCCGCTCCAAAATGGTGCGGCTGCCCTTTTCATCCAAACGCACGATGACGGCGCTGCCCTGATCGAGAATACCGATCATATCCCGCTTATCGTCAAAGTCATAGATCACATCGTCGGGGGCAAAGCGCTGGGAAACCACGCCGAAGCAGTCCATCATCCGGTCACACTCCGCGCCCTTGATTCCTTTAAAAATAGGAACGTCCTCGTATTCCATATATGTCATACAGGTTCCTCCTTCGCCTTTTCTCCGTCAGGCGCCTGCTGTGCCAGCTTTTTCTTCCTTACCCGGTCCAGAAATACATAGACGATCACGGCAGTGATGATGCTGACCGCCACACCGGCAATGAGATCGATCAGCGCATGCTGCTTGATTAAAAGCGTTGCCGCCATGATCAGCGACGCTAACACCGTTACACCGGCACGCCAGTACCACCGGCGCAGCCCCTTTGTCCGCCAGACGGCAATCAGGCCGCCGATGGCGCCCACCACATGGACGCTGGGAAACACATTGGTGTTGGTATCCGCGTTATAGATGCACTGGACAAAAAAGGTAAACACATTGTGGCGGGGCATGACGTCCGGCCGCAGCGCCTGGGCATTGGGCACCAGCGCGCAGATCAGCGTGCTGACCGTGTAGCCGATCATGATATACCACATATAGCGGCGAAAGCCCTCGCCGTCCTTTAAAATCAGATAGACCCCCACGGCAACCAGATAGAAAAACCAGATGTCGTAGAATATGACAAACTCCTCCACAAAGGGGATCTGGTAGTCGATGGGCAGCTGGGTGTACCAGTAGGGCCCCTTGACCACCTTTTCAATGGTGAAATACATGAGGAGATAAACAGGCACATAGAGGCTCCACCAGACATGGGGATGCTCTTGCACAAAGCTTTTGATGACTAACTTAAGACGCTGCATAGAAACTCTCCTTGATGACCCGGGAGGGAATTATTTGCATCTCATAATAGCACATTTTTCCCTTTTCGTGAAGACTATTCTTGCACAATTTACCCCATTCGTATTATACTGTCTTCATGATACCGCTTTTGCGGACAATAGTAGGAGGAAATAACATGGCGCAAGTGGAAAAGAAGAGCAGTCACCAGGTGGAGCTGCTGATCGACATTGATAAGGATACCTGGCAGAAGGCTCTTCAAAAGGCCTATGCAGAGCAAAAAGAGCAGTTTCCGGTGGAGGGCTATGAGGCCGGACAGGCTCCCCGTGCCGCACTGGAAACCCAGTACGGCGACGACTGCTTTTATCAGGAGGCTGTCAACGCCACCTTCCCCCCCGCACTGGTGGAGGCCGTCCGGCAGGAGGGTCTGCAGCTGATCGCTTCCCCCACGCTGCGCATTGTGACCATCGGGCCGGAGGGCTATACCTTTGCCGCACTGGCCGATCTTTATCCCGAAGTGAAGCTGGGCAGCTACAAGGGTCTGGGGGCCCGCCGAGAGGCGGTGGAGCTCAGCGGAGACGATACGGAAAGCGCCGTGGCCGACTATCTGCGCAATCACAAAAAAGAATCGTCCATTGAGGGTCCTGCCTCCGCCGGCGACACCGCCGTGCTGGACTTTGAGGGTTTTGTGGACGGGGTGCCTTTTGAGGGCGGAAAAGGAGAAAATTATCCGTTGCAGCTGGGTTCCGGCATGTTTATTCCCGGTTTTGAAGAACAGGTTTGCGGGATGCGTACCGGCGAGACCCGGGAGATCCACGTGACCTTTCCCAAGGAGTATACCCCCGAGCTGGCCGGTAAGGAGGCCATGTTCCGTGTCATGGTTCACGAGATTCGCCGCAGCGAGGTACCCACGCTGACAGAGGAATTCGCCCGGGGCGCCGGCTTTGAGGATGTTTCGGCCCTCCGCCAGCAAATCATGCTGGAGGCCGTGCAGGCCCGTCAGCAGGAGGCGCAGGATGCCTATGAGGACGCCCTTATCCAGCAGGTGCTGGATGACATGGAGGTGGAAATTCCCGAGGTTATGGTGCAAAACCAGCTGGACAGTCTCATGCGGGAGCTGGAGGGCACGCTGCACAATCAAGGCATCGGCATGGAGGAATATCTCACCGCGCTGCAACTGACGCGGGAGCAGGTGCGTGACCAGATCCGGCAGAGCGCCGAGAGCGCCGCCCGCTATGAGCTGGCCATGAACGAGATTGCCCGCCGGGAAAAGATTACTGTTTCTGAAGAGGAGATTGCCCGGCGATACAAGGAGATGGCGCCCCTTTACGGCATGACGGAGCAGCAGCTTAAGGAGCAGCTGCCGCCGGAAGCTCTGACCCATGATCTGAAAATCACCCGGGCCAGAAACGTCGTGGTGGAAAACGGGAAAGTCATCTAAGTCCATTTCCAAAGCGCTTCCGGCTCCTATTTGAAAAGGAAAAAAGAGGGCGCCGCGTCGTTACTGACGCGGCGCCCTCTTTTTATTTGGTTACACGGTTCACGCTTGTGAAGTAGTAGTTGCCTAATCCGTCATGGAAAACACCTTCCAACCCATCGCGCAGCTTATAGGCCGTGGCGTCAAAGTACAGGGGAATCACCTGCGCCGTTTCCAGCAGCAGCCCCTCCGCGTCCTTCAGATAGGCACTGCGGGCGTCGGCCTTGGAGGAGGCACGGATGACACGCAGCAGCATATCATAGGCACTGTTGGAGAAAAAGCCGTAGTTGGAGGCATCCCCGGTGTTCCAGCGATCCAGAAAGCCGGTGGCGTCATCTCGCATCGTCGTCAGAGAAAGACCCGCCAGCACGAATTCACCGCTGCCAAGTGCCTCGGCCAAGCCCGCCTCGCTGACAGGGTGCAGCCTGACGGACAGCTCCAGCTGTTCCAGCCACGTCTTGCGCAGAAGCTCCGCCACCTGTTGGTTCGCAGCGGTGTCGGCATACACATAGTCCACAGAAATTTCTTGCGGGGCGTCAAAGCCCGCATCCGCCATCAGATGACGGGCCATCTCACAGTTTTTGGCATAGTTCTCCGGGTTGTTATCCAGCAGATCGCCACAGCTCTTCCGATAATCCGAAGCATCGGAGGGGTCCTTGACGCCGCTTGGAATCAGGCCGCCCGCCGCCTGATGGGTAGCAGCGCCCAGCAGGCTGACCACCGCATTGCGGTCAACAGTCAGGGACATGGCATGACGCAGGCTTTCATTCTGGACACTCACCGACATCTGGTTGAATAAAAGCGTATAGACCGAGGCGTAGCCGTCGGCCGTCCAAAGGCCGTCTTTGGCAAGAGCGGTGGTCTCGCTCTCCGGCAGAGGCCATAGGAAGTCCACCTCGTTTTCCTTATAGAGCTGCATGGCTCCGTCGCTGTCCGCCGCGAAAATAAACCGCAACTCGCTGGGCCCCAGTTTTTTTGTATCGTAATAATTTTCGGACACAGACGCCGCCATCTGCTCTTCACTTCGATCGGTGAGTGTGTATGGGCCGTTGGTCAGAAAATTCTCCGCCGACCAGTCGCCTGTTGCCCCGCTTACCGCGTCGCCGCGAACCGGCATGGTATAAGGAGAGGTGCAGATACTGTCAATAAAATACGGGCAGCGATAGGCAAGATTTACCTGCAACTCTGTATCGCTCAGCGCCGTCACTTGCAGCAGCGACATGTCGTTATTGGAGCGGGCGTCGTCAAAGCCCGCCACCATACGCAAAACCTCCGCATGGGGAGAGCCGGTGACAGGGTCTGCCAGCCGCTTCCAGGCATACTCAAAATCGTGAGCCGTCACTTTCTGGCCGTCAGACCAGGAGGCACTGCCGCGCAGTTTAAAGGTATACGTTTCCGTTCCGTCCAGATTATCTGTCAGCTCAAAGCTCTGAGCCTGACCGGGTATGGCCTTGGTGCCGCCGGAGCCGTCATTGCTCACTTTCATCAGATTTTCTAAAAGATGATCCACCAGTATTTTTTCACTGTCTGTGGTGATCCGGACAGGGTCCAGCGTACCGGGCACGCCGGCCACACACACCCGCAGTGTCATGGCCTTTTCGCTGCCGCAGGCGGAGAGCAGGCTCAAAACCATCAGCACCGTCAGCACCGTCGCGGATATTTTTATCTTATATTTCATTGGATCGCTCCTTTGGTCTTTCGTTACATGCCTTGTATTATACCGATTTTGGGTGAGAATGTAAAGAAAAACAACCTGAAAACGGTCAAAAGGAAAGCCTGCTGCCATGGCAGCAGGCTCTTTTTTCAGGTGTTTTCCCGGCTTATGGGTCGGCGGGTGAGAAGTGCCCGCATCGCCCTGGCATTAAAGGGAATCAGCGGATAGAGATACCCCTTTCCGCCAATAGGGCGGGTGGTGACGATCAAAATGACGGTCAGCGTCAGCCCCGCCACAAAGCCCACCCAGTCCAGCGCATAGGTCAGCACCAGCAGCAGCATCCGCATCAGCTTGAGGGCGTAACCCAGCTCATAGCTGGGCTGGGCAAAGTTGGCTATGGCCACAAAAGCCATATATACCAGCACCTCCGGTACCAGCCATCGGGCCTGTACCGCAAAATCGCCCAAGATCAGTGCCCCCAGCATACTAAAGGAATTGCTCAGCACATCCGGCGTATTGAGGGATGCCAGCTTCAGGAGATCAATCACAAATTCCAACAGCAGCAGCTGGACAATCAGGGGTACAAAATACTCCCCCTCCACCGCCAGAAAACCCAACTTCTCCGGCACCGTTTCCGGCGACTTTATCAAGAGAAACCACAACGGCGTGATAAGCAGCGTCAGCACCGATACCACCAGACGCACCAGACGCAGATAGGTGCCCACCAGCGGCGGAAAATAATAGTCGTTGATGGCCTCGGTGAAGCTGAAAATGGTGGTGGGCAGGATCATTACCGCCGGGGTATTGTCCACCATCAGCAGAATGTTGCCCTCCATGACACTGGCCGCCGCCGTGTCCGGCCGCTCGGTATAGCGCACCCGTGGAAAGGGGTTGTACCACTGGCGGCCCACAATGGCCTCGGCGATACTTTCCTGACTCATGGAGACGGAATTGACATCAATGCCGGCCAGCTGTTGGCGAATGGTTTCCAGCAGCTTCCGATCCACCCGGCTTTCCAGATAGCACAGTGCCACATCCGTGTGGGATTGGGTGCCGATTTTGTGGGATTCGATGGTCAGCTCCGGCGTCCGGATCCGGCGGCGCAGCAGCGCCGCGTTTTTCATCAGCGTTTCCAGAAAGCCGTCATGAGAGCCCCGCAGCACCTTGCTGTTGTCGGGCTCCTCCACCGAGCGAGCGGGATAGGTCTTCACATCCAGCAAAATGTCCTCCGCCATATGTTCCACTACCAGCAGTGTCTTGCCGGAAAAGACCGCTGTCAGTGCCTTTTGTTCATCCGCTTCCGCCTTGGCATCGCAGACGCTGACACAGCGGGCCACAAAATCCTCCGCCGTCAGGGATTTGTCCAGCTCCGGCAACGTCAGCCAGTGGTCAATCATTCGCTCCAAGAGGCTATCCTCCATATAGCCGTTGACCACCCAGAGCCGGGCCCGCCGTGTGCCGATGACCAGATCCCGTGACACCATGTCAAGACTCCGTCCCACACCCAAAAGCGCATCCAACCGCTTTGTCCGCTCCTGATAGGATTCTCTTTGCTGCCCCATGCCTTGCCTCCGTCTCATTTTTTCTTAGTATGACGGATTCAGAAAAAACTATGCGGCGGCACGCAAAAAAAGCTGTCGGAGTTCTCCTCCGACAGCTTTTGTTCTATCCGATGCGGCCTGTCAACAGGCGCACATAATCCTGCATGGCGGCTCCGTCCTCGTTGGCCGGTGCTTCGGCTACAAAGTGCTGTTGTTCTTCATAAGGCATTCCCATAAAGTAGTTCAGCGCCACCTTATTCTTTTGCAGCGCCATCTCCAGCATGACGGGAACCGTGCCTTCATATCCCTGCATCCGCTCTCACCCCTTGGGATAGTGTGACCCGGCAGAGACGCTTTATACCAGCTTTTCGAAATAGTAATAGGTATCGTCTTCTCCTGCGCGGGTCATGCAGGAAGCAAGCATTCGGTAAGATGCCTGATTTTCCCGGAAACACTTTGCCACCACCCGCTCCAGATGCAGCCGGTAAAGCGCCCAGTCGGCCACCGCCGCAAAGGCTTCCGTTCCATAGCCGGAGCCTGCATAGCCGGGTGCGATGCGGGCGCCTAACTCGGCGCCGCCCCGCCAGTCAAAGCGGTACAGTACCGCCTCGCCGATCAGTTTTCCGTCCAGACGGATGGCAAAGTTGACCGCCTGCTTATTCTGAAAATCCGTGTGCGCCACATCCAGGAAATATGACTCCGTCAGCTCTCCCTTCAGATCCTCCCGGTAATCATAGCCCCACCACTTGTTTCGCTCGTCGTCCAGACACAGGACATTGTAGGCGTCTTTGTCTGCGGACCGCAGGGCTGTCAGAGTTAGGCGGGGCGTCTCCAGTGTGGGGATTTCCCGCAGATTGTCCAGCTCGTTGCCCAGTTCCAGGCGGTATTTGGCCCCCATATGCGCCGGGTGATACTGTGTTTTGGAAATCCGCAGGCCGCGGTCGCAGGCGTCGTCCTCCCGGTTGATAACCGTGATGCCATCGCCGTAATAGGCGGCAAAGGACTGTACCATTGTGGGATAGACGCCTTCATAGCCGTAGAGAGCCTTTTCAATATGAATAATCAGCGTATCACCGCATTTTTCCGCCAGGCTTAGTGCAATCAGGCGATCTTTATACATCAGTCCTCCGGCGCAGAACCAGTTGCGGTCAATCAGGCAGAGCATCTTTTTGGCGTAATCCAACTCATGGCGAGCCTGCTCGCTGGTCTTTTCAAAAACTTTCTCATAATCCGCCCAAAAACGCTCAATCAGTTCTCTTTGCTCTGCGTGCAACGGAATAAACACAGCCTCCGGATAGCTTTTTTTGAATTTATTGATATGGTTGCGCTGTCCGCTGTATTTCCGTCCCGCAAAGTTGGCCATATCCTCCTGCCGGTAGAGGTAATCCCGCCAGGCCCGTTCATTGGACATGCGGACATAGGGATACCGGGTCATCAGATCCAACGCCTCATTTTTCGGCACCACGGAGAGGACGGGCCGTATGCCCAGATTCGTGCAGTATTGCTCGATCTCCGTCAGGGCGGCATCTACATCGCCCGCCGGACCGGGAACGGGATAATCAAAGTGGTATACCCCGTCGATTTGATTGCGGATCAAAAGACAGCCGCAGGCCTCCGCAAAAGCGGGGTGCAGCCACTTGCTCCACATCAGTTTGACTCCCAGAGAATATTCACACAGGCGGTAATCGCAGGCGGTATAATACTTACGGAGTTTGCCCGCATCCCGCATGGTTACGTTTTTAAAATTCAACATATATTTTCGCTTTCTGTAATTCTATCTTTCACATTGTTTCGATCATATCTACAGCCTCCGCCAAAAAGCGGCGGGCCGCAGGCCGCAACTCCTTTTTTGAGCGGACGGCTACACCCAGTTCCCGCACGGCGGGTGGGTTCATGGGCAAAGCCAGCACATCGTTTTTCCGCCCCTTGAGCACCAACTCCGACAAAATGCTGATGCCCAGCCCGTGCTCCACCATGGAAATCACCACGGAATCACTGACCTGGGTGTGACGGATCAGCGGATGGACGCCAAAGCTGTCGAAAACCCGGCCAATGTCCAGGCTGAAGCCCATGGAGGGCATCAAAAATTCCCGCCCGTCAAAATGGCGCACCGAAAAGCTGGTCTGCCCCGCCGCCCGGTCATTCTTGGGCAGAATCACCAGCATGGGATCATCTTTCAGGTGAATCCACTCCAGTGTCATGCCCTCCTGGCGGCTTGCAAAACACATATCTGCCTTGTCCTCCCGCACCCAGCGATAAACCTCCTCCACGCTGCCCATCTGAATATCCCCATGGACGCCCGGATACCGGGTACGAAACTGCTGGATCATCTCCGGCAGCCAGTGCATGGCAATGCTGGCATAAGAGGCGACACGCACTGTCTCCTCCTTGGCCGTATTGATCAGCATGATTTCCCGTTTTAATTCTTCATCCGCCGCCAGCAGCCGGTGGATCAGGGGCTCGACGCGGACACCGGCAGGCGTCAGCTTCACACCATAGTGTCCCCGTACCAAAAGCGGAAATCCCACATCTTTTTCAAGGCTGTTCATCATGTGTGTCAGGCCGGACTGGGTATAGCCCAGCATGTCTGCTGCCCGGGTGAAGCTGCCCTGCTCCACCGCTGTCATCATGGCTTCCAGTTTTTTCGTGTCCAAATTGCCGCACCTGCCTTCATCCATGCACTTATCTCATGGAACTATTATATCCTCTGCACCTCCGCCATGCAAGGAAATTGCTTCCTTTTGACTGTGTAGTCATTCATCTATGACATTATTTCATATTTTCATGACAAATTGTCGCTTTACTAACAGGAAAGCCCGGTGTACATTAAACACAGTAATTCCTTACGACATGAATTGCTTTTCCTTTCTATCCTCAAATAAGACAGCAACTGCACAGGCCGCCTGTGCAGCTGTTGTCGTTGGGGCCCAAAAACTCCTCAAAATCTGTTCCCCTCAAAAGAAAGAGTACCGCCCATTGGGCGGTATTCTTTTTTTGACGTCAATCCGCTTTTTTACAGCGTTCCGAAAAGATCGTTAAGCCCCTCGCTCATGGTGGGGTGGGTAAAAATTCCATCCCGCAGTGCGGTATAAGGAATACCGGCCTCCATGGCCAGCTTTACCAGGTTGATCATCTCATGGGATTCGGCGCAGAAGAGATGGGCACCCAGAATAAGACCCGTCTTGCCGTCCACCACTGCCTTCAAAAAGCCTACCGGTTTTTTCAGTACCTGCGCTTTGGGAATGGCAGCTGCCGGCAGCCGTGCTACGCGCACATCAAAGCCTTTGGCTGCCGCCTCGGCCTCTGTCATACCCACGCGGGAGAAGGGTGGGTCGAGAAACACACTGTAGGGCACGGGGCCCCGGTTTTCGGTGGTGTGCCTGCCGTCGCCCAGCAGCTGGGCTTTTACAATGCGGAAGTCATCCAGAGAAATATAGGTAAACTGCTGTCCGCCGGCCACATCGCCCATGGCCCAGATATGGGGCACATTGGTACGCAGATGCTCGTCGGTACGGATGGCGCCCCGATCGGTAATCTCCAGACCGGCTTTCTCTGGCACTAGCCCCTCCAAATTAGGCCGGCGGCCGGTGGCAGCCAGCACCGCATCGGCCCGCAGCACTTTCTCTGCATTCTGCACCTCCAACACCACATCGACGCCGTCCGCTCTTTCACGCACAGCCAATGTCTTGGCCGCCCGCAGCACGGTGATGCCCCGGTCAGTCAGGCTCTTCAAAACAGCCTCGGCAATCTCAGCATCCTCCCGGGGGATAAACGCAGCGTCCCGCTGCACGATGGTAACCTGCGAGCCAAAGTTGGCAAAATAGGAGGCAAATTCCAGACCAATATAGCCACCGCCCAAAATCACCAGATGACGGGGCAGCTCCTCCCGCTCCATCAGCGTCTCGCTGGTGTAGACGAAGCGGTTCCCCTCCACGCCTTCGATCCGGGGTATATTGGGCCGGGCGCCCGTATTGATGAAGATACGTTCCGCTTCCAGAATCTCTTCACCGCCGTCGGCCAGCGTCACGCGGATATGGTGGGCATCTTCAAAGGATGCAAGTCCCGTATAGATCACCGCACCGGCGGAAGCTACCTTATCATAGTTTTTCTGCCGCAGCATCCCGGTCAAACGGCGCTTTTCCGCCACTGCCTCCCGGTAGCGCTCCGCCTTTTCTTCAAATCCGCCTCCCTGTGCGGCAGAAAGTCGGGCGCTGTTTTCCAAAGATTTGGTGGGAATGCAGGCCACATTGATGCAGGTGCCGCCGTACATAGCGGCGGAGCGCTCCACCAGCGCCACACTTTGCCCCGCTTTGGCAAGACCCCCCGCCAATGTTTTGCCGGCTTTTCCGAAACCGATGATTACATTTTGATATTGTTTCATTTTGTTGTCTCCTTTCGGCTGCTGTCCAAAAATTTCTTTTCCGTCTCCGGACGGTGATCCTCAAAAATTTGTCTGTCAATCTGAGCAATTGTCATTTTCTTCAATTTTTCCCGGCAGCACGCATCCAGCTCATCCATGATCTGCTGCATAACGCCCGCCATGCCGGAGGCAATGAGACATGGCTTTTCCGCATCCCCGCTGAGCCAGTTGGTATCCACCACCCGCAGCTGCAGCGCCTGGCGCACCTGCTCCAGCGTGAGGCACTCCGGATCCCCGATCAGCTGGCTGCCGCCCTCACTGCCCTCCTTGGTCTCTATCAGTCCCGCGGTTTTAAGCTGAGACGTCACCTTGCGCACACGGGCCGGATTGGTACAGATATTTC